>JAGQRE010000201.1 GCA_020425695.1 Planctomycetota bacterium
TCTGCCAATCCAACAGCGCGGTTACGACCTGCGTGGTGGCTTCCTTGTCGCCGTCGGCGAGTACGCCAAGGCAGGCAAGCACGTTGACGGTGAAAATCTCCTCCTCGTGTAACTTGTCGAAGCCCTCACCCATCAGAGCCAGAACTTCCGGCAGGAACACTACGCCGCTGCCGCTCTTGTCTAGCTCACCCTGCCGTACGGCCTCAACGGCGGCCATTGCCAGAAAGGGCGACTTCTTGTTGCTGAGGGCGTCCTTCACCTCGGCTGTATCATCCTCAGTACCGCTCTTCACGAGCTCGAGTACGCGTTCAAATTCTTCAAACGCTTTGTTACGGTCGTCCTTGGCGATGCGTTGCGGGCCGCGAACGCCGGCCTCAGTGACAACGCTTGAGCCGAGAACCAGCATCACGACGGCAAGCAGCAGAGTCAGTTTATTCATAGTTGTGTTTCCTTCCAAAGCTTGCTCAACGCCTAATACGGACGCCATACGCTACGGAGATAGCGTTACTCGGGGAAGCTCCAGTCTACGTAGGTGCCGCCTGTTTTCTTCGCCAGATTCTTCAGCAATTCCTTGTCGTGGTTGCCGATGCCGACGGTGCTGATGATGACCTTGCGGAACAGGTTCTGGCGCAGGATGTCAGGCCAGATGTTCTCACCGTAAATGAACGGGCCGTCGCCGACGCTGCCGTCCACGTTGTTGCGCTTATCTTTGACGCGAGTCGTGCTTTGGTCGTCCCAGCTTGCCCAACCGTCGGTCAGGAACACGATTGTGTCCGCGCCCGTCAGTACGGTGTTCGGGTCAACGGCGGGCGAGTCGGAGTCTATGCCGCGGTCCGAAATCTTCAACGCGCGCAGGAGCCCGCCGTGAATGTTCGTCATGGCATCAGGCTCGAGCTCTTTGGCTTTGTCTGCCCATTTTTCGCAGTTGCCAGGCGTGGCGTCGATCCAGCCATCGGTGATTACATTGACTTCGGTACTGTACGTGACGATGGCGAATTTTCGGTCGCCGGCGAATGTCCTGATTGCGCGTGACAGTTCCTCTCGGGCAAGGGCAATTTTCGTGTCGATCTCTTTCCAGGGCAGTTGCCTCAGCGGATTGTC
Organism: Planctomycetota bacterium; assembly: GCA_020425695.1. Taxonomy (GTDB): domain Bacteria; phylum Planctomycetota; class UBA8742; order UBA2392; family UBA2392; genus JACKID01. The sequence continues at coordinate 1,102 of JAGQRE010000201.1, forward strand.
CGCGTCTGGATCCTTCTCGTCTTCCTCACCGTCCTTGCTGTTCTTCGGGCCCTTGGTTACTGGCCCGCTTTTCTTGCGCTTTTCAATCTCTTCCAGTGTGATCTTCAACGGCATCTTCATGCTGTCGGAGGTGTCAATCACGAAGACAAAACGTTTGCCCACAGGCGCTGTGTCAAACACTGGCGGTACCGCAGCGGTTTTGCTGCGTTTGCCTTCCGGCTTGCTGCTGTTGTCGACGGCGCCGACGGCCTTCATCTGGGCGACCCACCACTTCCAATAGTAAACGGATGCCATGTCCGCGGCTTCGCCTGTGATGGCGTTCAGCATCTTGCTGCCGAAGAAGCGAACACGCTCATCGAGGCAGATTTTTCGTTCCTCCCAGGCGATGACGGCCTCGACGACGGCAATCTTCTGCTCTTTGTCACCGGTGTCCACGATGTCTTCGAGGCAGGCGAGAGTGTTGATCGGCACGATCAGCCACTTCTGAGCCCAATCCTTGTTGTCTTCAAGCAGAATGGCTGTGACATCTTTGGTGAAGCGACTGGCCTCGGCCTGGCGGATGGCCTCAAGGGCCGCGCATTTGATGAAAGGATTCTTCTCGTCGGCCAATGCTTCACGCAAGGTTTCGTCGGCAGCGCTGACGTCCTTCATGGTTGCCAGAGCCTTGAAGAAGTCGAACTGGTCAAGCGCTAGCGTGGGGTCCTTGTCGCTCTTCAGATCAAGTGCTGCTTCGCCGATCAGACCGACGCTCTCTTCGTCGGTGAACTTGGCCAGTGCCGCCACAATTTTGTCGCGTACGTCGCCAGGCAGACCAGCCTTGCCACGCTTGCGTTGTTTCTGGTCGTCTGCGAGTTCACCCAGCAGGTACTTGGCGGCATCTTTCTCATTGGTGGCGCCCATCTTTTCGATGATGCGTCCCATCGCAGTGCGTGATTCGTCGCTTTTGGCGCTCTCGTACTCTTTCTTCAGCGACTTGAAGTCGTCATCGGCGCGAACGGTGCTGACCGGCGCCAGTGTCAATCCGACGACCGTGGCCGCGAGCAAGCAGATGGCAATCAGTGTCCAGCGATGAGGTTTGGTGCGCTGCATATCGATTCCTCAGATAAGTCGTGTACAGATATCAGGCATAGGCAAGAGGGCTGCGTGGTCAGGCCATCCCGGTGGGGGAATCCGGTTTTTTTGTCGGTGCGCGGCCCATTCGCCAGTTTAGTCCAAGTGAATGGGGCTGCAATGCTACCCTTCGGTAACACGTGAATGCATGACGTGTGGTCTGCGAGTAGCAAATCACGTCTTTCTGCTCTGAATCCGGCCCTGTAAACCTACCTATCAAGTTGCGTGCCGGGCCGAGAGGACCCTTCGCAGGCGGACTCTCACATCATCTTGAACGGACATCACAAGTGCATGGTTCAGGTGGATTTATCTCGCCTTGTGGCGCGGGTTTACGTTTCCATAATAGGCAGACTTCAAGAGGGCCCACATGAGCCAGGACCAGCCGGCACTTTCAGGCGACGACTACCGTGTACTCGGCGAAATCGGCGAGATGCACAAGGCCATTCGTGCCGAGCTAGCCAAGCGAATCATTGGCCAGGAAGACGTGATTGAGCAGGTTCTCACCGCCTTCTTCTCGGGCGGACACGTGCTGCTGTTGGGTGTCCCCGGGCTGGCCAAGACGCTGCTGATCAGCACGCTGGCTGAAGTACTGGGCATGAAGTTCAACCGCATTCAGTTCACGCCTGATCTGATGCCGAGCGACATCACCGGCAGTGACGTGCTCGGTGGCGACGACAACGACCGCAGTTTTCAGTTCATGAGCGGACCGATCTTCGCGAACTTCGTTCTGGCCGACGAAATCAACCGAACACCGCCGAAGACCCAGGCTGCGCTGCTTGAGGCCATGGAAGAGTTTGCCGTGACGGTTGCGGGTAAACGCTATCCGTTGCCGAAGCCTTACTTTGTGATGGCCACGCAGAACCCGATTGAGCAAGAGGGCACGTATCTGCTGCCCGCCGCGGCGCTTGACCGGTTCATGTTTACGGTAATGGTCGATTACCCGCTGCAGCACGACGAAATGGAAATGCTGTATCGCACTACCAGCCAGGAAATGCCTCCGGTAGATACGCTGCTGACCGCCGAGAAGACGGTCCGGATGCTTGACGTTGTCCGCCGCATCAACATGCGTGAGGACACACTGAAGTACGCAATCAGCCTCGTGCGTGCATCACGCCCGGAAAACAAGTTCAACGCTGACATTGCCGACCTTGTTGAGTGTGGCGGCAGCCCTCGTGCCACGCAGGCGCTGATTCTCGGTGCCAAAGCCAAGGCCGCCCTTGAAGGGCGCGACGAAGCGCTGCCCGACGACATTCGTGCAATCGCATTGCCGGCGATGCACCACCGCATCCTGACCAATTTCCACGCGGAAGCCGACGGCGTGAACAGCCGCGACATCGTGCGCATGCTGGTTAAGCAGGTTCAGCGCCCGTCGTGGGATGTCCGCGAAGAAGAGAAGAAGCCCCGCCGCACCATCGGCCAGTGGTTCACCGACCTGATTCTCGGCAAGGCGAAGAAGCGCAAGGCAGTGAAGGTTTAGAAGACTATGCGAAGAACGACGAAGGGCGCGAGGAGTTTCCCTGAACGGGAACCACTTCGCGCCCTTCGGGCATTTGTTGCTTCGCGTGACGCAGAGTGACCAATGAGCGGATGTTGAATTGGCTAGCGTCCGAACTTAAGTCGTTCGGCCAGGATTTCGGGCAGACCTGCGTCCAGAATCTTGCGCCCCGTCGTTTCAAGGTCGTATTCGAGGCGGGTGATCTTCACCATCTCTTTGTCGCTATCGTAGATAGCGAAGCATG
>JAGQRE010000202.1 GCA_020425695.1 Planctomycetota bacterium
CATTACTCATTGGAAATCTCCGGTAAAGTTGTCCGGAGACAGCATACCCCACATACGCGACATTCTTCGGCGACGGCGCAAACCGGCTCTGGGCGCGAAGCGTGAGCGAGCGTTATCGTCTGGGACACGAGTTCACGGTGGTCTCACGCCAAGGTGCGAAGTCGCCAAGCGATCTCTTACAGTTCCTTGGCGTCTTGGCGGCTTCGCGTGAGCTTGTAGTTGTGTGCCGTAATTGAAGCCAATTGCCGCTCGCTGACGTGTCGCGCTCAGACGGATTGTAGCGTTGCTGGCTGGGTAACTACTTCAGCAGCCCGTACTTCTTGCCGAGCTTTTCAAAGGCCTCAGTCACGCGGGCGATGTCCGATTCCGTGTGAATGGCCATGAAGCTCGCGCGTACGCCGCTCTGGCCCTGGGGCACACCCGGCGTGATTACGGGGTTCGTATAAACACCGAGCTCAAGCAGTTCCTTCCAGAACTGGAACGCCTCGATGTCTTCGCCGACCTTCACATAGATGATTGGCGTGGCTTCGTCGTTCACCGGGTAGCCGATACGGCGGAACTCACCACGGACCTGGTTGATAACCGTGCGCAACCCTTCCAGATGCTCGGGCTCGCTGCGCATCATATCCAGCGCTGTGCTGACAGCCGCGACGCTGCCGGGCGTCATGCTGGCAGCGAAAATCAACTGGCGCGCGTGATGCTTGACGTAGCTGATGACGCGCTCTTCACCGGCAATGAAGCCGCCGAGTCCCGCGAAGGACTTGCTGAAGGTGCCCATCACGACATCGACTTCTTTGTCGAGACCGAAGTGCTCAGCCGTGCCGCGACCAGTGGGGCCGACAACACCGACGCCGTGGGCGTCATCAACGAAGATGCGCAGCCCGTACTTTTTCTTCAGCTCAACCATTTCCGGCAGACGGCAGATAGTGCCCTTCATGCTGAACACGCCGTCCGTGACCAGAAGCTTGCCGGCGTCGGGCGATGAATTCTCCAGCACCCGGGCCAGATCGTCCATGTCGTCGTGCTTGTACTTCTTGGTTTCCGCGAATGTGAGCTGCGTGGCATCCATGATGCAGCTGTGGTTCTCGCGGTCGCTGTATATGATGTCGCGGCGCCCGGCCAGAACGCTGATCGCGCCCATGTTTGTGGTGTAACCGGTGGTGAAGCACAGCGCCTTCGGCTTGTCCATGAAGTCCGCGAGCTTTTCCTCAAGCTCAACGTGAATCACGTATGTGCCGTTTGCGTAACGACTTCCGCTGCAGGAGGTGCCGTATTCGTTGGTTGCCTTGATCGCGGATTCAACAACCCGGGGGTGGCGTGTCAGCCCCAGATAATTGTTTGAACCGGCCATGACTACTTCACGACCGTCAATCACGACTCGGGAGCCGTGATTGCCTTCGATCGTCTTGAAGAAGGGGTAAAGCCCTGCCGCCTGTACTTCAAGATCGCGTGTGAATTCGAAACACTTGGCGAAGACGTCCACTTATGTTCTTCCGACCCTGTCTCGATTGACCACAGCCTAAACGCATGCGTTTTTGGCAGGTCAACATCGGCTTCGCCGATTGCCTGAAATAAAGACGGGCACCATGCCAGCAGCAGGCCGAAACAGACTAGTCCGACACCACCGTTAGTCAAGCTAACCGCCGACCGCTAACTCGCTTAACTCTTTGCTGCAGCTACTACCTTCTTTGCTGCGTCTGTGAGGTCTGTTGCTGACTGTATCTTCAGACCACTCTCATCCAGCAGCTTCCTGCCCTTTTCTACGTTCGTACCTTCCAGGCGCACCACGACGGGGACGCTCAGGTTGATTTCCTTGGCGGCGGCGATGACGCCCTGTGCGATCACGTCGCACTTCATGATGCCGCCGAAAATGTTCACCAGCACCGCTTTCACATTCTTGTCGCTGAGGATCAGCTTGAACGCCGCCGCGACGCGTTCTGCGCTGGCTCCCCCACCGACGTCGAGGAAGTTGGCCGGGTCGCCGCCGTGCAGCTTGATGATATCCATCGTGGACATCGCAAGCCCGGCGCCGTTAACCATGCAGCCGATGTTGCCGTCAAGCTTGATGTAACTGAGGTCGTACTTCATGGCCTCAGTCTCTTCGGGTACTTCCTCAGTGATGTCGCGATAGCTTTCGATGTCGCCGTGGCGGAAAAGCGCGTTGCTGTCGAACGACATTTTCGCGTCCAGTGCAACCACGCTGCCGTCTTTGGTTGTGACCAGCGGGTTGATTTCAACCAGCGTTGCGTCTTCCTCAACGAAGCACTTCGCGACGCCGAGAATCAGTGATGCGGCCTTGTTCACCAGCTTCGGCGGAATGCCGATGGCCAGTGCAAGGCGGCGGGCCTGAAACCCATGCATGCCTTCGCTGGGGTCGAAGAATTCCTTCTTGATCTTGCCCGGCGTCTTGTCGGCGACTTCCTCAATGTCCATGCCGCCTTCGAAGCTGCCCATGATGCAGACTTGCGCAGTCTCGCGGTCCAGCACGGCCGCCAGATAGTATTCGTGGTCGATGTCGCAGCCGGCCTCAATCAGCAGCTGGTTGACCTTCTTGCCTTCCGGGCCGGTCTGGTGCGTGACGAGCTGCATGCCAAGAATCGCTTCAGCATGGCTGCGGACTTCCTGAGCGCTCTTGGCCAGCTTGACGCCGCCGCCCTTACCGCGACCGCCCGCATGAATCTGTGCTTTGACAACCCAAACGCTGCCGCCGATTTCCTTCGAGGCGCTGACGGCCTCGTCCACGCTGTAGGCAACACGCCCCTGCAGCAGCGGTGTCTTGTAACGACGCAGAACTTCCTTGGCCTGATACTCATGAATCTTCATCGAAATGTCCTCTGAACAAAGCGGCGGCATTGTGCGGACACCGGCATGTGCCCGCAAGCCCGAACCCGTGTGCAATCCAAGGAAACGTGTCCAGGCGTAATTAGCGCCCCTTACCGTGGTCCTTCAGGTCACCCTTGAGCTTCTGGGCCTTGGCGCGAAGGCGGTCGGCGACGCTGGGCGGCACGAAACGTGAGATATCTCCGTCCAGCGCGGCGGCCTCGCGAATCAGGCGTGATGAGATGAAGCTTTCCTCAAGGCTGGCGCAGACAAAGACGGTTTCGATCTCGGGCGCGAACGTCCGGTTGGCGTAGGCCATCTGAACTTCGTTTTCGTAGTCGCTGAAGGTGCGTAACCCGCGCAAGATGACTTTGCCACCCAGCGCACGAACGTAGTCCACGACCATGCCGCTGAAGCTTTCGACCCTGACGTTCGGGAAGCTTGCCGTGACTTCACGAAGCATCTCAAGGCGCTCATCCAGACTGAAAAGCGGCTGCTTTGAGATGTTCACGGCGCATGAGACAACCATTTGCTCAAAGAGTTGGCTGCCGCGCTCAATCACGTCCAGATGCCCATTGCTGACGGGGTCAAAGGTACCGGGATAGACTGCAAGTCGGTGCGGCATGAGCGCCTTCGTGTCGTTGAGATTGCTTCAGACTACCAATCACAAACGGATGGAACAGTCCGGCCTGGCTGGATGTTAGTGTCACTTGAGTCATTCATAAGTCAGGCAACCCACACTCAAGTAACTACGGGCGCAGGAGTACCGCATGGCATCGCTATATGAAATGAAGACCAACACTCTGGAGGGCCAGGAGGCTGACCTGTCAGCATACGAAGGCAAAGTTAGCCTTGTCGTGAACGTGGCCAGCGCGTGCGGGCTTACGCCACAGTACTCCGGTCTGGAGTCGATGCAGCGCGAGCTGTCACCGCGCGGCTTCACGGTGCTGGGTTTTCCCTGCA
>JAGQRE010000203.1 GCA_020425695.1 Planctomycetota bacterium
CCCGACCAGTTGGCGTTTGTGCGCAAATCACTCAAGGCCACGACCTTTCAGCGTCGCATGCTGGAGCGCCAGTTGCTGACCATCGAAGCCGCCTTCCAGATGAAGAACCAGGCCGAGAGCTTTGCGGTGTTTGCCGAATCCATGGGCGTCGTCAGCAAGAGCATCAACGAGGTCTACAAGACCACCGACCTTGAGGCGACGCAGAAGAACTTCGAACACGCCATGATGCAGGCCGACACCATGAGCCAGCGCATGGACCTGTTCCTCGACATGAGCAAGGACAGCCTGTTCGAAACCGACAGCGTCGCCGGCGAGCAACTTGTGACGGACGAAGAGATTGACCAGATGATCGGCGTCAGCACCGAAGACCGCAAGAAGATGACGCGGGAAGAACTAGACCGCGAGATCGCCCGCGAGTTGGGCGAAGACGTAGAGAAAGACAAGTAACTTTCGTACGCGTAGCACAGGCAATCTTGCCTGTGGGGCTGAGCAGCGCGAAGCCTATCGCTAAAACCCTGTCGCGACAACAGCGTCGCGACCACAGGCAGGATTGCCTGTGCCACGCGTTTGCTATTTTAAGAATCACACCACAGGCATCTGGGCCAGATTGGCCGGCATGCGTTGCTCGACCCACGCCTGTAACCGCTCAAGGCGCGCACGGGTTTCACTCTTGTGGTAGCCGAAGATCTTGGCGGCGTCTTTGCCGAACGACTCGAAGTTGCTGTGCTCAATGCCGACGCGAACGCCTTCGCCGATCTCGGTCAGGCTGACGAGTTCATCCACACCGCCGTCCATCCAGTTGTAGTCCCAGCGTCCGCCGATGCGCCAGTTTTCGTCCCACGTTGTGTAGGTGAAACGGTCCACGCGGTCACGCCCGATGTAACGAAGTTCAAACCCGCCGCCGATGTCCGGCTTGTACTCAAGCACCGGCATCGCCCACCAGGCACGCAACTCAAGCAAGTCCGTCAACGCGCGCCAGACCGTAGGCAGGTCAGCACGCATTTCGCGCTCAATTCTCAGGTAATGTGGCGCCAGAATCTTGGTCGTCATGCGACAACTTCGGCTGTACTAAAGCGTGTGCTTTTACTAACGCCTTGAAGTGCCGTCCACGGTGTTCGAAGTTTGTGAAACGCATGTTGGGCGCGTATTCGTAGAAGCTGGCCGACGACGGCGACATCAGGAAAACGTCCCCGGGCTCAAGCGCAGCGAACACGGCATCGCATGCAGAGTCAAAGGTTGGGAAGGGGTCGGACCCCATTTCCGTGAAGCGGAATTGGGGTCTGACCCCCTTAAGGGCACGCTCAATTGCACGCTTGATTGTACCGGCGTTCGCACCTTGCAGGTAAACCCCCTTAATACCGGGGTGTTCCGCAATACCTTCAGCCAGGGCGTCGTAGCTCAGACCCTTTTCACTGCCACCAAGCAGCAGATGCACGCCCGAATCAAACGCCGAAAGAGCGGCCAGCGTACTTTCAGGCGTCGTTGCAATGCTGTCGTTGAAACAGCGCGCGCCGTTGACCTCACCGCAGTATTCAAGGCGGTGTTCGACGCCCCGGAAGCGTCGTACGCCCTCTAGCGTTGCCAATGTCCGTTCCGAGTCATGACTGAGCGAGGCGTGAACGACACCAATCGCGGAGAGAAGATTCTGCCAGTTGAACTCACCCGGAAGTGCAAACTCGCTCCGCTGAAGTGGTATCTCTGCGGATGGCTCGCTGCCGTAGCGGCACGGTCGGCATAAAAAGGGATGACCGTCCTTAGTCGCAACAATTGCGTATTCACTTCCATCACCACGCCACACGTACTCGCTAAGTGCTCTACCTGTCACAACCCAGCACGAACTGCCGGCCGCCAAGCGCGCAGAGATCAGCCCATTCAATCCTGTTCCGTCCGCATTGAATATCGCGCCTTCCAACGGGGAGTAGCGATAGATCGCGGACTTCGCCCAGATGTACTCGTCGAGGTCTTTGTGCCAGTCGAGATGGTTCGGCGTGATGTTGGTGATGACACTGATGTCGCAGGACTTTCTGATGCGGTGCCAGTCCTGAAGCTGAAAGCTTGATAGTTCCAGCACGACGACATCTTCTGCGGTCATGCCGTCGAGTTTGTTGATCAGCGGCTCGCCGCAGTTGCCGCCGAGCCAGACGCGCGGGAGGGGGTCAGACCCTGTTTTTGTTCCAAAAACAGGGTCTGACCCCTTTTCTGCCCATTTACCCTCCAGTTCAGGTTGGGCGCGCTGCATCACTTCGCACAGCATCTCGTAGGCCAGAAGTGCGGTTGTCGTCTTGCCGTTGCTGCCCGTAATACCGACTGTCTTCGCCGGACAGGCTTCGATGAACAGGCTCATCTCCATCGTGACTTCGGCGCCGTGGTTGCGGGCGGCCTTCAACAGGAAATGATCCGGTCGCACGGCTGGGCTGTGAATCACGACTTCGGCATGCTCAAAATCCTGTCTGCGGTGTTCACCCAGGCGGTACTCAATCGGTAGGCCTTCAAGCGCGGCGATACTGTCGGCCAGCACTTCCGCGCTTCGCAGGTCCGTTACCAGCACGCTGTCGCAATACTTGGCCAAAAACCTGGCTGACTCAATGCCGCCGCCAAACACGCCAAGACCCATCACGAGCCCGCGTTTTCCGCGAAAGCGTACAAACGGTTTGAGGTGGTCTGCTGCCAACGTTTAATCTTTCCTTGGTGTCCAACGCCGTGGGGCCCACAGGTCGGCGTACACGTAGCGTTCCTCGGCCCGAGATGCGTATCGGTAATTCAGAGCATTCCGGTACAGTTCATCCACGGTGGCGGGCTTGGCTTTCTCCATCTTCACGACGATTTCGTGCTCATCGACGATGATCCACGGCGTCAGCACTTCGCTGAAGAAATCAATCGGCGGGTACTCATACCACGGGGCCTCAAGTTCAACCCGGCCGCTTGTGGTCGCGTAGCCCGGTTTGCGCAGCGTGTATTCGCGCGTGCCGTAGAAGATGAAATTCGCGTAAAGCGGGCCGTCGATGTGGTCGTCAGGCCGGGTTTCACCGATGTGTTCACCGTCAATAAACACCGACGCGCCCGGTGGGTCTGAGCGCACGTAAATACGCCGCTCGACACAACCAGTCAGCAACAGCATCCCAAGTAGCAGCACAGGCAGGGTCGCCTTCTTCATACGGGCGATGCTAACCATGCGTTCGTGTCTGTGAAAGGTTGTACGCACGTATCCCGCTTGTAGAGTCTCGCCCGGGTACATGAGGGCAAGTCATGATCAACAAATTCAAGCGAATCGTCGTTCCAACCGACTTCAGTGACACGGCTGAAACGGCTATCAAGCTGTCGGCCGAGATTGCCGACTGGTACGGCTCGACACTCGACCTCGTCAACGTCGTTGACGCGACGGTTTACGCCTACGCCGGCTACCCGTTTGCCAGCTTGTCGAAAGAGCTGATGTCCGGCGCCGAAGACGCGCTGAACAAGGTGAAGGTACCGGTCAAGCAGGCCAAGGTCAGCCGCTATCTGCTTAGCGGTTCGCCATCGCGCGAAATTGCCGACCACGCAAAACGCCACAAGGCGGAGCTGATCGTCATCGGCACTCACGGGCACGGGGCCGTCGCGCGCTTCTTCCTGGGCAGTGTAGCCGACCGCGTTGTGCATGAATCAGAC
>JAGQRE010000204.1 GCA_020425695.1 Planctomycetota bacterium
GAGCCGGTCTTGCACGTGATCATCGGAGGGCAGGGCAGTTGCGGTCTTGAGGACATGCGCCTTGCCTGTGAGATCATCAAGCTGCGCCGCCTGAATCCTCGCGTGCGATGCGATGTGATTCCGAACTCGCGTGAAGTGTACGCGCAGGCGCTGAAGGCCGATCTGGTCAGCCAGCTCATCGACGCCGGGGTGGAAGTTCATCCGCCGGGCACCGACGTCGCCGGGCTGCTCGCACAACAGCCGGCGCTCGTGACGGGTATTACGGCAAGCGAGGGTTGCTGGCGTGCGGGGATCACTGTGACAGCGACGGCCGCATGCGCGGGCGCAATCGTTCACCCGGAGCGGCTGGACGCACAACCTCAGCGCGACAGCAAGCTGTCAGGCCGACGCGCCAAACCATCCGGTTGATACGTGAAGTGGGGTAAGGGGGTCAGACCCTGATTTCGCCTGAGCGACTTTCGGTTGCCAGCCTATGCCTGCAGCGAAAACAGGGTCTGACCCCTTCACTCTCTACGGTACGCGGAACTTCTGCGGCTCGACGCGTCCGCGTGTGCCGAGTTGTGCGGCCGAGATTGTCATCTGGTTCCCCACGATGACTACGCTGTAGTCGCTGGCTTTGTAGTAATTGCCCTTGAGCAGCGATTCAGACAGCCCGATCTTCGAAAGCTTGCTCGCGTTCAACGTGCCGCTGATGGCGCGGTACAAAACAGCTTTGTCTGCGCCCTTCGCGACGGTCAAATTCACCTGTCGTGAAATCAGATTCATGTGGGTCATGGCCTCGGTCTGCACGGCCTCGTCCACGGCTTTCGTGTCCACGATCGGGTTGTCGAGGCGGTCCTGATCCACGAAGCGGGTACTGTTCTGGCCAGCGGCGTTGTCGTCGCCGCAACCCGCGACGCCGAAAATCACGCTGCCGCAGAACACCGCCAGAATCAAAAGCGAGGGCTTCATCATTGGTTGCTCCGCAGGATTTCGCCCCGGCTGGCGTTGACCAGCTGCCACCAGCGACCGCCGGTGCGCACATTGCCGACACTGATTTCAACGTCGCCCAGCATCTGCTGATGTACCGTGTAGTCACCGGGTTTGAACTGGGCGTCTGTTGGAAGCTCAACGCCCAATCGCTCAATCAGCTCCGGGTCGTCCAGTCGTCCACACAGATCAGCGAGGGCATGCTCAGCCAGCGCCTGCTTAATGGCCTCGCGAATCAGCTTCATCGATGCGCCAGCCTCCTGCCTGCGCAGATTGAATACTTCAACGCTCTCCTCAGCGCCGCAGATCCACGTCAGGGCGCTGCCCAACTCGGCGCGTTCCACTTTGCTCAAGTTCAGCTCGGGGTCTTTTTCTTTGCGGTCGTTGTAGAAGCCAAGCACCTGCGTCGCATTGACTTCGGCCTCCAGATAGAACGGGTGCGACGGGTTATGCGCGCGCAGGTTGCAGATGCGTTCGCCGTCTTCTTCACGCCAGCGCATCCTGAAGTCCGCGATGTTGTAGTGGGTCTGGCCCCAGCGCTGCAGGTCATCGTCGTTGAAATCCTGAATGATGCGCCACCCCGTACCGTGGGGCAGGTCCGAGACCTTGCCCTTCGGGTTGTGCAGGTGTAGCGCGGTAACGGCCTGCAGGATTTTCTCAAGCCAGTCGGCCCCTTGCGCGACGTACAGCTCGCCGTCGCTGTCGGTGTCGGAGCGCTCGCCGTCGTAGCCGTTGAGTTGCAGACCCTCCACGTCGACCCAGTTGATCGTCTCTTGCCAGGGGCCGCGATAAATCTGGATGCCGACAAAGTCGGAGTCCGGGTTTGGCGCAACTTCGGGGTCGCCAGTGTCTTCGCTGCCCCACGGGTCATCCGAGTTGGGCAACTGCACGCCTTCGTACTTTTCGCCGACCCAGACGCGATACTCAGCGCTTGAGCCGCCCCAGTCTTCGTCGATGTGATACTGCTCCGGCTTGTAGGTCGCGCCTTTCAGCATGTCGGTGGACAGCCCGAGGCGTTCCAGCTTGTCCGCCAGTTTGGCATCGGGCTTGAAAATCCTGTCTGAGGTCCCGCGCCAGTTCGGGCGGGGAAAGGTCGCAATCTTCAAGGCGATCTGCATCAGCACGCCGCGAGCCTCCGCATGGCGGGCGCGGGGCGAGCTGTCCGCCGCCAGTGTCAATCGTCCGTCACTTTCACCCAGCACCTGCAACTGCAGCCCGGCGGCCAATTGCGTGTTGTCCAGGTCTGTCGTGATGCTGTAGCGCGCCGTGTCACCCTCAAAGCCCAGCGCGATGGCCTTGTCGATACCCGCCTGCTCGGCGATGCGGTCAGCCGTGAAGCGCATCGGGCGCATGTAGCCGCGGCTCAGGGCGACAATTCGCACTTCCACGGTTCGGGATGTGGTGGGGGCGTCCTGGGCGCTGATGAACAGCGGCAATGCCAGCAGCCCGATCAGTACGAATGAGAACCTGCGAATCATCAGCGGCTCCGAAAACTGAAACAAATGAAACCCGCGAGTCCGTTTCATGAATGACCGTAGCCCGAACGGAGGCGCTCTGACAGCCAGTTTCGTCCCGTTCGGCACTGACTTCAACCGGACGCTTGACCCAGCAGGGTCACGCCGTGAGTATATCGCCTTGCTGCCTGTGACGATAGCACCACAGAGGTTCCCCCCCTGTTGCCCGACTACCTCACAGGTTTGAATCGAGAGACGCGGAGAAAGCGGGGGCATTTACCCCCTTTCAGTACAGAACGAGTAACCCGATGGGTGTTGTCGATACAGTCCTTCGCTTTTTTGTCGGTACGCGCAACGAGCGCGTAATCAGATCCATGCATGCCGACGTTGAGCGTATTCTTGACCTGTTTCCGGAAACCAACAAACTCAGTGACGAAGAACTCAAGGCCAAGACAGTCGAGTTCAAGCAACGCATGCGCGAAGGCGAAACGCTGGACGACCTGCTGGTCGAAGCGTTCGCCTGTGTCCGTGAAGCAAGCTGGCGCATGCTCGGCGGCAAGCGCTGGGTGAAAGACCGCGTCAGCGGCGATGAGATTCCGTACAAGGCGCACTTTCCCGTCCAGCTCATGGGCGGCATGGTTCTGCACAAGGGCATGATCGCCGAGATGGTCACCGGTGAAGGCAAGACCTTCGTCGCGACCCTCGCGGCCTACCTGAACGCCCTTGACGGGCGCGGCGTGCACGTCATTACCGTCAACGATTACCTGGCCCGCCGCGACGCCGAAGAACAGGGCCGCGTGCTCGGTCTGCTCGGCATGACATGCGGCTGGATCCAAAGCGACATGGACAACGAGGAACGCCGCGCTATGTACGGGCGCGATGTCACCTACGGCACGAACAACGAATTCGGCTTCGACTACCTGCGCGACAACATGAAGGTAGACCCGCGCCAGCAGTGCCAGCGCGACCTTCACTATGCCGTGATCGACGAAGTGGACAGCATCCTGATCGACGAAGCGCGCACACCGTTGATCATCTCCGGCAGCCCGGAAGGCACCGCCGAGCTTTACGCCAAGGCCAACGAGATCGCCAAGACGCTAGAGGGTGTCGACGCCGAAGAACTCAAAGACAAGCTCGCGGCCAAGCACGGCAAGAACCAGATGATGCAGGACCGCAACCTGTACAACGACGCGCTTGACGACTACGACTTCGAGAAGAAAG
>JAGQRE010000205.1 GCA_020425695.1 Planctomycetota bacterium
ACTTAGCCCTGTAAGGATCGGCTTGCCCTTCTTAAGAAAACGCCGGATCAGGTTGGCGTTCAGCTCTTCGTGCTTTATGCGTCCACCCAGGTCAAGAAACTCAACGTAGGCGCGCGTGGCGATTGTCAGGCGCGGGTCGTCTTTGAACGTGGCCTGTCGCAGCAACTTTTCCTGAATGTTCACGCCCGGCTGGTTGAACCATGTCGGGTCAAAGATCTGCAGGTTATAGGTGTAGATCGTCGCGTCGAAGCCTCGGCGCAAGGCATCGTAGCCGAGCAGAACACCGAGCGTGCCGCCGGTTTCGAGATGCTCAACTTCGTCGATCAACTGGCGTAGCGGAATGTTCAGCCCGTAGTAGCCGTACACCGCGTGCAGGCACGTGACGCCGCAGGTCTGGTCATCAGGTTGCGGGAGAATTTCCAGCTCAAGCGTGCGGGACATCGTGGTCGTCCCATCCTTCGTGGTGGCAGAGACAAGGCCCTGCCAAGTGCAGGAAATCTACCACATCTACGCAGGGCGCAAGGGTTGCTGAGGCGATTTGGCAAGAAATCTTGCGCAGCGGGTGGTGTTCGGTGCATAACCATGGAATGGATAAGATCGTTAAAGGTATTCGACACTTTCGCAGCGACATCTACCCGGGGCTAAAACCCCGCTACGACGAGATGTTGAAGAACGGCCAGAAGCCACACGCGCTGGTCATCGGTTGCAGCGACTCACGGGTGGCCTTCGAAACCCTGACTGGCTGCGGCCCCGGTGAACTCTTTATCGTACGCAACGCCGGCAACATCATCCCCCAGTACGGCAAGTACATGGGTGGCGTGACGGCCAGCATCGAGTTCGCGGTGAAAGCGCTGCCGATTCGCGATGTGATCGTCTGCGGGCACACACACTGCGGTGCGATGTCGGCCTTGCTGAAACCGGAGAGTTCCAGTGACATGCCGGCCGTGCAGAAGTGGGTCAGCTTCGCGAGGCAGGCCAAGCGGCGAATCGGCAAGGAGCACACCCACGTCTTCGACCGCCACTTGCGCGAGGCGATCGCAGAGAACGTCAAGCTACAGGTCGAGCACCTGCGCACTTTCCCCTGCATTCAGGAGAAGCTGAAGTCAGGCCAGATCCGCCTGCACGGCTGGGTGTACGAAATCGAAAACGGCGACGTAGTAGAGTACGACGAAGCCACCGACCGCTGGCTGTCGCTAACTGAGCCGGACGAGCCCAAACGCGACGTAAGCGGGCGATTCCGCGCGACCGAGTAGCGTTCGGAAACTGCAACGGCAACTACCACGCGCAACGACGCGACGACTGCGAAGACGCGTTGAGATAGCCAATAACCCCGTCGCGCCGTAGCGATCGTTGCGCCGTCGCGTTGGGCAGTTGCACGAAAACCCCCGGCTTGCGCCGGGGGCTCTTGTTGTCATGTGTCGTCAGCCTTGGAGAGTTCGACCTTCATTATTGGTCTGACTCCCAGTTGAGGGAAGCAACTAGTCCTGCCCCGTCTCTTGCGAACGAGAGTAGATCGCCGCCGTGATCCACGTTACGAATCGAAAACCACTTGTCACTCAAGTGGACTCGGATGTGATTTCCGAAGCACTCGCCCGGTGTGCCGCCCCAGTCCGGGTTGTCCCATACGGGGTTCAGATCGGTGTCGCAGATCAGCCACGACGAGTGTCCGCGCTGGTTGGTGTCGGTCAACTGTAGGTAGCAGTCGATGTACAGCACGAAGTAAATGGCGTTTTCCACGACGATCGTGCCACGATAGTCGATGCGCTCAATGACAACGTAAGGGTACGGACGCGGCCACAATCCTGCGCGTGCAAGCGCGGGCAGGAAAGGCGAGTATTCGACTTCCGGCGGAGTCTTCAACCAGTCCTCGGACGGTTCTTCAGTTACAACTTGGGCGGTAGCTGTAGGTGTGAATGCGCCCGTCGGCGCCTCCACTTCGCGGACGCATCCCAGGACTAGCAGCGACATAACAAGCAACCATACTCTCACGGGACCCTCCACACCGTGAATCGGCATGGGCGGCCCGCAACTGGAGCCATACCAGCGTCCTGTATTCCTTTGCGACCTTCGCGGTCTTCGCGTGAGGAACATGTCAGTTGCACGAAAACCCCCGGCTTGCGCCGGGGGCTCTTGTTTTTGTTCACCAGTCACTAGCCACTAACCACCAGTCGCTAGATGTCGAAATACAGTTCGAACTCGTGTGGGTGGGGGCGGAGGCGCATGGCCTGTACTTCGTTCTTCATCTTGTAGCTGATCCATTCCTCGATGATGTCTTTGCTGAAGACGTCGCCCTTGAGCAGGAAGTCGTGGTCGCTTTCCAGTGCGCGCAGGCTCTCTTCGAGACTGCCCGGTGTCTGCGGAATCTCTTTCAGTTGCTCGGGCGGCAGATCGTACAAATCCTTGTCCATCGGCTGGCCCGGGTCGATCTTGTTCTGGATGCCGTCGAGCGCGGCCATCAGGATCGCGCTGAATGTGAGGTACGGGTTGCTGCTTGGATCCGGGCAGCGGTACTCAAAACGCTTGGCGCCCGGGGAATCGCCCGCCAGCGGAATGCGCACACAGGCTGAGCGGTTCCGGCTTGAGTAAGCCAGGTTCACCGGTGCTTCGTAACCCGGCACGAGGCGGTGGTAGCTGTTCGTGGTCGGGTTCGTGATCGCGCAAAGTGCGGCTGCGTGTTTCAGCACACCGCCGATGGCGTAAACAGCGTTCTTGCTTAGCCCGGCATAGCCGTCGCCGGCGTACTGGTTCTTGCCGTCTTTCCAGATGCTGCTGTGGCAGTGCATGCCGCTGCCGTTGTCGCCGTAAAGCGGCTTGGGCATGAACGTGGCGGTCTTGCCGTGTTCACGCGCGACGTTTTTGACGACGTACTTGTACATCATCAGCTGGTCGGCCATGCGTGTCAGTGTGTTGAAGCGGATGCTGAGCTCGCACTGGCCGCCGCTTGCGACTTCGTGGTGGTGCAACTCGGGCTCGCAGCCGAGATCGGCGAGCGTCAGCAGCATCTCCGTGCGCAGGTCATGCAGGCTGTCCATGGGTGGGACCGGGAAGTAGCCCTGCTTCGTGCGCGGCTTGTAGCCGAGGTTGCCGCCTTCTTCGTAGCGGTCGGTGTTCCAGGAGCCCTCGACGCTGTCGACTTCGTAGTAGCCCATGTTGGTCGTTTGGCGGAAGCGCACGTCGTCAAACACGAAGAACTCGGCTTCCGGCCCGAAGTAGACGGTGTCGCCGATGCCGGTACTCTTCAGGTAAGCCTCGGCGCGCAGTGCAAGCTGGCGCGGGCAGCGCGGATAGGCCGTGCGCTCGATCGGGTCAACGATGTTGCCGATCAGCACCAGTGTGGGCTCAGCCATGAACGGGTCGATGAAAGCCGTAGCGGAGTCCGGCACGACCAGCATGTCGGATTCGTTGATGGTCTTCCAGCCGCGCAGTGATGAACCGTCAAAGGGCAGGCCTTCTTCGAACAGGTCGGCACTCAGCTTCTTGATGGGAAACGAGTAATGCTGCCACAGACCCGGCAGGTCCATGAAGCGGATGTC
>JAGQRE010000206.1 GCA_020425695.1 Planctomycetota bacterium
CCCGTCTGGAACCTCACGGAGAAGATCCGGAGCGAAGTCAACTATCGCAAGAAGCGCATGAACCTGGCGCTCGCCGAGAAGGTCATCGGCCGCGAGTACGATCGGCTGCGCGAGGCGATCGGCGGGACGGCGCACGAACTGGCGCCGCAGCTCGAGCTGACGCGCATGGGCCATCCCTACTACAACAGCCGATCGGGTGGCGGCGAAGGTCACCTCGAAGTGGCGAAGAACATCTATTACTGCAACAAGGACTACGCCCACATGGTCCTGAGTCTCAAGCCCTTCGGCTGCATGCCCAGCACGCAGTCGGACGGCGCCCAGGCCGCCGTCGTCTCACATTTCCGGGACATGATCTACATCCCCATCGAGACGAGCGGTGAAGGCGACATCAACGCCCACAGCCGCGTGCAGATGGCGCTGGGCGAAGCCAAGATGAAGTGCAAGGATGAATTCAAGGCGGCGGTCGAGAAAACCGGCTACACGATCGAACAGATTCGCGAGTTCGTGGCCGCTCATCGCGACCTGCGCCGGCCGCTCCTGCAGATCCCGCACACGAAGGGATTCATCAGCAAGGCGGCCAATTTCGTGATTTTCGTGGGCGAAAAGATGAAAGCCGCGGGAATCACCCCGTCGGCGACTTTGGAACCCGTCGGCGCGTCGGTATAACGAGCATTTGGGATACCGATGGCGGTATCCGATCGATCTGATCCCAGTAGAAGCGGGGAGAGTTCCAGATGCTCAAGAAGTCCATCGTCCATTGGTTTGCGTCCGGCTGTGTCGCGCTGTGCCTGACGGCCATCGCGTGTGATTCGTCGGAATCGTCGTCCAACGCCAACACGAACACGACGCCCGACAAGGCGTCGACCGGCGCCGGCGCGGCGGCCGGTGCGCACAAGGATCCGAGCGCGCTGCCGAGCACGGCGCCGATGAAGGATGTGCTCGCGGGGCGATGGGTCGATGACGCGGCGGACACGTTCTCGTGGCACTTCGCGGCCGACAACTTCATCGTGACGTCCACGGACGACAAGGACCTGACGCGGTTCCCTTCGGAAATGCAGGGAAAAGTCGCGTCCTTCTACGGCGACTGGAAAGTGACGGACACGGAAATCGTGTTGTCGAATATCTCGGGACCGGGACAGAAACTCATCAAGGAATTGCGCGTTCCGTATAAGCGGATCAGCAATCAGAAGGTCGAAATCGACGGAAAGACCTTCTCACGCAGCGAGATCAAGCCGGTCGAAACACCGGCGGCCGGCGCGTGAGGCGGCCCAACATCATGACAGGCGAGGCGGCGTAATGAAGGATCTTGATCGACTCATGCTGGAAGCGGACGGCGGTGGCTGCTCCTCAGGCGGTTCCTGTGGATGCGCTTCGGACTCCGGCGCCGACAACGGGCTCATTCAGCTGAACGTCGGCGGCGTCAAGGCGGAGCGCAGCCGCCCACGGATCGAAGAACTGCCCTTCCGCGCAACAGACAAGCACCCGCAGGGGCTGCTCATCGGCCTGGACGTCGGCAGCACGACGGTCAAGTTCGTCGTCGTCGATCCGATCACGGACGAGATTCTTCACCAGGACTACCAGCGCCACGACACGAAGCAGCCCGAGAAGTGCATCGAGATGCTTCGCACGATCGAGGCGAAGTTCCCCGACGTCCCGCGGAACGCGTTCCGCGTCTTCATGACGGGCTCGGGCGGCGCGTCGATCGGAACGCGCATCGGCGCCAAGTTCGTGCAGGAAGTCAACGCCGTCAGCCTGGCCGTCGAGAAGTCCTATCCGGACGTCCAGAGCGTCGTCGAACTGGGCGGCCAGGACGCCAAGATCATCATCTTCAAAGAGGACGAGGAGACGGGAAAGAAGAAGAAGATCCCGTCGATGAACGACAAGTGCGCCGGCGGCACCGGCGCCGTGATCGACAAGATCAACGCCAAGCTGAAGATCCCCGCCGACAAGCTCTGCGAGATGGGCTACAACGACATCAAGCTCCATCCCGTGGCCGGCAAGTGCGGCGTCTTCGCCGAGACGGACATCAACGGTCTGCAGAAACAGGGCGTCCCCCGCGACGAACTGATGGCCTCGCTCTTCGAGTCGATCATCCAGCAGAATCTCTCTGTGCTCACGCGCGGCCACACGCTCAAGCCGCAGGTCATGCTGCTTGGCGGTCCCAACACCTACATCAAGGGCATGGTCGACTGCTGGCGGCACAACATTCCCGTCATCTGGGAAGAGCGCAAGATCCCCGTGCCCGATCGACCCATCGATGAGCTGATCATCGTGCCCGACAACGCGCAGTACTTCGCGGCGCTCGGCGCCGTGGAGTTCGCGAAGATCGAGCTGGAGGACGATCCCGATCAGGGCGTCTATCGCGGTCTCGCCGAGCTCGAGTGGTACGTCAACGTCGGTCGCATCGAGGAGAAGAAGGCGGCGGGTGGTCGCGGCCTGTGGAAGGATGATGACGAGCTCGCAACGTTCCGGGAAGACTACCGGAAGGAAGCCTGGTCCCCCACGGCCTACGCGCCGGGTTCAACCGTGCAGGCCTTCATCGGTCTGGACGGCGGCAGCACGAGCACCAAGGGCGTGCTCATGGACATGGACCGAAACGTCATCGCCCGGGCCTACCAGCTCTCCAAGGGCAACCCGATCGAAGACACGATGGACATCGTCAGCCAGCTCCAGGGCCAGATCGAGGACCAGGGCTGCACGCTGGAGGTGCTGGGCGTCGGCACGACGGGCTACGCCAAGGACATCCTGAAGGATGTGATCGGCGCCGATGTGGCCCTCGTCGAGACAGTGGCGCACACGCAGGCGGGCCTGCACTTCTATCCGGGCACAGACGTCATCGTGGACGTCGGCGGCCAGGACATCAAGCTGATCATCCTGAAGAACGGACAGGTCAAGGACTTCAAGCTGAACACCCAGTGCTCGGCTGGCAACGGCTACTTCCTGCAGTCCACGGCGCAGGGCTTCGGCTTCGAGGTCGAACAGTTCGCCGACATCGCCTTCAGCGCCGAGGCCATGCCGCAGTTCGGCTACGGCTGCGCCGTGTTCATGCAGAGCGACATCGTGGACTTCCAGCGACAGGGCTGGGCGCCGCAGGAAATCATGGCCGGTCTGTGCGACGTGCTGCCGAAGAACATCTGGCTCTACGTCTCGCAGATTCCGAATCTTGCCAAACTCGGCACGAAGTTCCTGCTCCAGGGCGGCACGCAGCACAACCTGGCGGCCGTCAAGTCGCAGGTCGACTTCATCAAGAGCCGGTTCCGCGGGACGAGCGTCGAACCGGAAGTCATCGTGCACAAGTTCTGCGGCGAGGCGGGCGCCATCGGCTGCGCCGTCGAAGCCCATCGCATGTACACAGAGGCCGACCATCGCACGAGCTTCATCGGTCTCCAGCGCGTCCAGCAGATCCAGTTCCGCACGACGCGCAACGAGGACACGCGCTGCTACTTCTGCAAGAACAAGTGCCTGCGAACCTTCATCGACGTCAAGACGGGTTCGCACCAGCCGGAC
>JAGQRE010000207.1 GCA_020425695.1 Planctomycetota bacterium
TCACACGCGACTGCCTGCTGCGCGCAATGGACCTGACACGACAACCCAATAGCCCGGGCTGCAAAGCCGGGGGATCAGAAGCAGACGAGAAGGAGCCAACAACTCCTGATCAGGAAAACCATTCAACGCGAAGTAGCGAAGAAGAAGCCGAAGCCCGCGAAGAAACTGCTGACGCTGACGACGTTGACGCGTCAAGTGGTCGCCCCGGTGCTGCACCCGATATTCAGAGAGTTCCTGAGCTCAGGGGCGTCACCGGCATCCAAGGCTTACCCAAAGACCCGCTGCGTAGCCGGGCTCCGCGTGAGCCCAAAATGCCGGGGCGCAAAGTCGGCCCTGACGGCACGAAGATCCCTCCGCCGCCGCAGAAGCTTGACGACGAAAAAGTCCGTCAAGCGATCGAGCTCGGCAAGCGCCACGAAGAGGCCATGCAGGCCGTTCGTGGCGACAACCGCAAACCAAGTACGCGGCAGACTCGCGAGATCGCATTTGCTGATCTGAACGCCGCGCAGGTGATGACCCTGGCCGAGCGTGCCGCGAAGCTCATGCCCGTGCTCAGCGAGCAACGCGCTGCGGTCGCACACAAACTGATCGACGACTCCAAGGCCGTCGACATGAAGACCAGCTTCATGTGGGACCGCGCGCACGCGGTCGTTGCCGCCACGCTGCTGCACATGGACGAGAGCTTCGACAAGCTGGGCTTCGGCGCCTGGATGCCGTTCCGCTTCCCCGACCAGTGGCTGATGTTCTGCAGCGTGATGCAACGGGTGCTCGCGGCGAACGGTTTGATTCACAGCTCGCACCCGGAGATCTACCGAAGGCTGCTCGAGGAAACGCCGCCAGTCGATTGGCCTGAAGGGATCTTGGACACGGGTGAGCGAATCGAAAAACTCAAGACCCCCGAGAACTGGTCAAGATGCTGGAGCAACCGCGGGGCGCGAACTTTGACCGAGTTGAAAGAACGACTCGAGAAAGAAGTCTGGAACAAGTCGCCGCCGTAGAAACAAAAGCCAGCCACGGAGTACACGGAGAAGCACGGAGAAAAACAGCTCCGTGAAACTCCGTGTTCTCCGTGGCTAAACCCGAGCCTCACGCCAAGGCGCAGAGCCGCCAAGTAGTTAATGGCGGGCATGGCGAACTTTGCGAGAGGAAAAACCCAGCCGCCAAGACGCCAAGCAGGCCAAGAACTGCCGAGGCGAAAAGGGGTCTGGCTCCGAAGGTGCCTGAACCCTTTTCAGCCGGCGTGCGTGTCATGAACCACAAAAGGCGGCATCACACGAAGCCACTAAGCCACGAAGAAGGGCAACAGCCCAAGCAAAGGCGGTCCACAGAATTCACAGAGCACACAGAGAAAAACAACTCCGTGTTCTCCGTGGCTAGCTTTTGCAGTTCTTGGCTTGCTTGGCCTCTTGGCGGCTGGTCATTGCCGCTCGACCCAGAGGGGGTCAGACCCTGTTTTCGTTTGGATGGGGATTGGATCTGTGTGTGCTGACGCTGCGAAAACAGGGTCTGACCCCTTCGCAGTTCTTCGTGCCGCTTGGTGGTGCTTCGTGGTTAACCGCAGTCTGCGATAGGCGCGAACCCTACTGGTTGGCGGACCTGATTGCGGCCTGGGCGGCGGCCAGTCTGGCTATGGGTACCCGGTAGGGGCTGCAGCTTACGTAGTCGAGCCCGGCCTTCTGGCAGAACTGGATGCTTTCCGGGTCGCCGCCGTGCTCGCCGCAGATACCGCATTTCAAATCGGCGCGGGTGCTGCGACCCAGCTTCACTCCCATTTCAACCAGGCGCCCGACACCTTCGGCATCGATGGTCGCGAACGGGTCCGTGGGGAAAATGCCCTTCACCACGTACTCGGTCAGGAAGCTTTGCTCGGCGTCGTCGCGGGAAACACCGAGCGTCATCTGCGTCAGGTCGTTGGTGCCTTGCCGAAGCTGAAGAAGTCGGCCTCGGTGGCGACCTTGTCGGCCGTGAGCGCGGCGCGTGGTACTTCAATCATGGTGCCGATGCTGACCTGCACGTCTGTCCCGTTCATCAGGTTGTAGCGTTCCAGTTGTGCCTCGATGCGGCGTCGCAGCGGGCGCAACTCGTCGACGGTGCCGACCAGCGGGATCATGATTTCGGCGTGAACGACCACGCCCTGCTCGGTGCTTTCGCGGACGGCCTCGATGATCGCCTGCACCTGCATGTCGTAGATCAGCGGTTGCGTCAGCCCTAGGCGGCAGCCGCGCAGCCCGAGCATCGGGTTGACTTCGTGCAGCGCCTCAACTTTCTCGCGCACGACGCGCACGGGCACTTCCAGCTCGTCGGCGAGGACTTGCTGGATGTTCGGGTCCTGTGGCAGGAACTCGTGCAGTGGCGGGTCAAGCAAACGGATCGTGACCGGCAGCCCGTTCATTTCACGGAACAGCCCGATGAAGTCTTCGCGCTGCATGGGCAACAGCTTGGCGAGCGCGTCCTGCTTCTGCTCAAGGGTCCCGGCGACGATCATCTCGCGCATGCGGTTGATGCGCGTGGCGTCGAAGAACATGTGCTCGGTGCGGCACAGCCCGATGCCTTCCGCCCCGAACTCGCGCGCCTTCTGTGCATCCAGCGGCGTGTCAGCGTTGGCGCGTACGCCCATGGTGCGGAACTCGTCGGCCCACTTCATGATCGTTTCAAAATCGCCCGACAACTCAGGCGGCACGGTCGGCACATCGCCGATCATCACTTCGCCGGTGCTTCCGTTCAGGCTGATGAAGTCGCCTTCGCGCACGGTCGCGCCATCGGCTGTGAACAACCGTTCGCCTTCGTCAATCTCGATGCTGCTGCAACCGGCGATGCAGGTCTTGCCCATCTGGCGCGCGACCACGGCTGCGTGGCTGGTACGCCCGCCGCGGGCGGTCAGGATGCCCTGCGCCGCGGCCATGCCCTTGATGTCTTCGGGGCTGGTTTCTTCGCGCACGAGAATGACGGTCTCGCCTTTGCGCGCCCATAGCTCGGCGGTTTCGGGCGCAAAGACGGCGCGCCCCTTGGCGGCGCCGGGGCTGGCGGGGATGCCCGTTGCGATCGGGCTGACGTTGGCCTTCGGGTCGAAGGTCGGGTGCAGCAACTGGTTCAGGCTTGACGCGTCAATCTTGGCCAGTGCCTGCTCGCGTGTCAGCAGATTCTCTTCGACCATGCTGATGGCGATGCGCAGGGCGGCGCGTGCGGTGCGCTTGCCGTTGCGGGTTTGCAGCAGGAACAGCTTGCCGTCCTCGATGGTGAACTCGATGTCCTGCATGTCGCCGTAGTGCTGTTCAAGCTTGGCGCGCACGTCCAGCAGCTCGGCGGCGATTTGCGGCATGCGTTGCTCAAAATGCTTGAAGTCGTCCGGCGTGCGGGTGCCGGCGACGACGTCTTCGCCCTGTGCGTTGAACAGGACATCGCAGAAGAACTCGTTCTCGCCGGTTGATGGGTCGCGCGTGAATCCGACGCCGGTTGCGCTGTTGTCGTTCAGGTTGCCGTAGACCATGGCCTGCACGTTGACGGC
>JAGQRE010000208.1 GCA_020425695.1 Planctomycetota bacterium
CTGCTGGTAATCGGCGGCGCCACGGCTGAGGAGGGCCATGTGCGCAGCAGCGAGCGGATCAATCTCGTCCCGGCGGCAAATCCACTGACCACGGCCGTCGACAGGTAACGCGGCAGCCAGAGACAGATCAATGTGAATTGGGTGCCATGGTCACGAAGGTCTTCCGCCGTGGCCATGAATGCGGCCCCGTCGTCAAGCATGCCCACCCCTGAGGACAGGTGTGGGCATGGCACCCGGCCGGTGAGAACCAACTCTGGTGGTAATCGGCGGCGCCACGGCTGAGGAGGGCCATGTGCGCAGCAGCGAGCGGATTTCCCTCGGCCGCGGAAAGGACGCCGAACCGCGCACCGCGTTGCGTGGCGAGTAGCAGTGGTCCGTCGTGTGTGCCGCGTCAGAGTTGTACGATCTACGACCGGCGTCTGATATGCGTCGGAGTTTCCCTTCAACACAAGTTGTCTGGACCGTCCAGAGGCAGGGGGGTATCCTGAGTAACGCTGCGTAAAGATGGAATATACAAGTGCTTTCCTTCTAATAGCAAATCCCGCAGCCGGGATGTTCTCTATGTCACTGCCTGCGGATGCCACACTCGACGACGTACAGGTTCGTATCCGCGAGGCCTACTCGAACCCGAACGTTGGCAACATCAGTCAGGTTGTGCTCAAAGATGGACCGCAGACGTTCCGAATTGCAACTCTGCTCGAAATTATCAACCCGAAGACCGGCGAGATTCATCACCATTCGCTAAAGATTGACCACATTGTTCGCAAGAAAACCCAAGGATGGTTCACAAAACCAGAACGTTCGGTTCGGCTCGAGGGCGAATCGCCGGACGAGATTGACCGACTCTACACGTTCTTACACGCCCTCAAGCAAGGAACACTCGCTGATCAGCGCGGCGAGCTGCACCTCATTCGATCTGATGACTATCGACAACTGGACTCTTTGCTCGGTGCGCTGCCAAATCTCGCGACCTCGGACAAGATTCAGCTGATACGAACAATATTTCACCAGCTTGGCGAGGCATCTTCGATGGCTGCGGACTTTGTCGCGGCGTTTGAAGAAAGCAGTCCGGAAACTCTTAAGCACATAGCAACTGCTTCGCGTTTCGTCGAATATCGAGAAGCTTATACGAAGCTCGAAGAACTCGTCGGGAGCCCTAAAACGCTTGAAGGAGCGTTTCAAAAACATCTCTCGGAGAATCCGTGGATGTTTGGGAGCGAATACAGTGAATTGCTTTCGCGTCGAACGTGGACGCGCGACGACAACTTGGATTACATGTTGCGCAGAACTGTCGACGGATACCTCGAAATTGTCGAGATCAAGACCGCGTTCAACGAGCCGCTATTCATCCACGATGCGTCGCACGATAGTTATTACCCGTCGTCAAAACTCTCGCCAGTCATCGGGCAAGTTGTTAGATACATTGAAGAGGTCGAACGAAATCGTGACTCGATCATCGCGAAAGATAAGGTCGATACACTGAAGATTCGTGCGCGGGCCATCGTGGGGCGCGATGGTGATCCTGGGCAGCTCACTGCCCTTCGCAACCTGAATGCTCATCTTCACGGAATCGAGATCATTACGTACGACCAGTTGCTGCGAATCGCTGCCCGAGTACTCGGCGTTTTTGAAAATGCCGGCACGGTTGCGCCAGAAACTGCGGCTGATTCGGAAGCGGAGATTCCATTCTAACTACCAAGTATTACTCCGTTAACTATGGCGGTTGGAATTCTGCGAGTTCAGGGACGCGTTGTTCGCAGAGCGGGCAACGACCGCACCAGCAAGCGAGAAGTTGTTGCAGTTGCTGTCGCAGCAATGGCAGCGTCAGGCGCGCCCCTTTTTTGGCGAACGACGTCGGACGTGTTGCAGGAAGGCGTAAGCCAACAGGACTAATACGACGTGATGATGCCAGCCGCGCCACGAACGGCCTTCGAAATGATCGAGCCCCAACTCGTCTTTGAGTTCGCGGTAGCTGTGTTCGATCCACCAGCGACTCTTGGCGGTCGCGATCAACCGTCTGAGACTTGTTCCCGGGAGCAGGTTGCTGAAAAAGTACTTCGTCGGCTGCGGCTCGTCCTGGGGCCATTCGACCAAGAGCCAACAGGCGCCCAGCGGTTCCCGGCCGGCCGACAGCTTGTGCGCCGGGCGCACCCGCCAGGCGGCGAAGCGACTGGACATCTTCCCCTTGGTTCCCTGCCGCCAGGCGACCTTGCGGAAGTCGTGTGCATGCTCGCTCGCCCACTGTTTCACCGAGGGGGACTTCGCCCCGGCGCGAACCTTGCGGGGTCGACTTGGCGGGCGTCCGCGCCCCGAGGGCTTGGGAACGGCTCCCAAATCGGCGTCGGCCGCGATCACCTTCAGCGTCGAGTCGATCCCGACGCAGTAGGTCCAGCCGTCGGCGGCCAATTGCTCGCGAAACGCCGTCACCGTGCCGAACAGGCTGTCGGCCAGGACCGGGACGCGGAAGCCGTGTTCGCCGGCGCGGCGGAGCATCGCCAGCGCCAGCTTCCATTTCGGTTCGTATTCCACGTCGCCCGGGACGCCGACCCGCTCGCACCGCGGGCGGTCGTTGGTCCAAGCTTCCGGCAGGTACAGCCGAGCGTCCAGCCCCACGACGTCACGGTCCGTGGCGAACTGCAACGTGACGGCGACCTGACAGCTGGCGACCTTCCCCAGCGTCCCCGTATATTGCCGAGCCACCCCGACCGACCGCGTTCCCTGCTTGGGAAAGCCGGTGTCGTCGATGATCAAGCAGCCGTCCGTGCCGAACTGCCGGGCGATCCAAGTCTGCAAGCCATCCAGCACGGCTTGCTCGTCCCAAGGGCTCTGATTGACGAATTGCTGCAACGACTGTTCGTAGTCCGCGTCGCTCTGGTCGATCGCCTGCAGCCGCTTCGCCATCGGCTCGACGCTCTTGCGCTGGCCGTCCAACAGCACGCCTCGGACGTACGCCTCGCACCACCGCCGCCGACGAGGATGATCCAGCGTCCCGACCACGGCGTCCAGGAACGCCGACAGATCCTTCCGCAACTTCGTCAGCTTCCGGGCGTCCATAAAACCGATCTTGGCCGACTCTCAGAAAACAGCCAAGATCAGTTAACGGAGTAATACAAGAAGGCTGTTGAACAACGCCGTGGACTTGCGTGGCGAATCACGTGGCCCTTAAATGGACAGTCAATCGTCGCCGCGCGGTTATGGTAGACCTTCTGCCGGTTTACGAGGCGCCTAGACAGAACCTCTTCAGTAGGCCGTGCGTATTGAAGGATTCATTCTGTATGCAGAAATCTATTGTAGCGGTCGACCGCACGCCATTTGGGAAGGGCGTCGCGGGCCGCTCCCCCAACTTATTCAACCCCAGGTGCTGTCGAGAACAATTGGGGTCGATCTCAGACCGGCTCGGCGGACACTACTGCTGGCGCACCGTA
>JAGQRE010000209.1 GCA_020425695.1 Planctomycetota bacterium
CGAGCAGCTCGCACAGCGTGTCGTTCAGACCACCGATGGCCGAATCCAGATTGGTATGCAGGGCGATCAGGCTGACGCCGTTCTGGAAGGCCTTGGCGACCAACCCGCCCTGCAACTCGGCGGAGTTCAACCG
Source organism: Planctomycetota bacterium (assembly GCA_020425695.1). GTDB lineage: Bacteria > Planctomycetota > UBA8742 > UBA2392 > UBA2392 > JACKID01. The sequence continues at coordinate 134 of JAGQRE010000209.1, forward strand.
TTTGATGGACCGGAAGATCACCGGGTGGTGGGTGACAACAACGTTGCAGCCGGCTTCGATGGCTTCGTCCAGAACGTCGTGGGTGACGTCAAGGCAGAAGCTGACACCCGTGACCTCGGCCTTGCTGTCACCGACGATCAAGCCGACGTTGTCCCAGTCTTCGGCCAGCGCGAAGGGGTACAGGCGATCAAAGAAGTCAACCAGTGTTGAAACCTTCATGGGCCGAAGCATAGCAACCGTGGCGAAAAGCGCGTAGGGCTGGCAAAGCACAGTCGTTAGGTTCATCATCTGGGTATGCGAACCAAGATACTGATTCTAGTGGTGCTTCTGGTTGCCGCGTGCAGCAATCACCCGTCCGAGCCGCGCCTGCGCATAGCCAGCGCGGCGAGCATGACGGATGCCATCGGCCCCATGGCTGAGAAGTACGGCGCTATGACCGGCCGGGATGTCGACACCGACTTCGGCGCGTCAAGCACGCTGGCGAAGCAGATCGCCGACGGCGCGCCCGCAGACATCTACATCTCAGCCAGCCGAAAATGGGTTGACTATCTGAAGGACCGGCACTTGCTGCTTGGTGAGCCCGTAGTAATCGCCCGCAACCGTCTGGTTTGTGTCGTAGCCAAGGACGGCGACACGGAAGCCGACAGCTTTGAGGCCCTGGCGGGCGCAGCGGACTTGATTGCTGTCGGCTATGACGGCGTGCCGGTTGGCGACTACACCCGTCAGGCAATGCGTAAGTCTGGCGTGTTCGACCGTCTGCGTGAGCGGTTTGTGGGTCAGAAAGACGTGCGTTCCGTGGTAAACGCAGTCGAGTCGGGCAACGCGCCGGCGGGATTTGTCTATGCGAGCGACGCGTACCAGTTTGCCGAAACGCTGAGAGTTGCCTTCGTGGTTGATGGCGACCTGCACGATCCGATTGAGTACTACGCTGCGCAGTTGAAGCAGGCCAATGCGCCAGAGGCCGCGCGCAGCTTTCTGATTTACCTTCAGACCGCCGAGGTCCAGGACCGGTTCGCGAAGCTGGGGTTTGTAGAGCAATAGTGTTGACTGAACCCGAAATTGAAGTCGTGCGTCTTTCAGCCCTGGTAGCGGGCTGGAGCGTGGCTGTATCAATCGTACCCGGCATCCTGCTGGGCTGGTTGCTGGCCCGCTGGCGATCACCCCTGCGCGCGTTGCTGCAAGGAACGGTGATGTTGCCGCTGGTGCTGCCGCCGGTCGTCACGGGGTTTCTGTTGCTGGCGTTGGTTGGTCGAAGTGGCCCGCTGGGTAGCGCGTGGGAGGCCGTCACCGGCGGTCGCATCGCCTACACAACCGGTGCCTGTGTGATTGCTGCGGCGGTAGTCGGCTTTCCGTTGATGGTTGAAGGTATCCGTCTGTCAGTGCTGGGTGTTGACCCGAAGCTGGAGATGGTTTCGCGTAGCCTTGGTCGCGGGCGGCTTTCGACATTCCTGCGGGTGACGCTACCGCTGGCGTTGCCGGGTGTGATCGGTGGGGCAGTGCTTAGCTTCGCGCGTGCGTTGGGCGAGTTCGGCGCGACGATCGTGCTGGCCGGCAACATTGAAGGCGAAACGCGGACGATCCCCGTGGCTGTCTACACGCTGATGAATTCAACGGACGGCGAGGCCGGCGTGATGCGCCTGGTCGCGGTCAGCGTCGCGATGTCGCTGGCGGCCCTGCTGGCAGCCGGCTGGCTGGCGCGCAGGCAACGAGCGAAGGCCGGGCGATGAGTATCGAAGCTAGAGTCCATCATGCCTTCCGGGGGTTTACGCTCGATGTGAAGTTTGAGTCGGCGGGGCCGGTGGTTGGTGTATTCGGGGCCTCCGGCAGCGGTAAGACGACTCTGCTGAATTGCGTGGCCGGACTGATCAAGCCGCGCGACGCGAAGATTGCTGTGAACACGAGAGTGGTCTGTAACCGGCCGGGCGGGACGTGGACACCGCCCGAGCGCCGCAAGCTGGCCATCGTTACGCAGGACCCGCTGCTGTTCCCGCACCTGAGTACGCGCGCCAACCTGACCTATGCTCCTGGCGCTGCAGACGCACTGGAAAGTGACAGCGGCTGGAAGATCATCGACGTGCTGCGCCTGAAGCCGCTGCTTCAGCGTAACCCGGGCAATCTCAGCGGCGGGGAGAAGCAGCGCGTCGCACTCGGGCGCGCACTGCTCAGCAAACCCGAGATGCTGCTGCTGGACGAGCCGACAAGTGCGCTTGACGCCGAGCTCGCGCGCGAAGTGCTGGCTCTGTTGCTTGAGGTTAAGCGTTCACTGAGCGTCGCAATGTTGTTTGTGACCCACAAGGCCGGCGAGTTGATGGCTCTGGCCGACGACTGCATCGTACTGAGCGAAGGCAAGCTGGTTGCCCAGGGGCCGCCCGTGCAGGTGCTTTCAAAGCCGCGTGCAATCGGTGTGGCGAATCTTGTCGGCGTGGACAATCTGCTGCGCCTTAACGTCGTGCGGCACGATGAAGAAGGCGGCGTGACGCTGCTCGATCTTGGCGGGCACGATCTTGCCGCGCCTTTGTGCGCTGCGGAAGCAGGGCAGCAGGTGAGTGTTGGGCTGTATGCGGATGAGATCATGCTGTGCCTCGAGAGCCCGGCCGGTCTCTCGGCCCGCAATGCGCTGCCTTGCCGCGTCACGCAGATAGACGCCATGGACCACGAAGTGCTGGTGAACCTGCGAATCGGCGCCACGGATCTGTTGGCGCGAATCACGCCCGGCGCCGCCGCTGAACTCGGACTCGACAAAGACACACAGGCCGTGGCCGTGATCAAGACAGCCGCCTGCCATTTGCTCGGTTAACGAAAAAGGCCCGGCGTTAGCCGGGCCTTCGAACCACGATTCACGAACTACTTGTACGTCTCAGCGAACTGAACCAGCGAACGCACCGGGCTGCCGGTTGCGCTCTTGGCGGCCCACAGGCGCCAGCCTTCGCCGTCGTTCATGGCAGGGCCCGCGATGTCGAGGTGGGCCCACTTCTGTCCATCATCAATGAAACGCTGCAGGAACAGACCGGCCGTGATGGTGCCCGGGTTGCCGCCGATGTTCTTCATGTCGGCAATCGGCGTATCGAGTTGCTTGTCATAGAACTCGTCCAGCGGCAGGCGCCAGCCGTTTTCACCGACAGCCTGGAATGAATCGTGCAGCTGCTGCGCGACCTTGTCGTCGTTGCTCATGATGCCGACGACCTTGCCGCCGAGGGCGACGACCTGTGCGCCGGTCAGCGTGGCCATGTCAACGATGACGCGCGGCTTGTAGGTCTTCTGGGTGTAGGTCAGCGCGTCG
>JAGQRE010000020.1 GCA_020425695.1 Planctomycetota bacterium
ATTCAGTCAACAACCGTATGATCGTGTTCGGCGGTGAGACCAACACCGGGGTCGTCAACGATACCTGGGCACTGGACCTGACGGCCGGCGTTGAGTCGTGGACTGCCATTGCCAGCGCAGCACCGCTGCCGGAGGTACGCACCGACGGGACACTGGTGATGGACACCGCAAACCAACGCGCCATTCTTTACGGTGGCTACAACGCGGGGAAGCTTCTCGATGACACGTGGGTGCTCGACCTGACTCCGGGGTCAGAGAACTGGGGCGCTGGCGCACTGACAACAACCGGAACGCCCGCCGGCGGCTCGATCGCACACTGCTCGGTGTTCGATCCGATCAACAGCGAAATGTATGTCTTCCGCGCACTCGATGCGCAGATCTGGAAGCTCGACTTCAGCGCCACGCCTACATGGACGAACCTGACGGTCATCGGCGGGCCAACAGCGAGACGCTACCCAACGGCCGTGTATGACCCGGTTGCGCATGCAATGGTCATTCACGGCGGACGCAATTACTTCAGCCCGATGGCGTCGCTGAACGATACCTGGAGCTACGACATTGCCCTCGGTACCTGGAACCAGTTACCCAGCGAGCCGAACTCGGCCGGGCGCTACTGGCACAGCGCCGTCTACGACAACACCCGGCAACAAATGGTCATCCTGGGTGGGCGGAACTCTGACAACGAGAAGAACAACCGCATCGGCGTCTTGAAGCTTACCGCGCCGATCGCGTGGCAGGCGCCGCCGGATGCACGACCGGTCAGTGCCGGGTTGCCTCCGCGCTCCGGCGCAGTGATCTGCAACGACTTCAACAACAACCGAATCGTGATGTTCGGCGGTCGCACCGACGGCAACGTGCTGTCCGATCTCTGGATGCTTGATCGCACTGGCAGCAGCACCTGGGTGCCTCTCGCGGCCAATGGACCGTCGCCTTCGGCGCGCGCTTTCGCGGCCCACACCTTTGATTTCGTAAACAACCGCCTGATCCTTTTCGGTGGCGAAGGTGCCGGCGGCAACATGAACGACGTCTGGGTACTCGATCTACCGGTTGCCGGCACGCCGACGTGGTCGTTCATCATCGGCAACAGCGGTCCAAGCCAGCGCAGGTTCGCTTCCGCAGCATACGACTCGAGTCGCAACAACCTGATGATCTACGGCGGCGACGACGGAACCATTCTCGGCGATGTCTGGTCTCTGAATTTGGCTGCGCCTGTCTGGAACCAGTTGACACCGGGGGGCGTACCACCAGTGAACCGAAGGGGCCACGGCAGCGTTTACGATTCGTTCCATGACCGTCTCGTCGTCTTCTGTGGCGACTCGGGTGGCGTCCGCAACGACGTCTGGGCACTGAGTCTCGGCGGCTCACCCACCTGGACCGACATCAGCTCTGGCCAGCCCACGATTCCGATTCAGCGCTGGCGTTTCTCCAGTTCACCGACGAGTGACGGTCGCAACGTCTACATGGGCTGCGGCGACTTGAACGGCTCACTGCTTGGCGATTTCTGGCATCTGGACTTGACCGGCGTGACGGCCGCATGGAGCCGCGTCGGTACGTTCCTGCTGCACACCGGACGCATTGATCCGGTCGGCGCGCTCGACAGTGCCGGAAAACTCGTCTTCGGCACCGGCGGCTATAACTACAAGTACACCAAAGACACTTACGAGATCGATCTGGGTGCGCCGCCGCTCGTACCGATTGCGTTTACGGACAAGCCGGTCAACCTGACCTACAGCCAGACGGCGTTTGACCCAGTCGGGCGACGCATGATCGCCTACGGCGGTGTCATCGACGGCGCACCAAGCGGCGGGCTGTGGCAACTCGACCTGGATTCGGTGTCACCGACCTGGTCACAGCTTGCCGCGACAGGCCAATCACCGGGTCCGTTGATGGGCGCGTCATTCGTCTATGATGGTAGCTCATCGCCGCCACGCATGCTTCTTTATGGTGGACGCGCGTCAGCGCTTCCCGGCTCGTCGAAGCTTGACCTGTGGGCGCTGGAACTTGACCCGGGCAACGAACAGTGGATCAAGCTCAACCCGACTGTTGTGAACAACCCGTATGATAGATTCTTGCATACCGCAGTCATCGATGGCGCGGGGCACATGCTGGTGATGGGTGGACGCAACTTCTGGCAGAACCGTCTAAACGATGTCTACCAACTCGATCTCAACACGCTGACCTGGACGGCTGTATCCACCTCCGGCACGCCGCCCACCATTCGTGAGGCGCACAGCGCCATCTATGACGGGCTTGGCGGACGCAACCGCATGATCATCCATGGCGGAACAGATGGCTACACCTACTTCAACGACACGTGGGAACTCGACCTCAATACGATGACATGGAGCCAGCTCACCCCGAGCGGTCCTACGCCAGCTGGCACCAACTTCCACACGACGGTGCTCGACCCTGACACGGGACGTATGCTGCTTTACGGCGGCAGCAACCCCGTCTCGACCGACCAGTTCTTTTCGCTCGACCTAGCCACGAATACATGGACACAGATCAGCCCGGCAGGACCTGCGCCACAGTCGCGCTGGGGTCACGCATGCATCTGGGACTCGGTGGCACATCGAATGGTGCTTGTCGGCGGCTACACCGGCGACAACAACCCGGCATACAGGGCGGAGCTGACGCAAGAAGGCGGGGCAGAAGTCGACACGTGGTTCTGGCGTGGATGACGATATCAAGCAGCCACGTGCACTTGCGTCAATCGTCCGTATCTTCTTGATATGAAGGTCGTCCAAGATCTGCGTGAACTATTCAGCTACCGCGAGTTGATTGCGGTACTCGCGCAGCGCGAAATCCGCTCTCGCTACAAGTACACGTTGCTCGGCGCCGGCTGGGCCTTGGCGCTACCAGTCGGGCTGATGCTGATCTTCACTATGGTGTTTTCTCAGGTCGCACCGCTGGACACCGGCGACGTTCCATACCCGATCTTTGCATACATCGGGCTGCTGCCGTGGCAGTTGCACGCCGCCATCCTGACCGGCAGCGCCCGGAGCCTGACCGACAACCGCAGCCTCGTCACCAAAGTGTACTTTGCCAGAGAAGCCCTGCCGCTTGCCCGCGTCGCGGCCGCCTTGTTTGACTTCGCGATCGCCGCAACAGTGCTGGGCGCATTGATGGCCTGGTACGGCATTGCCCCCGGCCCCGGCGCGTGGCTGGTTCCGGTAGTTCTATTGGTACAGATCGCCTTTGGTGTCGGTCTGGCATTCATCATTGCGGCCGCCAACCTGCTTTACCGGGACGTGCAGTACGTGCTTCAGGTTGTGATCATGGTTTGGATGTTCGGCAGTGCCGTGGTGTACCCGTTGCCCCAGGAAGGCTGGCTGCTGACGCTCAGCTGGATCAATCCAATCACGCCCATTCTCAACACCTACCGTGGGTTGCTGGTCGGCAATCAAGTTACGTTGGAACCTCAGTTTCTGACGGCAGCAGGCATCAGCCTGTTCCTTCTGATCGTCGGCTGGCTGATGTTCCGAAAGCTCGAAGGCCGATTCGGGGAACTGGCATGAGCACTCAGCCATCAGTCCAGTTTCAGTCAGTTTGGAAACGCCTGACCCGGCGGGCCCAGGTCTCCACGTTCGCCGAGCTTCTTTACACGATTCCAAAACGCATTCTGCAAGGGCGCCAGGATGGTCTGTCCGAGCACGATTTCTGGGCGTTGCAGAACCTGAACTTTCAACTGATCCCCGGTGAGACCCTCGGCATCATCGGCCCGAACGGGGCAGGCAAAAGCAGTGTGCTGAAACTGCTGTTCCGGATATTTCGCCCCGATCGCGGGCAAGTAATCGTGAACGGCCGCGTCACGGGTCTCATCGAACTCGGCGCCGGCTTCCACCCCATGCTGAGCGGACGAGAGAATGTATTCATCAACGGCTCGATCCTCGGCATGAAGCAAAAAGAGATTCGCCAGAAGTACGCCAGCATCATTGAGTTTGCCGAGCTTGGTGAATTCGCCGACATGCCGGTCAAGAATTACAGCAGCGGCATGTACGCCCGGCTGGCCTTTGCCATCGCGGCTCACGCCGAGCCTGATGTGCTGCTGGTTGATGAAGTGTTGGCCGTTGGCGACGCCTCGTTTCAGGCTCGTTGCTACGACTGGATCGAACGCACCCGCAAGAAAGGCTGCACCATCGTCATGGTCAGCCATCAGATGCACGTACTTGAGAGTGCCAGCCGGGTGCTGTACCTGAACGAAGGCAACCCGATAATGCTGGATGCGCCAAGACCAGTCATTGATCGCTACATGAGTGATCAGGCCAAGCTCATGACAAGTGGCGACAATGCCGACGACCTCGCGGTTGGTATCTCGCGGGTACAGCTTCTGAACAATGACAATCCCACGCATGAGTTGAGGGCCGGAGACACGGCAACTTTCCGTGTGCACTACCGTCTGGCCGAGCCGGTTGTCGGGCCTGTTGTCACGCTGGAACTCATGCACAACGACCCACGCTTTCCGATCCAGACGCCCGGCGGGCAACTGGCACAGTTGTCCAGCGGCGCATCGTTTCGCGATCAGACAATTCGTGGAAGCGGACACGTCGATGTTGACCTGAAGTCGTTGCAGCTTCCCGTCGGCATGTACAACGTGCGCGCGGCAGTAAAGGGCTCAGGGGACTTTGCGGCCGCGATCCGTCGCGATGACGCCCTGCGCTTCGAGATACTGCGCCCACCCGAGAGCGAATTCAGCAGCCTGATTGAGCTTCCACAAAGCTGGAGAGTCGTCCATCAGTCCGAAGTGCCGCAGCCATGAGCGAAGAGTCTTCAAGTTCTGCGACATACAGGCTGCTCGTCATTGGCGACGGGCGGGGTACGACGGAATGCACGACTGCCGTTTTCAATGAAGTGAAGCGTATCGAAACCGAGGATGCCGACGAGTTCCTCAAGTCGGGCACCGACTTCAACTCAGACTGCATTCGCTGCAACAACCCCGGCACGTACGCCGATGCGGCACTGAAGATCGGGGCATCTCTGGACGTCCCCGTCGTGATCCACGTGAATGATACCCGGGACGTCGTCCTGGATGGTTTGAGCGAAGCAGGCTGCGTGGTTGCTGCCAGTGAATTCCTCGCTCAGCGTTGTATCGAAAACGGCGCCGACCCAGCGCGCGTCGTCACGGTTCACGCGGCTGTCGACCGAGATTTGTTCAGGCCCGACGGGGAGAGCATCAACGAAGAGCCGGGCAGCCCGGTCTTGTTACTGGTTTCCGAAGGCTGCAGTCAGGGAGACATCAAGAGTGCTTCCGCAGCATGCCTCAAGGCAACGCAACAGCACCCGAATCTCATCCTCGTAGTCGTGGGTAATGCCACTGTCGTGGCTGGCCAACATGTTCGGGTTCTCCTCCACTGCACGGATGAGGAACTGGCCTCATGGCTGCGCAGGGCTGACGGTCTGCTGATCCCGTCAGCGCATGTCTTGTCGGCAAAACGCGCAAGTCAGGCGCTCGCATGCGGCACACCTTGCATCGCACCGAACCACTCGGCTTTGCAGGAAGTACTTACGGACGGCTGGGACGCCGTGCTGTTCGAAGAGCCGAGCAAACTCGATGATGCTGTGCGCAGGTTTGCGGAACCCGCGACCTACCGACGCCTTTCCGCCCCGGCACGGTCGTCAAGTGAACGCTTCGATGCGACAGCGATTCAACGACGACTGGACGGCGTGTACACTACGTTACTCCCTCACAACTGGCCGCTACTGAGCGTTGTCCTGCCGACCTACAATCGCGCTCACAGGCTGGAAACCGCCATTCGGGGGGTGCTGTCACAGGACTACCCAAACCTCGAGTTAATCGTCGTCAATGACGGCAGCACAGACACGACGGCGGAAACTCTCAACAAGCTTGAGACCGAACTGGATGACGACCGCCTGCATGTCATCACGCGAGAAAACGGTGGGCTGCCGACCGCGCTCAACACAGGCTTCGCTGCGGCAAAGGGCGAGTTCTGGACGTGGATCAGCGACGATGACACGCACCACCCAGGCTGCCTGAGGGCGCTGGCGCGCGAACTGGAGATTGATCCGGACACAGGACTTGTTTACGCCGACATGCGGATCGTCTCCGAAGATGGGCGCGAGCGACCTTTCCAGTGCGGGCCGCCGGAGCGCCTTGAGCAGCATTCAACGCTGGGACTCTGCTTCATGTACCGCGCGTCCGTTGCGCGACAAGTCGGCGAGTACGACCCGGACCTCTTTCTGGCAGAAGACTACGACTACTGGTTGCGAATGCGCAAGCAGACCACACTGCGCTGGCTTCCACGGGTTCTGTTCACTTACGCAGATGCCATGGACTCGTTGACTCGAACACGTTTCCGCGCCGTCGGAGACATGCGGCTCCGCTTGCTCGAGCGCGAGTTCGGCCAGCGCGCCGACTGGTCGCAAATGAAATTTGATCACTTCCTGCATTTCGCGAGCCTGGCAAAACAGAACGGCGCAATCGGTGCATCGCTACACAATGCGTGGGGTGCGATCCGTTCAAAGCCGACCTCCGGTGGCGGCTGGCGCGCTATGATGCGTGCATTGACGCCACGCCCGGTACTCCGACTCACACGCAGACTTCGAGGTATGAAAGACGACTGACGTGACCCAACCCGACCAGCAAAGATCGCACGAAGGAAGACCCGGCGTTCTATGGATCGGGCGCATGATCTTTGGGCAAGGCTACCGGGTACGCGAAACTGAGTTGGCGCAGCGGCTGGCTGCTCACGCCAGAATCTATGCCCTGGATCGCAGTGACACTGTTACTCAGCCACGCCCCACGCCCGGTGACAAACTTCGCCTGCGCCTTGAGTTGGCCCGTACACCGTTCCGGGTTCTGGCGGATGAACCGCTCACACGTTTTCAAATGCCCGTGGCATCGGGCATCGGCCCCTGGAGCACCACAGTCGCGGCAGAATGGAATGAACGCCGGTTGAGAAAGACGCTGAATCGATTCGACTGCAACACAGTCTATCTGAGTACGCCGTTCTTCTTCCTGCCTTCCGTGCACCGTGACTACAAATTGCACTTTGACGTTATCGACAACTTTCACGACCACTGGGAAAATACGCGCGTTGGTCGGGCAAGACGCGAGTTCCACGCTGAGCAAATACGCCGCGCCGATACCGTCAGTGCTTCAAGCCTTCAGTTATGCGACTACGTTCAGCGACTCGCTGGGCGACAGGCTGTCTACGTTCCGAACGGGGCTCCGCTTGCCGAAATGCGTAATGTTCCCCGTCAGGAGGTCGCGGGCATCCGTCAGCGCTTCGGCATTGGCGAACGCTACGTACTCGGCTTCATCGGGAATCACACGCAGGACTATTACGGCATGGAACGCATTGTGCGTGCCTTCGTGCTGGCTCACAAGAAACGCCCCGAGCTTGCGCTACTGATTGTCGGTCCAGGTGGTGACTCGGCGCTCAGGTATTGCGACGGCGAACCCGACGGCGTCTTCGTAGCAGGCAGCGTTTCACCGACGAGCGTCGCCGCGTACTTTCATGCCTGTGACGCCGGGGTACATCCCTACGATCTGCGTCCTCAGACGCATGATGCGATGGCGTTGAATGTCATTGAGTTCAGCGCGGCAGGCAAGCCGGTTCTGAGCAATCCGTTCAAGGAATTCCAGCGCCTGGCACTGCCCAACGTTCGCTTCACGGAAAGCGATAGCATTGTCGACTGGGCCGCCGCCCTTACGAACCACGACAGCTTCCGCGAGTTTGACAAATCGGCCTTGGACCAAAGTATCGCACGCTTCGACTGGAACCTGTCGGCAGAAAAGCTTGGGGCGACGATGGGCCTGACGTCGGCTCAAACGCCTGAGCCGGAGGCTTTGAGTACTCGCGTCCTGGACGTAGTCCAGTTCGAGCGCAAACCCGTCGTCGACTACCACAGCATCGAGAAATTGTTTCAAACACTGCGTCGCAAGATGCTGCCTTTGGCTGATATCCGAACCGAGGTCTGCCCGCACGTCAGCCGCGCATTGATACCACGCTGGCGCAACCTGCGTTGGGCAAAACGAGTGGCATCACACGTCAACCACATCACCGGCGATGTCCACTATCTGGCACTGGCACTCAACGGCAAGCGAACCATTTTGACCGTTCACGACTGCGTGGCGTTGCGAAATTCACGTGGTCTTAAAAGAACAGTACTGAAGAAGCTGTACTTCGATTGGCCCGTAATGCGCGCGGATGTAGTTACGACGATCTCGCAGGCAACCAAAGATGAGTTGATTCGGGTGACCGGTTGCAATGCGGACAAGATCCGTGTCGTTCCGGACTGCGTCAGCGAGGTTCTTGAGCACATCGCCCGTGAGTTCAACTCTAAACCGACCGTGTTGCTGGTTGGTACTCTTCCCCACAAGAACATTGAGCGCACGCTTGATGCGTTGAAGGGAATCTCGTGCCACCTGCACATTATCGGCCGCCTTTCCGATAGTCAGAGGCGTGCGCTCAGCGAGTTCGACTACGTCAACGAGTACGACCTGACGTCGGCACAGATGGCGCGGGCTTACCGCGACTGCGACATCGTCAGCTTTGCCAGCCTTTACGAAGGCTTTGGCATGCCAATCCTCGAAGCGCAGGCCACCGGGCGCGTTGTGCTGACATCCAACCTGTCATCAATGCCTGAAGTGGCCGGCGGCGGCGCATGCTTTGTTGACCCCAACGACACCGGCAGCATCCGCGCAGGGTTCCAACGAATCATCGCTGACGCGGCCTACCGAGCAGAGTTGATTGAGCTGGGAAAGCAGAATGTCGCGCTGTACTCAGCGGAACGCGTCGCGAAGATGTATGCCGACATCTATCGTGAACTAGCCTAGAAGTAGTCCGGCATCCAGGGCACTGTGCCCGCGAACATTGCTGATAGCGCCGCATCACTCGATTCGCCACCGCGCAGCAGGCCGGCCACTCGCAACTGCGCCGGTGCGAATCGCCCGGAGTAAAGCGCGCCGAGCCCTCGAACATCAAGCTCCGCCTCGCCTGCACCGCCTCTTTCCGCCTGCATCTTTCCTGCATCGAGCTTCAGCACCCAATTGCCCGCATTCTCCGGCAACAGTTCGTCGATCAGTTTGATTTGAGCGTGCGCAGTCACACCTGACGAATAGCCTCGTGCCTCCAGCGCGTCCTTCACGCGTACGACCCGCAGCATCCAGTCCATGCGTTCAGTCTGTCTGATTTCCTGAGTTTGCTGCAACTCGATCAGCAGCGGGTCATCCGGTGCCGCGTAAAGGTGAAGGTTGTCCGCGACACTACGGTGCCCTGCGAAGAAAGTGACGAACGCTTGGGCAACTTCCCGGTTCAGGCAGACAAGGTCTCTCACATGGAGGTCAAAGTGAAAGCTGCCGCCCTCGCGTTTCTGGAAGTAAGTGGTGTAGCCAACCGGTTCGCCGTCGTGTTCTGCGACGTAGGTGAAGACCGGGTTTTCCTTCGGGGTTCGCTTGACCCTCTCCCATATCTTCTCGCTGCGGTCCAGGCAGCCATTTTCATTGCGATAGCGCCGTGCATACAAGCCCCTGAGCAACTCCGCATCATCTGCAGTCGCAGGTCGCAAGACAACGGGGCCGTCCAGACGCGCAAGGGTAGCAATCGGATAGGTGTACTTATGCCGGGAGCCAGCGAACTCCCAACCGAGGTTCCGATAAAGGCGCGGCGCGGCCGGATACAGCGCGCTCAGAGGAGGCCCCTGTTCAAAGTTCTCTCTCAGATTCTCGGCCATCAGCTTGTGTGCATAGCCACTAGACCGCAGTTCCGGGCTCACCGCCACACCGGCAATTCCCCAGCACGGAATACTGCGCCCACCGAAGTACTGCCCCATTTCGTAGATCACCAACCCGGCCTTCACGCCGTCGTCTCGAAGAACGCGTACGCCAGCGCCAAACGCCTCGACCCACGGCTCAAAGACTTCCAGCGTGCCACCGAACGACTGCGCCATCGCGCTGGCGTAGACTCGACGCTCGGCGGCGCCATCGGGAACGCCGTAGGCTGGGAGCTCGGTCATTTGTTAGTCCAGTTTGGTTCCGAGGATCTCGGTCTCGAATTCGCGGCGCCAGCCGCCTGCCCATTGCGCTTCAACCATTTCAAGCTGATCGCGAATACTCTCGAACCGCTGAATCAGCACACGTACTTCCTGGTCGAACGCGCTGCGACGTTGCAGCAGGGGGCGCAAAGATGCTTCAAGGCGCCGACGCTGCATCCGCAGATCGGCCAAGTCGCTGCCTCGTGCCATGCCTTCCAGAATGGCCTCAAGTCGGGCCTCGGAGTCGACACTGATGACCGGGCGCAGTACTTCCATCTCGCTGTCTGTAGGCGGCGAGCCGGCGATCGCAACATCCATCGCCATGAGGGCGATAGTCTGCTCACCCGTCATCACGAGATCGAGCATCACCGACTGCGTTGCCAACTGGAGTTCCTGACTCTGCAGATCTTCGAGTTGCTTCAGGGCGAACGCCGCTCGTTCTGGCCACGGACTTCTCGCCAGAGCAAGCAGCACGCGCACGTCGCCGTCAATCATGCCACCGAGTTTGTTCTCGGCGCGGGCGCGATCCGCGGCGCGCGGGAGTGCCAACTCGTCGAGTGCCGTCTGGAACTCCCGCAACGTCATCTTCGGCGCAGCCGAGTGACGGCCTTGATAGCGACTCCACGCGGGTTGCCCAAACTGTGTTTCAATCGTCGAACGCAGCACAGCGTCTTCGGACGCAAAGGCCAGCAACGCGTCCTTGCCCGCCTTGGCTAAAACGTCTTCCGCCAGACCTTGGGCGCGGGCACTGGTAATCGTCCCCAGTATCGTGCAGCACTGAATTCGTCGATACTCGTCAAGCTCTGGCTCACTCAATCTCGCTTCGACCAGCTTGAGCAAGTCATCCTGACGGGCCGACTTCAGCGCGCGAGAAGCAATCGTGCGCTCCGTGCGGCGAGATTCGCGGTCGCAAAGCACATCCAGACACAGCTTCACACGACCATCGTGCGTCGTGTTCGCCAGCAGCCGCAGCAGCACCTCGCGCCCGCGCCGCGGAAGACTCGGCATAGCCTCAACCAGCGCTTCGAAGTTTGCTTCCGCACCACGCTCGATCAGTTGCTCGGCCTGCAGGCTGTGCTCCGGCACGCTCGAGCTCAGGTAAGGCAGAGCTCTTTCAAGGCGTTCCCAGTCAGGCTCATCTGCCGCTGCATCCGGCTTTGGTGCAGTCTCTGGCGGCTTCGGTTGCTCGTCCTGTGCATATGCGACGCCGACGACCGCGAGAGCGGCCAAGGCAAACACAATCAGCATGGGACGCATCAGCTTCATTTCTGAATCTTTGCAGTAACTCGCTTCTCGGCAACCTTCGCCCGGCGTCGGCGTACAAACTGTGTGATCCTTCCGGCGACCATCAACGGCATTATGCACAAGATCACGGCGAGAGACAGCCAGCCCAGGCCGCGCCCGACCATACTAACGAAGATCGTCGGAGCGCCATCGCGCAGCACGCGCGGCTTCATCAGCAGCACTCCCTCGACTTCCCGGTCGCTGCCATCGACGGTCAGCACTTCATGCACGCGCCCGGTGGCGTCAATGCTGCAGGTGATGCCCGTGTTCGTCGCCCGAACCATCGGCACGCGCGATTCGATGCAGCGCAGGCGGCAATGGTCAACCGCCTGGTCGAGCTCGGCACTTTGCTTGAACCAGCCCTCGTTGCTGATGTTCACATGGAAGTCCGGATAGCGGTCCGGTTTCTCGTGCAACTCGACGTAGCAAATAGGCCATGCGTACTCGTAACAGATACTGCTTGTGAATGCCCAGTCGCGCCCCTCAAGACGCTCGGCTTTGCTCGGTATTCGAAACAGCGTTAGCCGCCGCCCTGCCTCGACTCGGCTGGCATAGCCTTGCAGGCCCTCGGCGTACTCGACGATAATCTTGCGGATGAACGGCATCTCCTCAATCGGGATGTATTCACCGCCGGGCACCAGGTAGCGCTTGTCGTAGCTGTCAGCGACGCGACCCTCGGCGTCGAACAACATTGCCGTGTTGTATCGCCGCAAGTCGTACGTGTCCTGTTTCCAAGGCACGTCGCGATCTTCGGGCGGGATGCTGGTCAGCGTGCCTATCAACGCCGGCGTTTTGAAGTCATAGGCAATCTTCGCACGAAGGCGCTCAACGTAGCTGACGTTGTGCGTTCTTCCGTTGGCGGCGGTGACCGTGCTCCGAAGCAACTGCGGGTCCGGCTCACCGTCCGGAAAGAACTGCGCGCTTACATCTTCGCTGCCACGCGTAAGGCCGTCGCGGGTTGCGCCATAGAACAACATGGTCTCTGCCCAGCAAATCAGTTCGGCATCGTTGTCGACGGCTTTCTGCGACAGGCTCAGTTGCTTCACAAATGCGTTCGGAAGTCGGTTGGGGTCATTGCGTACTTTTACTTCCTGCGACAGATTTCCCTGAACGCCTGCCACGACCGGGCCATCGTCGACCTCTCTGGACTCAATCTGCGCAATCCGAACATAACCGTATACGCAGCTGGCAACGACAAACAGGAGCGCCACGCCCGGCACTACGAATCTGTGAAACGGCTCACGGCGCAGGCGCAGTTTGCCCGCGTCGCCGTCGAGATGAACCAGCGAGGCGACACCCAGCGCTGTCAGGGCCAGCCCGACACTGAGACCGTACTGGCCCCAGATATCCGCGGTCTGAATGAACGGCGTAAACTCAACAATCGACGTGCCAATCGGCAGCCACGGATAAGGCGCTGGGGTGTTGAACTCGTGCACGAATTCAAAACCGAGCCACACCAGCGGCACCAGCCATATAGTCTGGCGAGCGCGCCTTGTCAGGATCCAGCGGATACACATGGCCGACACGCCGTAATAGCACGCCATGGCTGTGGCGACGAAAGCGAACATGGCGAAGACGATCCATTCACTTCCGGGGTCAGTGACCATCTGCCCCAGCCACCACATGTCGATCCAGAAATACGGGATCCCCACCACGAACCCCGCCAGCCACGAAGCGCGGGGCGTCAATCTAGGTAGCGCAATAAACAACGGCGCGAGGGCCACCAGCCCCAACAGGGGCACGTCCGCCGGAGGCTGCGAAAGGGTCATCAGCAGGCCTGACAACAGAACCATTGCCCACGCCTTCCAGCGGGTTTTGCCAATCAGCGGATCAATGTCATTCGGTTTCAGCATGAACTCACACTATCGCCTAGGCGAACTGGCCTTCCATTCAATCAAATACGGCTCAGTGTGTGCTGTCCAGCAACTGCAAAAGTTCTATCAGCGGACCTGCGTCGAAAGCGTGTGCAAGCAATGCGGTTTCGAGGTCAATCAGTCGGTGGCCTGTGGCGGCGTCATACAGGCGTGAAACGCCGCGCGCCTGTGGCCCCTCAGCCGCGAGGAAGCTATGCGCGCGTAGATCGCGACTCCAGCGCGACTCGCAGATTGCGCAAATCACTTCCCCGTCACAACGCGCCCAGACCGGCCCGCCGCAGACGGGGCACATATCGCCACCCGACGGCGGCGTGACATGACGCGTGAATGCGGATGCCACAGATTCGTACAGGGGCTTGAGCGCCACCCAAAGCGTTCCAGCCAACAGGTGCTGATCCAGACCGTGATCGCGCGAGGCGCGCTCAAATTCTTCGCCTCCGTCGGCATCCCACAGCGCGCCGGCCAGCGCGGACAGATCAAGCCCGTTGCGCCGAGCAGACAGCAGGGCGCGTAACTCTGTTCCGCGTTCGGGAAAATCCGCAATCAATTGCAGAACGACAAGGCTGTGAAAGTCGGCGGTCAGTGGTGAGTCCCGCCCGACGGCTCCGAGGTTCAACAGCGGTGGAACATCACTCGGTTCAATCTTTACCAATGCTCCGCGCGAGCCATGCTTGATCGCGAGCTGGCACTGGCGCAAACGCAACAGCGCCAGCATGCCGCGCCGCGACAACCCGCTGTCGGCGCAGGTCAGGCTGATCAACAACGCAAGTGAATCAAGCCTTCGCGCTGAAGGTTTCGCTTGGGGTGAGGCGCTCGCCACGGATCAGGTCCTCTAGTTTCTCACGCTGACGCGAAACCCAGTACTTGTCGCCATCCACGATCACTTCGGGCGGCCGCCCTCGAGTATTGTAGTTGCTGGCCATGGTGTAGCCGTAGGCCCCGGCACTGAACACGCACAGCAGTTCACCGTCGTTCATCTTCGGGAGCTTGCGCCCGAGCGCGAAGTAGTCGCCTGACTCACAGATTGGCCCAACCACGTCGTATGTGACTGCGTCTTTGCCAAGATTCTTGTCAGTCAGCGGCGAGTTGTTTGCCAAAGCTGCACCATCGGGCAGCCCGGGGCTCTTGACCGGCCACGCCAGATGGAAGGCCTGATAAATACTCGGGCGCAGCAGGTCGTTCATAGCGCCGTCTACGATCAGGAAGTGCTTGTCGCCGCTTGGCTTGTCGTAGATCACCTGCGTCAGCATGATGCCGCCGTTGCCGCTGATGAAACGCCCCGGCTCGCACAGCATCTTAAGCCCCAGCGCCTTAATCTTAGGCGCCATCGCCTTCGCGAAGTCACCGATGGGCAGCCCTTCGCCCGGGTGGTAGCTGATGCCAAAGCCGCCGCCGACGTTCAGGAATTCCAGCGGGAAATCCTGCTTCTTCAGTGAGTTGATAAACGGCGTGACCTTGTCGATCGCCTCGGCATGTCGGTCGGCATAGGTGATCTGGCTGCCGATATGCAGGTGCAGACCGCGCAGTCGCAAGTTCTTCAGCTCCTTAATGCGTTTGGCGCACGCCTCGGCGCGAGCGATGTCGATGCCGAACTTGTTCTCGCGCTTTCCGGTGCTGATGTACTTATGCGTCTTGGGATCAACGTCCGGGTTGATGCGCAGGGCAATCGGCGCCTCGCACTTGCGTTTGGCGGCCGCCTTGCTGATGGTCTCAAGCTCCGCCTCGGACTCGACATTGAACATCAGGATGCCCTGCTCAAGGGCGTAGTCGATTTCCTCAGGCTGCTTGCCCACCCCCGCGAAGACGATCTTCTGTGGGTCGGCGCCGGCGCGCAGGGCGCGATAGACTTCACCCTTGCTGACCGCATCAAAGCCGGAGCCCGCCAGCGCCATTGCGCGCAGCAACCCGAGATTGCTGTTGGCCTTGACGCTGTAGCAAACCAGCGGATCGACTTCTTTGAAGCCTTCCACAATCGCCTGGTGTTGTTTCAGGAAATGGTTCTGGCTGTAGATGTAGACGGGAGTGCCAACCTTGGCCGCAATCTGCTGGACAGGGACGCCTTCGCAGAAAAGCTCACCGTTCTTGTAGTGGAATTCTTCGTTCATATCTCAAGGACCGTAGTTCGCGAGTCGTGGTTTGTGTCAGACCTTCTTCTTTATGGTGTTGTGCGACGGCTGCAAGGATAAAGCGCTTACTCTCCGGCACTGGCCGTGCGCGTGCCTTTTTCGAGCGTGTCGGACAGCCACGCGGGCTCGTTCTCGGACCGCCCAGACTTATTGAAAGTAAATCTGGCTTGCGGGCGGTTCCCGGTGGGCTCGCGCCACCAGTGGTAGCGCATGCTGTACCAGCGGCTCTGGTCACGGTCATCCTGCACGACGTTGCCTTTGATGTCGTGCCTGCGTTGATGACTCTCGTTAAAGTTCTCCGGGATATCCGTAACCATGCTTGTTTCGCGGTTTTGAGGCAGGTGCGCAAAGCCAAGCTCAGTCCAGTCTGCACCTTTGACGTACCCGGGGTAGAAACGCACAACGCGCCACACGTCGATCTGCTTGATCATCGGGCCGACCGACAGATAGCCACGCTCGTAGTGTCGGTCGCGCTGAAAGCTGGGCAGGCGGTAAACGACTTTGCCTTCATCGTCCTTGCCGACGCGGCTGAGCTTGAAGGCTTCCACCAGTACAAGCGTCTCACGAATCTGACGCCCGTCGAAGCGCTCATAGATCACTTCTTGCACAATTTCCTGCACGATGGCGTTGTAGGCGAACTCGTCCTGCGCCCGCAGCTCGAAGCCGAGGCTTACCTCATAGCGGTCTTCGTCGTACTCCGGCTCGCCGCGAACCTGCAGTTCAAGCGTGTATGCCGGCAGGACTTCCGGCTGAACCGGCTCGGCCTTGTAGTTGCCGACGGAAGCACAACCCGTACCCCCCACTGCCAACAGCAGCAGGAACGCTATAGTCAGGCTTCGCGATATCGACCGCGGCAGGACTTTCGGTTTTGAAACGAGTTCCGGCATGCAGACCCTGACGCAGACATCCGAGTTGGCCAAGCAGCCATATTACAAACCATTCAGCCGTTTGATGAAACAATGGTTTGGCGAGCCTGCCTACAAATTGACCATCGACGCCGGCTTCACATGCCCGAACATTGATGGCACGAAGGCCACCGGCGGCTGCACATTCTGTGACAACGTCAGCTTCAGCCCGGCTTTGCGCACCGGGGTAACCCGCATCAGCGACCAGATTGAGCAAAGCAAGACCTTCTACCGCGAGCGGTTTAACTCGTCCAAGTTTCTGGCGTACTTCCAGACCTTCACGAACACCTACGACAAAGTGGAGCGTCTGAAGTCGCTATACGACGAAGCCCTGAATGCGCCGGACATTGTCGGCATCGCGATCGGCACGCGCCCCGACTGCATCGACGCGGAGAAACTTCAACTGATCCAGAGCTACGCCGATGGCAGCGCTAAAGTCTGGCAGCATAAGCTGAAGGAAGGCCGCACCGAGTACGAACGCCCATTCGTGTCCGTCGAGTACGGAATGCAGACGATGCACGACGCCACGGCCGACTACGTGAACCGTGCCCACACACACCAGGAAACGGTCGATGCGGTGACGTTGACACGTGAACACGCGCCGGATGCGCATCTCTGCCTGCACATGATGAGCGGGATGCCCTTCGAGACGGATGAAATGATCCTCGACAGCATTCACGAGTGTGCCCGGCTGCGTCCCGACAGCGTGAAGTTTCACCATATGTACGTGTACGAAAACACTCGCATGGCCCAGCAGTACGCCGACGGAGCGTTCGAGACACCCAGCCTTGATCGACACATCAAGCTTGCCGCCGACTGCATTGAGCGCATGCCGCCAAGCACCTGGATTCAGCGTCTGGTTGGCGAGGTAAGCGACAGCGGCGTGATTGCGCCCCAATGGGGCAAATCAAAGATGCAGATTTATCAGGCAATCACCGATGAACTGAGGCGGCGTGGAACGTACCAGTCATTGTTGTGGAACAACGACGACGCAAACCCGCAGACCTAACGCAGCAGGCTGGTGAATGAACGAACCAACGGAATCCGAGCCAGCGCAGACCGCCACAGAAACGGCAGAGGCCGGGCCGTCGGACCGGGAAGTCATCCTTGAATGCCACAAGCTCTCGCGCGACTTCCAGAGCGGCGAGATCAAGTTGCACGTTCTGCGCAGCGTGGACTTCCAGCTATACGAAGGCGAGATGGCCAGCATTGTCGGCTCATCCGGAGCCGGCAAGTCGACGCTGCTGCACCTGCTGGGGCTGCTTGATACGCCCACAGCCGGCGAAGTGATCTACCGCGGTCGGAACCTGACGAAGCTTGGCGAAGAGGCAGCAGCCAAGGTTCGCAACCGGGAGTTCGGCTTTGTCTTCCAGAGCTTTCACCTGTTGCCCGACTTCACTGCGCTGGAAAACGTGCTGATGCCTGCTCGCATCGGTGCAGGCAGCATGAAGTGGATGCGCGAGGCAACGAAGCTGAAGCAACGGGCGGCCGACTTGCTTGACCGCGTGGGGCTTGGGGCTCGACAGTCCCATGTACCCAGCCGACTCAGCGGTGGTGAGCGCCAGCGTGTCGCCCTGGCGCGTGCGCTGATCAATGAACCCGCCGTTGTCTTCTGTGACGAACCGACGGGCAACCTGGACAGCAAGACGGCCGACGAAATCTTCGGCTTGATTGAGCAGTTCAACAAAGAGTTGGGCAAGACGTTCCTGATCGTCACGCATGACGACCACATTGCACAACGCGCCCAGCGCCATCTTCATATGGTAGACGGCGTCTTTGTAGACCGCCCGGAATAGCTAGAGAGCTGGCTTCTCGGTTTCCTCAGGAACATGCCAGGCGGATTCCCACCAGCGCACAGCCGGCTCGAGCACCAAAAACGTACCGATTGCGAACACAAAGCCGAACACGACATCCGTCAGATAGTGGTACCCAAGAAACACCGTTGCCAGCGGAAGCCCTATCACAAAGGGCAGATAAGCAAGCCCGACTTTACGGTGGTGGCGCAAGGCCAGCACCAACGCCACGATCGCGATAGCAACGTGACCTGATGGAAACGCGTCCCAGCGAATCACCTCGGCATTGTCCAATGTCGTCTGCCAGAATTCCGTTGCGAACCAGCCCGGCTGCTCCGGCATCCAGGCCTTGAAACCGCCTTCAAAGCGCGGCCCCGTAGCTGGTATCAGGATGTACCCGACGTAGGTGGTTACCAGCGCGCCGGCGTATATGCCGGTGATGCGCCGTACTCTTCGCCACTTGCGTTTCAGTATCTGGGGCAGTACGGCCACAAGCGGCGACACGTAGTAAGCGAGGTAGCAAAGCAGCATCAGGCCGGTACTCCAGGGCGCTTGAAACTGCCGCAGCCACGCGGCCGGGTAAACGCCGGTCATGGTGACGTCGAGGTCCTTCAACCAGATATCCCAGTACGTGGCCGCCCTGTCGTAGTTCGCGCCGGGGTCGTAGGCAGGATGCGCCTCGATGGTCGGCACGCCGGACACACCTGAAATGAATGCTCCAAGCAGATTGAAGACGAGCGGCAGCAGCAGAACCGGTATGAACACATAGGCGATGTTCGCGCTCGCCAACCAGAGCGGTGCCTTTCTGCCCGTCGACGCGTAGTTTCTGTGGTAGTAGACGCCGAATCTCTGGGCAATCAGATACACCGCAAGAATCCCGCTAAGCTTCAGGACCAACGTCCAAGCCGGGATCTCCGCCCACGCGTAGCGCGAATCGTAGGGGTACAAACGGGCGGCGGGAACCACCATACCGAGCAACGCCCACGCGATCATCATCGCGAGGAAGCCTACGATACAGACGTCTACGGCAAGTAGTTGGCGGCGAACTCGTGAAAGGAAGGACTGTGATTGAGCGGACGACGCACCGGTTTCAGGGGCAGCAGGTGGGGAGCGACGACTGGGGCTAAGGGTGGATTCCATTGCTGCATCAAACTCGGTCGCAAAACCCGAGAATCGACCATTAGCCTCTCAGCGTCAAGGAATCGTTAACTGACGCCTTGTGTGACCTCCACCTCACGGATCACTTCTTCGTCACTTGCGCCATCGTCGTCACTCATGGGGCGTCCGCGCTGGATCCATGCGTCGGCAAACTGCAAGTACGGAGCGATCTTGGGACCAAGTACGCTGACAGCGGTCGCAATCACGCCGGCATCATCAAGAAAGCCGGTAATCGGGATCACGTCCGGAATCATGTCAACGGGTGAGATAAAGTACAGAATGGCCAGCACTGCCGTCGCCTTGATCGGCAGTTCGACCTTGGGGTCCCGAATCATGTAGTAGAGAGCGGCCGCCTGTCGCGCAAAAGGCACTCGGCCTGCAAACGTCCGCATCTTCTTCCAGAAGGCGGTTTTGGCGCGTTTCAGGTCTTCAACGCTGACTGCATCCTTGAGTACTTTGTGGTAGTCGTTTGGGCCGGGCATGGTGGACCTCCAACTATCATTGCAACAAGGGTGAGCCGGATTTCACAGGCATAAATTCGAATTGCGCTGGAGCATGTTGGCGTGAAGGTCCGATAAACTTGGCGTTCCAGGGCAGCACGAGATGCGTGATCCTGGAATGTGAAAGCGACGCTATGTCGTTCGGCAACAATAACTGAACAGAAAACTGTTGCAGAAAGTTATTCACATCGCTTGGCTAGTACGTGCTAACTGACATGGGGCGAGATTCCTGCGGGATGCTATTCATAAGTTTCAACGCCAACGCAGGTTGTGACAACGGTGGCAAGTGGACCGGAACAGGATGTTGACCAGCCCACCCACCTCGCTAGCATCGTCACACTTTCGCTCACGTTGCCTGGGAGGCGACCTATGAGATGGGCTCTAACACGTAAGCGCGGCGCACCCGACGGGCTGTGGATGAAGTGCCCCTCCTGTGAGGGCATGGTCTACCGCAAAGTCGTGGAGGAAAGCCACCACGTATGCCCCGAGTGCGGCTTTCACATGCGCCTCAGCGCTCAACAGCGCATTGAGTACCTGCTGGACACCGACAGCTTCAAGCCATTGTTCGAAGAGTTGGAGTCAACTGACCCACTCGGCTTCAAGGGCAAGAAGTCATACAAAGAGAAGCTTCAGAAGGCACAGAAGGCGACCGGCAACAAAGAAGGCGCCCTGTTCGGCACCGGCTTTATCGGCAACAAAGAAGTCGTCTTCGGGCTGATCGACCCCAACTTCATCATGGGCAGCATGGGCAGCGTCGTCGGCGAAAAGATCGCCCGCGGCGCGGAATACGCCCACGACCACAATCTGCCCCTGATCATCGTGTCCGGCTCAGGCGGCGGCGCACGCATGGAAGAAGGGATTCTGTCGCTGTTCCAGATGGCCAAAACCAGTGCCGCAATCAAACGCCTGCAAGACAAGGGCGGCGTCTACATCGCTGTGCTGACCAACGCCACCATGGGCGGCAGCATGGCAAGCTGGGCGGCTTTGGGCGATATCACGATCGCCGAACCGCAGGCTTTGCTTGGTTTCGCCGGGCCACGCGTGATTTCGCAGACCGTGCGCCAGGAGCTTCCACCGGGCTTCCAGACGTCTGAGTTCCTCGTCGATCACGGATTCCTGGATCAGGTCGTACACCGCAAGGATCTGCGCCAGCGACTCGTCAGCTTGCTACGCTACACGTGCGCCGATATGGAGCCATTCCAGAAGCCGCAGGTGAAACGCCACACAGCAAAGCTGCAGGCCGGCGCGAACGCGGACTCCGTCAAGTCCGGCAAATAGACAGCAACCAACCGAATTAACCAAAGCCCGGACCACAAAGTCCGGGCTTTTCCTATATATGACAACACTTATGGAAACACTGGCAGTATCCGAGCTCGGTCAGTTCGCCTTTCTCAAGGACATCGGCATTGTCCTGGGTGCCGGCGTCATTGCCTCGCTGCTTATGGCCGGGCTGCGCCTGCCGGCCGTCACCGGGCTGCTTGTTGCGGGTGCCATATGCGGACCGTTCGGGCTGGAGCTAGTCGGCGACATCCACACCATCGATACGCTGGCCGAAGTTGGTGTCGTGTTGCTGCTGTTCACCATCGGGCTCGAGTTCCCGTTGTCACGCTTCCTGAAGATCGGCAAACCGCTGCTGATTGGTGGCACGCTTCAAGTAGGGCTGACATCGGCGGCCACAATCGGAATAGCTCTGGCCCTGGGGCTGCCTTTCGAGACAGCCGTGCCGGTAGCGTTCGCCATCTCACTGTCCAGTACGGCCATTGTGCTGCGAGGGCTATCCGACCGGGGCGAAATCGACGCACCCCACGGGCGCTTCATTGTAGGCTCGCTGCTGTTCCAGGACCTGTGCGTCATTCCCATGATGCTTACGCTTCCGGTCTTGGCGGGCGGGGGAACACCCGGCGAAGTCCTGAAGCAGACCGGCATCAGCCTGGGTCTGGCGGCGCTGGCCGTGATCGTGACTTACGTGCTGTCCCGTGCCGTACTTCCGTACCTTCTGGCACGCGTTGACAAGACCCGCAGCCGCGAAAGCTTCGTGCTGGCGATTCTCGCCATATGCATCGGGATTGCTCTCGCAACCGGATACGCCGGGCTCAGTCTGGCGCTGGGCGCATTCCTGGCCGGCGTCGTTCTGGCCGACTCTCCGTTCGCCAATCGCGCGCTCACTGAGGTCATGTCCTTGCGCGACCTGCTGACCGGGCTGTTTTTCATCAGTCTCGGCATGATGTTTGACATCCGCGCCGTCATTGAACACCCGCTGTTGGTCGGCGGCATCTTCTTCGCCATCTTCTTAGGCAAGGCCATCCTCGCGACCATCGCGGCTCTGTTCATGCGATTCCCTGCCCGTGCTGCCGTCATAGCCGGGCTGGGGCTGGCCCAAATGGGCGAATTCGGCTTCGTAGTCATGAACACCGCCGCCCGCGAGCCATTGCACCTGATCGACATGGCCGGCGAAGGGCGCTGGATCACCGCCGCAGCAATCCTGACGATGTTCGTGACGCCGCTCGTAATCCGTTTTAGTCCCCACCTGGCGGCGGGTGCACGCCTGCTCCGTCCACTCGAAAAACTCCTGGGCGTTCAGGCGATCGACGAAGAGGTAACCGGCCACGACGAAACAACTGACCACGTCATAGTCGCCGGTTACGGGGTAAGCGGTCGCATGATCGTCAACGCCCTGAAGGCCGTCAGCATCCCCTACGTAATCATGGAAATGAACGCTGAGACCGTCAGGGCCGCACGCTCAGACGGCGAACCCGCCTACTACGCAGACGTCACCAGTGAAGAGGCCCTTGAGCACGCACACGTCAAGCAGGCACGCGCATTTGTACTGACCATCAACGACCCCGGTGCAGCGCAGCGAACGCTCGACACCATCAGGCGGGTCGCACCGGACCTGCCGATCGTCGTCCGGGCTCGCTATCACGGGGAAGGACTGAGCCTGAAAGCCCTCGGCGCTACAGAGGTCGTCAGCGGTGAGCTTGAAAGCTCGGTCGAGATACTTGCCCGCGTTCTGAGACTCATGAACGTCCCACGCAACATCATTGACCGCGAACTGACGCTGGTCCGCCAGAACACGCAGCTGAGCGCCAGGCGCGCCACTGTGCCTCGGGGTACACTCGGTGACATGGGCCCCCTGGGCGAGCTAAAAGTCGAATCCTATCAGGTTACCGAGGGCGAGTACGCTGACGGCAAGTCTCTCGCCGACTTGCACCTGCGTTCTAAAACCGGCGCTTCAGTGATTGCAGTCTCTCGCGCCGGCAAGGTCATCGACAATCCCGACCCGAAGACACCACACAAGGCGGGCGACGTGCTGTATCTGCTTGGTTCACTGCAACAGGTTCGTGATGCCATGAGCCTGCTGGACTCCGGAACGGTACCGGAGAACGATCCCGTCGGCGACGGGACCCGCATCTGGAAACGGGACGATTAGCAGTTTGGCCCGCGAACCGGCGACAGGGCAAACTGGTACCAACCCGCCCGCTGTAATCGTTGACCTTTCGGTGTCCAAGAGGCAAAAGCGATGCGCACGCCAGCGCGTGCAAACCCCGATTGAAGTCAGGAGAGCACGATGCGCGAAACACCGCTCCGCGAAGAACACGAAAAGCTCGGCGCACGTATGGTGGATTTCGCCGGTTGGTTCATGCCGGTCACGTACACCAACATCAATGAAGAGCATAAGCGCGTCCGCACCAAGGTCGGGCTGTTTGACGTTTCCCACATGGGTCGCTACTGGATTGGCGGCCGCGACCACGTCAAGTTGGTAGACCGCATCATCACCAACAACCGCGCCACCATGAAGCCGGGGCAGATCCGCTACAGCCTGATTCTCAACGGCCAGGGCGGCATTCTCGACGACGTGCTGGTCTACAGCATGGGCGACGCCGGTACGATGCTGGTCGTCAACGCAGGCAACCGCGAAGTTATCTGGAACTGGATCGCGCGCGAGCGTAAGGGCTTCGTAGTTGACATCAACGACATGAGCGAAGACTACGCCATGATCGCCATGCAGGGCCCCGAAAGCGTCGCACTGATGTCAAAGATCAGCGACCTCGACACAAAGGCCCTCAAGTACTACCACTCCACCCGCAGCACCGTCCTTGGCGAGCCCGAGGTTATGGTCTCACGCACCGGCTATACCGGTGAAGACGGCTTTGAGGTCATCATGCCGGCGGCCAAGGCCGCGCATTTCTGGTCCGAAATGATGAACGTAGGCAAGCCGCTCCAGTGCGGCCCGGCCGGTTTGGGCGCGCGTGACACGCTGCGCCTTGAGGCAGGCATGCCGCTTCACGGGCACGAGATCAGCGACACGATCAACCCGCTGGAAGCCGGTCTGGATTGGGCCGTGAAGCTCGACAAGGAAGATTTCATCGGCAAGCAGGCCACGCTCGACCTGAAGGAAAAGGGGCTGACACAGAAGCTGGTCGGCTTAACGATCGCCGGCAAACGCATTCCGCGTCAGGATCAGGACGTGATCCGCGACGGCAAAGTCGTCGGCAAGATCTGTAGTGGTACGCGCGCACCGTGGGTGGACGAAATTATCGCCACGGCCTATGTCCCGGCAAATGCGACCGCCGTCGGCACGACCTACCACGTCGATTTCCCCAGCAAGGGCACGCGGGCTGTGAAGCCCGGCGAGACCTTGCAGACTGCACTGGTGGTACCGCTGCCGTTCTACAAGCGACCGGGCAAGAAGTAGCAAAGTGCGCCTGAAGCACGAGCTTCGGGCCGACGTACATATCCGCAACACCAACGAGAGACTAACCATGGCACGACCAGACAACGCACGCTACCTCGAAAGCCACGAATGGGGCCGGCTTGAAGACGACGGAACCGTAACCATCGGCATCACCGACTTCGCCGTTGATCAGCTGAACGATCTTACTTTCGTGGACCTGCCGGAAGCCGGCGACAAGGTCACCAAGGGTGAGGCCTTCGGCGAGATCGAGTCCGTCAAAGCGGTCAGCGACCTGATAAGCATGGTCAGCGGTGAAATCACCGCTGTTCACAGTGACGTTGACGACGACGACTTCAGTGCACTGAAGTCCGACGCTTTCGGCAAGGGCTGGCTGATCAAGGTCAAGCCCGACAATGCCGACGAGTTGAACGAAGGCACTAAGAGCCTCGCCGAGTACGAAAAGCAGCTCGAAGAAGAAGCACACTAGAGCGCAAAGCGCTCCGGGATTGGGGCTTGGGGCACAGGGCTTCGGGAAACCGGAAGCTCGCGTTCCCAGGCCCCGAGCCCTAGGCCCCATGTCGTGAGGATCATATGCCGTTCATCCAGAACACTGACGAAGACCGCAAAGCGATGCTCGATGCAATAGGCGTCGCCAGCATCGACGAGCTGTACAGCGACATCCCTGCCGACATCCGTGTAAAGGAAGACGGCGACAAGATTCGGCTGAACCCCAGCATGGGCGAACTTGAGGTTACGCGGCACATTGATGCGTTGCTCAAGAAGACCAGGAACGCCAACGACTTCGCGTTCTTCCGTGGGGCAGGCATCTACAACCACCACGTCAGCACGCTGACCGACCACATCGCGCTGTACGACGGCAACTTCATCACCGCCTACACGCCGTACCAGCCGGAGTGCAGCCAGGGCACGCTCACGACGGTCTTTGAGTTTCAGAGCTGCACCACCGCGCTTACCGGCTTCGAAGTCAGCAACGCGGGCATGTACGACGGCGCCAGCGCACTGGCGGAAGCCGTGATGATGGGCTACCGCCTGACGGCCGACAAGTTCCGAAAAGAAACGCGCGAGACAGTTGTGTTGGCAGGCGCGATTCACCCGGAGTACGCGGGCACCGTCAAAACCTACTGCGAAACCACGGGGCTGAAGCTGGTCACCGTCGGCGCGGGCCCCGACGGCCGGGTCGATGCTGATGCGCTGAAGCAAGCGATGTCCCGCGAAGTCGCAGTTGTCGCAGTCCAGTCACCGAACTTCTTCGGCGTCATCGAGGACGTGGAATCGCTCGTCGCTACGACCCACGAAAACGAAGCCAATATCGTGCAGGTGATTGCTGAGCCGGTAAGCCTGTCGCTGTTGCAGACACCGGCCGAGGCTGGGGTCGATATCTGCGTCGGCGAAGGACAGGCCATCGGCAACCACATGTTCATGGGAGGCCCCGCCTTCGGCTTCTTCGCCAGTCGTAAAGAGAACGTTCGCAAAATGCCCGGGCGCATTGTCAGCGAAACCACTGATCGCGACGGGCGACGAGCGTTCGCGCTGGCGTTGGCGACGCGCGAGCAACACATCCGGCGCGAAAAAGCCACCAGCAACATCTGCACCAACCAGGCCCTGTGTGCCTTGCGTGCACTGATTCAGCTCGCGGCCTGGGGCAAGGGCGGCTTTCTTGAATTGGGCAAGCAGATCATCTCGAAAACTCAATACGCCAGACAGACCTTTGGCGCGATCATGGGCGTCGAGTTGCTGTACGCCGAATCTCCGGTGTTCAATGAATTCGTTATCCGTACCAAAGCCGGCCTCGACAAGGCGTTGCAAGCACAAGGCATCATGGGCGGTATACCGCTGGAGGATATCTGCATGGGTGAGCCCGGCGACTACCTGATTGCCATCACCGAATTGACAACCAAGGCTGACATCGACAGCTACGCCAGCGCACTGGCCGACCTGCTGCAAACCAGCGACCACGGCGGCAAGGAGTAATGACGATGACGAAGATACCTG
This sequence comes from Planctomycetota bacterium, assembly GCA_020425695.1. Classification (GTDB taxonomy): domain Bacteria; phylum Planctomycetota; class UBA8742; order UBA2392; family UBA2392; genus JACKID01. The sequence continues at coordinate 26,325 of JAGQRE010000020.1, forward strand.
AGAATCCCGCTGAGCGCTTGATGTTCGAAATCAGCAAGCCGGGGCGCCGTTGCGTAACTTTCCCTGCGCTGGACGTACCTGAAGTTGATGTCGATGTCGCACTCAAAGGCGTGAAGCTGCGCAGCGAACCGGCCCGCCTGCCCGAAATCGGCGAGCTCGACCTCGTACGTCACTTCAAGAACCTGGCCGACAAGAACTACAGCGTGGACAAGAACTTCTACCCGCTCGGCTCATGCACAATGAAGTACAACCCCAAGATCAACGTCACGCTGCTTGCACAGCCCGGCTACACGAAGGCCCACCCCTACCTGCCCGAAGCCGACGTGCAGGGCCACCTTGAGCTAATGTACAACCTTGAGCACTACCTGTGCGAAGTCAGCGGTCTCGACGAAGTCACGCTGCAACCAGCGGCTGGAGCACACGGTGAACTCACCGGCGTCATGTGCATCAAGGCTTACTTCGAAGACAAGGGTGAGGCCGACCAGCGCACCGAGATTCTGATCCCCAGCGCTGCCCACGGGACAAACCCCGCCACAGCGGCCATGGCCGGCTTCAAGGCCGTAACACTGAAAGAAGCTGCCAACGGCAACATCGACATCGAAGAACTCAAGAAGAAGGTCGGCCCGCAGACGGCAGGCATGATGATTACCAACCCGAGCACACTCGGCATTCTTGAGCCCAAGATGCGCGAGATTGCCGAGATTCTGCACGGGGTCGGCGCGCAGCTGTACATGGATGGCGCGAACATGAACGCCATCAGCGGCATCGTCCAGCCCGGCGACTACGGCATCGACGTCATGCACTTCAACCTGCACAAGACGTTCAGTGTGCCCCACGGCGGCGGCGGACCGGGCGCCGGGCCGATTGCGGTGCGTAAACACCTAGCCCCGTACCTGCCAACGCCACGCGTCAAGAAGAACGACGACGGCAGCTTCAGCTTCGACTACAACCGCCCCAAGACCGTCGGCAAGGTTCGTAGCTTCTTCGGCAACTTCGGCGCGCTGGTGATGGCCTACATCTACATGACGCAACTCGGACGCGAGGGCGTACGCCGCATGAGCCAGAATGCCGTGTTGGGCGCGAACTACATCCGCGTCATGCTGCGCGACTACTACCACGTGCATCACGACCGGACCAACGCGCATGAAGTCGTGTTCACCGACCTGAAGCAGGACAAGGAAAACGGAGTCCACACGCTGGACATCGCGAAACGGCTGATCGACTACGGCATCCACCCCATGACGGTCTATTTCCCGTTGCCACAAAACACCGGCGGGCAAGGCGCGATGATGGTCGAGCCGACCGAAACGGAAAGCAAGGAAAGCATCGACTACTTCATCGACTGCATGAAGAAGATCGCGCAGGAGTGCAAGGACAACCCCGAGCTCGTCAAGACCGCGCCGCACACAACCCCGGTCAGCAAAGTCGACGAAAAGACCGCCAGCACCAACCCGCAGCTTTATTGCGCCATGTGCCTGGGCTAGACCGCGTCGGGCCCGCCATGCGAATGGCGGGCCTCATTGGTATTCGCATGTGCCGCGACCCGAGCGGTCAAGTGCGGGCCGCAACCCGGACGCAATCCGAACGAACGGTTGAAATACCCGCCCCGATCCGTAATGACAGTGGTCCAACAACCCAAGACCAAGAAAGAGACCATGGAAATCGTACCGTCCAAGCGTGTTGCCAGCATTGGCGCCTATGCATTCGCCGCCGTTGACGAGAAAGTTGCCGAACTCAAAGAAAAGGGCATCACGCCCATCGATTTCGGAGTAGGCGACTACGCCGACCCGACACCCGAGTTCATCCGGCAGGCCGCAAAGGACAACGTGGATCGTCACTCAACCGACGGCTACCCCAGCTATGTCGGTTCGCTTGAGTATCGCACCGCGGTCAGCGAGTGGCTGAAGCGCCGTTTTGACGTCACCCTTGACCCGAAGACGCAGATCGCCAGCACCATTGGCAGCAAAGAGGGCGTGTTCAACTTTGCCGAGGCCGTGATCAACCCGGGCGAGTACGCCATCGTACCAAGCCCCGGCTATCCGCCATACAAACGGGGCACGCTGTTCGCCGAAGGGCAGACGCACTTTGTCGCAGTCAACCACGACAACAAGTGCGAGTATGACCTTGAGAGCATCCCACCGATCGTGCGCGAAACGGCTCGCGTCATGTGGATCACCACACCGAACAGCCCGACAGGCCACGTCGCGAGTATGGACTGGCTGAAGCGTGCCTATGAGTTCTGCCAGGAACACGACATCATCCTCGCAAGCGACGAAGCGTACTCAGAGTTGTATTTCGAAGACGCCCCGCACACGGCACTTGAGCTTGGCAAAGACAACAACTACGACGGCATCATCCAGTTCCAGTCACTGTCCAAGCGCAGCATCATGACCGGCTGGCGCGTCGGTTGGGTGGCAGGCGACAAGCGTATCGTGGACATCTTCAAGAAAGTGAAGACGAACATCGACAGCGGCACGCCGAACTTCATACAGGACGCGGCCATCGCGGCACTTGCAGACGAAAAGCACGTTGAGGACCTGCGCGTACTGGTGAAACAGAAGCGCGATCTGATCTGCGGCGCACTCAACAAACTCGGGTTGCCCGACTGCACGCCGCCTGCCAGCTTGTACATATGGCAAAAAGCGCCCGAAGGCATGACCGGTGAAGACTTCGCGACACAGCTGATCGAGCAGGCCCATTGCGTGACCACGCCGGGCGAATGGCTCAGCGACGAAGTCGACGGCAACAACCCGGGTGCCGGACACGTGCGTTTCGCCATGGTTCCCAGCCTTGAAGAAGTGAAACAAGCCGCTGAGCGCATCGCTGCCATGAAGTTGTAGGCGTTACGCTTTGGCTAAGTCAGAATCGGGGGCGACGCCACGCGTCGCCCCTACCTGTTCGGGATTGCTGCCAAGTGCTCAATCGTTAGTACAATGGTACGCCTATGGACTGTCAGTGCTGTAACAAGAAGCCCGCGCGCATTCGCATCTGCGATGTTGAAGAGAACAGCATCGAAGATCAGGTCAACGTGTGCCCTGACTGCTTCAATCTGGTCAAGCGCTACATGTTTGAGATGACCAAGCCGCTACAGTCTACCGCCGATATCGTTCGTGAAGTCCAGACCCTGCTGAACCCGGCTGAAACCGGGCTCGCCAAATTGCCCGAGCCGGGTGGTATCGCGCCGGTCAAATCCAGTGAATCCGTCCCGGCCTGCCCCGAGTGCGGTATCACGTTGTCCGAGTTCCGCGCACGCGGTCGCTTCGGTTGCCCGCACGACTACGAAGTCTTTGCGGATCACCTGGACCCGCTGTTTGAGCGCATCCACGACGTGCAACCAGCGCGGCACGAAGGCCGCCTGCCCGAATCCTCCGGCGGGGAGGAGATCGTCACGAAGCAGCACAAATTGGCCGAATTGCGCAAGAAGCTTGAGGCCGCTGTCGCCGAAGAAGCGTACGAACTCGCAGCCAAACTCCGCGACGAAATCGTCGAGCTTGAGGGACAGCCCAAGGCAAAGGAGCGCTCTTAGGTGGGTGACATCCCAAACTCATTTGAGCATTTCCCGAACATCCTGGGCGAGTGGCTGAAGGGCACCGGCCCCGAAAGCGACATCGTCATCAGTACGCGCCTGCGCTTTGCCCGCAACGTCAAGGGCTTCCCGTTTACCGGCCGCGCCAGCAATCCGCAGCGCAGGGACGTGCTGCAACTGGTTGAGAGCGCACTGAAAGAAGTTCACCTTGACCGCAGCGTCGTAACCCTTGAGTTGCAGAACACACCGGAGATTAAACGCGACGTTCTCGTTGAGCGTCACCTGATCAGTCGCGAACTGGCCAATGGTGAAGGCCCGCGCGGCGTCGCCTTCGGGCGCGGCGAAATGCTCAGCATCATGATCAACGAAGAGGACCACCTTCGTCTGCAGTGGATCAAATCCGGTTTTGATGTGGACCGCGCCTACGCCGCGCTGTGCAAAGTCGATCGCGCCCTCGAAAGAGTGCTGCCCTACGCGACTTCCCAACGCTACGGTTACCTCACGGCCTGCCCGACCAACGTCGGCACCGGCATGCGCGCCAGCGTTATGGTGCACCTGCCGGCACTGACGCTAAAGGAAAACATCGACCAGGTGTTCAAGGCCGCACAGCGCATGAACCACGCAGTTCGCGGTCTTTACGGCGAGGGTACACGCGCGTTCGGCGACATGTACCAGATCAGCAACCAGACAACCCTCGGGCGCACCGAAGAATCCATCGTCGACGCCATCAAGGCGATCGTACCGAAAATCATCGAGTTCGAGCGCCAGCGGCGCGGGCAGCTTTACACGGAAGAGCGTTCACTCGTTGAGGACAAGGTACTGCGCTCACTGGCGCTGTTGCGCTCTGCCCGGCGCTTGAACGTGCAGGAGATGATGAGCCACCTGTCGATGCTGCGACTCGGCATCGACCTCGGCATTATCACCGATGTCCCGGCCGCAGTCGTGAACGAACTGTTCATTCTTGGGCAGCCTTCGCACTTGCAGGAAAGCGAGGGCCAGACCCTGCCGCCCGCCGAGCGCGACACACTGCGTGCCGAGCTAATGCGCTCGCGCTTGGCTGCAGGCACCAACTAACCCGGACGATCATGCCTCAGACCACCTACCAGGACCCCAACCGTCTTTTCACCATCCGCGTGCCGGAAGGCTTCGAGCGCGACGCCGGCGCCAAGAGCCTCGTGTTTCGGCACCCCGATATCGACGGTGCCGTGACGGTCAGTTGCCTGCGACATCGAACAGGCGACGCCGAGGTCAACCTGTTCGACGCCCTCCCAAGCCGCGACAACATGCGGAACGTAGAACGCAGCGAAATCAATGGTGCTGGTGTCGTCTACGGTGATCATGAAGGCGAGCTTCAACACCAGACGGAGTACTGGCGCTGGTGGACAATGCAACGCGGACCAGTCGGGATTGTGGTCAGCTTTAACGGCGACCCGGATGCCAGACGCGAACCTGTTGATGCATTTGTGGGCGGGATTGAGATCAGCGAGAACCCACCCATCGGCGTCGAATCCTTCACGCAGATCGCAGCCGACGTTTACGCCAGGACACTCGACAAGCCAAAGCCGGAAATCCTGCGACCTCTCGAACTCAACACAGGCGAGAAATCGAAGCTCGGGCTTGAGAACGCCTACATCAGCTACATGCACGCCTGGGACGAAGACCCGAACACCGACCCCAACACGCTACTTGAACAGTGGTTTGAGCATCTGTGGGGCGAAACCAACCGTGACCTCGGCCCGTTCGAAGAAGTTCGCGGGCTGATCTACCCGGTCGTCAAGGCGTGGAACTTCGCCCGCAACACAGACGTGCCGATCCTTCGCCGCCCAATCGTGGACGGCGAGCTTGAATTGCTCGCGGCCGTCGACACAGGGCGCACTCTCCGCTTCGTGACGACCGAAGACGTTGAGAAATGGGACGGCGTAGACGCCGAAGAAGTCTTCTTCTTCGCCCGCGAAAACCTGCAAGCTCTGGCAGAAGACATGGAGTTGCAGGCGCTCACCGGCCCCGACGGTAAACCCCGCGCAGTCATTATTGCATCGGGCGACAGCTACGACGCTTCGCGCCTAATGTTGCCGACGCTGTACGAGAAGCTCTCCGAAGTCATCGGCGAGAATCTGCTGGTCGGCGTGCCGAACCGCGACTTCATGATTGTGCTCACGGCCGACGACGAACAACTCGTTAGCAACGTCAGCGCTCAGGTGAAAATCGATTGCGAGTCACGCCCCTACGCCATTTCGCCCAAGTTGTTCAAGCTGACAAAAGACGGCGTTGAGCTGCGCTAGTCCGGTCTTTGCAGCCCGGGCTGATGCTTGTTGAATGCGCCCATGACGAACTCACTTGATGTTGTTGCCATCGGCAACGCGCTGGTTGATGTACTGGCGCATTCGGACGACGAATTTCTGGCTGGGCGCGGGATTGAGAAAGGCTCCATGAGCCTGATCAACGCAGAGCAGGCCGAAACGCTGTACGGACAAATGGGGCCGGGTGTTGAATGCTCGGGCGGCAGTGCGGCGAACACTGTCGCCGGGATTGCATCGCTGGGCGGCAAGGCTGGCTTCATCGGTAAAGTCGCCGGCGACCAATTGGGCAAGATCTTCAAGCACGACATCACGGCCCTGGGCGTCGAGTTCAGCACCGAGCCAACCCACGACACCAACCCGACGGGGCGCTGCCTCGTGTTCGTCACGCCGGACGCACAGCGCACGATGCAGACGTTTCTGGGCAGCGCGGGCGAAGTCGGCCCCGCTGACGTTGACGCTGAGCTGATCCAGCGGGCACAAGTGACCTACTTCGAAGGCTATCTCTGGGACGCGCCGCCGGCCAAGCAGGCCTACATCAAGGCTGCCGAGATCGCGCACGCGGCAAACAAGAAAGTCAGCCTCACGCTCAGTGACAAGTTCTGCGTTGACCGCCACCGGGCTGAGTTTCTTGACCTGGTGCACGGGCACATCGACATCCTGTTCGCCAATGAGCAGGAGATCTGTGCGCTGTACGAAGTCGCGACATTTGATGAGGCCGTCGAGGCCGTGCGTGGCAAGTGCGAAGTAGCTGTGCTGACTCGAAGCGAGAAGGGGGCGGTGATTGTGACGCCTGCCGAAACGATCAGCGTCAGCGCGCAGCCCGTAGACAAGGTCGAAGACACGACAGGCGCCGGCGACCTGTTCGCAGCCGGATTCCTGTACGGCTATACCCACGGGAAGTCGCTGGCCGAGAGCGGCAAGATCGCCGGTATCTGCGCCGCCGAAATCATCTCACACGTAGGCGCGCGCCCGGAAGCCAATCTGTCTGAGTTAGTGGCGAAACATTCGTAGGGGCGACCGCATGTTTTGCATGCCGTCGCGCGGGCGATGCAAGCATCGCCCCTACACCAGACGCTCAAGCAAACGTTCGGCGTTGTCATCGAACACGAGCATGTCCAGCGCATTGCGATGCAGGAAGCCGTGCTGGTCCATGTTCTCGGCGAGTTTCAGAAACGGTTGCCAATAACCGGCCACGTCCAGCACGCCGATTGGCTTTTCGTGCAGCCCGATCTGTCGCCAGGTCCAGATCTCAAATAGCTCATCCAAAGTGCCGATGCCGCCCGGCAGCGCGACAAACGCGTCTGACAACTCCGCCATCAGCGCCTTGCGGTCATGCATAGATTCAACGACGTGCAGCTTCTGGATACCGGTGTGTGCTAGCTCTTTGGCTTTCATGCTTTGCGGAATCACGCCCTCGACCTCTCCGCCGGCCAGCAGCGCACCATCGGCAACCACGCCCATCAGACCGACATGCCCGCCGCCGTACACCAGCTTGATGCCGCGATGCGCCAGCAGCGCACCGAATTCGCGGGCTGCCGTGGCGAACACGGGGTCGTCGCCCGTGGCCGCGCCGCAATAAACGCAGATTGCCGACAACTCAGCCATGTCAGAAATTTAGCAAGCTCGGTTCCGCTTGTCGCCGACTTCGGGTACGCCTAAACTCCGCGCGCAATCCGGAGAAGCCAATGTTCGTTGCATCAGGCGGTGAAAGCTCAGCCTTTGAGCCGGCGTGGGTGCCAATGGCGGTGCTGGGCGTGATCATGGTGATCACGTACCTGTTCATTGCCTTTGAGCGCCTGCACAAGTCTGTCAGCGCCATCATCGGTGCCATCGCGGCTGTGATCGCGGCCATGGCCTTCGGGCTGTTCGGCAGCGGCGGCTACAATCACGTTCATGAAATCGTCGGGCACGACCTGAACATCCTCGGCGTAATCATCGGGACATCCATTCTCGTAGACACCGTCGGCGGCAGCGGGCTGTTCCATTTCATTGCGATCAGGGTCGTGAAAATCACTCACGGCGAGCCGCAAAAGCTGTTTCTGTTCGTCTGTGTGCTGACGTTCGTGTTTGTCAGCCTGCTGACGCTCGCGCCCGGAAGCCTGCTGATGGCATCGCTTGTACTCGTGATCTGCAAGACGCTGAACTACCACCCCAAACCGTACCTGATCGCCGTCGCCATCATCGCCAACAGCGCAGCCTTGACGACTTTCAGCTCAGGCATTGCAACGCTGATGATCGGCACGGCGGCTGAAATCCCCTACGTGCACTTCTTCATCGGCAGCACGCCGCTCGCCTTCGCCACGGCGATCATCGCCTACCTTGTGCTGTCCCGCATGTACCGCAAGACGCTGGTCGAAGACGGCAAGGCAGCGGGCGAAGAGTCTGACCGCAAACTCAAAGTCGCCGGCTTTGAAGAATGGGCGCTAGTCAAGAACCGCAAGATCTTCTGGCGCAGCGCCGTTGTACTCGGCGCCACCGTGATCGGCTTTGCGACCGCGCAGATGATCGGGGTCGGGCTTGATTTCATTGCCATGGCGGGCGGCATGGCGGCGCTACTGTTCTGCGCAGGCGACCCCGAGAAAGCCATCAAGAAGGTGAAGTGGACAGTCATCCTGTTCTTTGTCGGGTTGTTCGTAATCATCGGCTGCGTGAAATCGACAGGGTTACTTGAAGTCACCGCCGACAGCCTGATAAGTCTCGGCGGCGGCAGCACGGTCATCCTTGTTTCAGTTATCGGTGTGTTCGTCATGCTTTCGAGCGGCTTTGTGGACAACATACCTGTCACCGCAACCATGCTGCCCATCCTGGATCAAATCGCCAAAGAGAGCCCGGCGTTGGCGGCACCGCTTTTCTGGGTGCTGGTGGGCGCGAGCAACCTTGGCGGCAACGGCACGCCCATCGGCAGCGTAAGTGCTGTGGTTGCGCTGCATGCCCTTGAAACCGACCGCGGTGAGAAGGTCGGTTGGGGTGAGTTCATGAAAGCTGGCATGCTGATCCTGTTGATTCAGGGTGTCGTCGTGATCGGATATGTGCTGATCATGAATGCTCTGGGCGCCTTCCCTGAACTACCGAAGTACGCCGGAACCTAGGAGCTTGCCATGTCTGATACACCACTCGACGACGATCTTCATGAGGCCATGGCGCGCTTCAGCGCTGCCGCCAATGCCGAGAAAGTCGAGTTACCGGTGATTGAGCCACCGGCCAAGGTTCTCGTCGCGTTTGACCAAAGCAATCAGGACGACTCAGTCGCGTTGCTTGCCAAACAGGTATGTACGCGCTACGGCGCAACGGCTGTACTGACGCTGGCGACACCGGGCATCGACGTTGAAACAAGGCGCAAACACCTTGAGGCCATGCAGGCCAAGCTGTCAGGGCTGACCTGCGAAATCGCGCCGCAACAGGACGACGAAGACCCGGCGGATCGCATCATTGATGCCAAGCGCGACAGCGGCGCCAAGTTCCTGATCATGCCCGCGCCATACCTCGAAGACCTGAACACACTCGGGCGTGACTCACTGGGCAGCACCACCGAGCGCGTACTGGCACGAGCAACCGTGCCGGTGTTGCTGGCACGCGAGGCGCGTGACGACTTGTCGTCAGCCCTGGACAGACCGCTGATCAAGCTTCACGTTCGTCAGCGGGAGGCCGCGAAAGCCATGAGCATCAGCTTCGGGCTATGCGGAAAATCCGCAGCCTACCACATGCTGTTCGTGGTCGATGCCGGCGCCATGGCCGAAGCAATGGCGTTGCTGGGTCATGACGTCGACGAATCCAAGCTGACGGATCAGGCCTTGCTGGATGACGCGCAGGCAGCGGCGGGCTCACTTGTGGCGGCCGGTCAGCACTGGGCCACCGACAACGGCGCCAGCCTGAACGTGAGCTTCAAAATCGGAAGCGACCCCGACGTAACAGCGCGCGAGGCCAACGACGGCGGGCACCTGCTCGTACTCCCTTGCCCCGCAGACCGCAACAGCAGCGCCTACAGCCGGGCGTTGACGGTCCTGCGCCTCAGCAGTGTGCCTGTACTGATGGTCTGATTCCCGCCGGCTATCCACGACTAAAATGGTCAACGTAGACCATCCCGGTCCATTTCATAATCTCGTTATGTTCTGGCGTCAGCAGGGTGTTTCTCGGTATGCTTGCTGCATGGACACGAAGACTGCACTCGCCTACGTTCGCGAGTTTCTTCAAATTTACTGGGCCAACGAACACGCACACGAGGCCTGGTCTCGCGAGCTTGAGGCGCAGCACGGGCTGACTGCCAAGCAGTACGCGTTGCTGCGCGCTGTTGAGCGCTCGGACGATATCACCACGACGTCGCTGACTGACCTGCTTGGCAAAGCGCAGCCGGCCATCACCCAGATGCTCAATCGCCTTGAAAAGGGCGGCTTCATCACGCGCGAAGTGAACCCGCAAGACAAGCGCAAGCGCGAACTGAAACTGACCAAGAAGTCGCTGCGTGTACTCGAATCCGTTGAGCCAGTAGGCCCCACCCGTGTTGCGCTTGCCCTTGAGCACTCCAACGAGCGCGAAGCCGGGCAAGTCATCAAGGCAATGGAAACCCTCAACCAGTGGATGACAACGCGCAAGCTTTAGGTCGGCGCGTGCCGCATCTCCCTCGTATCATCAAGTGATGCCTTTCGCAGAAGAGCTCTACGAGTTTCGGCACGCTGTTGTTCGCGAAGCGGCCTACCAGATGCAGCTTCCCAGCGAGCGAGCAGGACTGCATCGCGCTGCCTTCGAATTCATGCACACGCACCTCGACGACAGTGACCGCACGGCGCAGGGCATGGAGATACTGTCCCACATCCGTGCAACCGACGACAAGTCACTGGCGCAGTTCGAGCTTGAGTACCTCAAGATGGCAGCGAGGCGGGCAACCCATACATTTCAGGAAGCGCTTGCCTGCGAGCTGCTAACGCAGATCTGCAGTCACGAGTTGGCCAGCGTTGAAGACCGCCTCAACAGTTCTCAAGAGCTCGGTGGCCAGCTTCAGCGCCTCGGATACCCGCGCGACGCAACCGACACATTGACCGCCGCGCTGGAACTAGCGCGGAAGGAAGCTCCTGCCTACCTAGGCCAGATCACCGCCGCGCTGGCTGGCATCTATATGGAAAGCGGAAAACCCGAGCAAGCACGAGAGATGTTTGAGCGGGCTATCGCTGAGCTACGCTCGTCCGGTAAGCCGAGACAACTGGGAATCGCGTTGACGAATCGAGCCATTCTGCTGCGCCATCTCGGCGACGACGTCAACGTGGAAGCGCTCCTCAACGAAGCGCTTACAATTCACCGTCAAACCGGGCACACGCGTTTCGAAGGGCTGACTTTGCTCGCGCTCGGCGGTCTGTGGCGAAATATGAGTGACGATGAGCAGGCGGAGCATTTCTACCTTTCCGCACTTGAAGTCTTTCGACGCACCGGTGACCGCCCGCACGAAGCGCAAGCGCTTGGCAACCTGGCTAACGTCTACCTCATGACCCAGCGCCTTACGCAAGCCGAGCAAGCCTATCAAGAGGCCTTGGGTGTCATGCGTGAGTTGGGCCACCGACGCAGCGAAGCGATCTTGCTCGGGAACATGGGGCAGTTGCTTCAACGGACGGGTCGCCTGAACGCAAGCCTGAGGGCCGGGAAAGAAAGTGTCGCAATCCTGGAGAGCATCAACGACCTGATGTTGTTGCCCGCGTTTCGGGCGATGTACGCAAGTTCGCTTGCCACGCACGGCGACTATGAGTCCGCCGAGAATCAGCTCGGCTTGGCGGTCGGCGAACTCGGCGAGTCACCGTCGGTAAGCGCGCTCGACCATGTGCTGCCGGTGCTGTTTCGCTTTCGCATAGCACAAGCTATCGGCGGATACGGCCCCGGACGCACCCCTGGGCAGCGCTACCCGTCTCGTCTGGACGATGCCGCAGACGTGCTTCGCCAATTGCGCGCCGCACGAACCGGGAGTCATTCTGGACGGACACAGGTTGTCGACCGCAACGTCGCAAACATGGCGGGTTCGCTGTCTGAGGTTCGCGAAGCGTTGGATAAAGGGATTTCGCCCGTAGTATTCAACAACCTCAACGAAGCTGAAGCTTCACCTCAGTGTCGGAAAGCCGTGCTGTGCAGATTGAAAGAGCTCGTGCCCGAACAGCTTGAGTGGATGGAAAGC
>JAGQRE010000210.1 GCA_020425695.1 Planctomycetota bacterium
CGGGACAATCTCAAGCGTCGACTCTGTCGTGTTGATGACGTCCACGGCACCAAACATCTGCTTCGCTGGTTGTTGGCCGACCACCAGATCAGGCAAAGTCCAGTCCCGTCCGAACACCAATCGGGGCGGGGCGTCGCCAAGCAACTGCAACTCTGCCTTGAGCGAGCCACGGCCCATGCCGAATAAGAACGTGTTGTCACCCTTCTTCAGCCGGACAGGTGTACGTACATAGCCGAAGCCGTAAGGATCACCGGCATGCGGGATGCCGTTCGCATACACCCACGAATGCCCGCGCGCGTGCAGAAGCACCGTCTGCTCTTTGTCGCTTGGGACCACCCAGCAGGCGTTCGCGCCACGGTAGTCGTCGCCGCGAACCCAGCCGTCATCGCCGGCTGTGGCCGATTGCCAGGCGATACTCTCGCCGTCTGAATTGACAACCACGTCGCCGGGCTCGGGGTTGGAGAACTTGCCCTCAAGAATCAAGGCCTCCAGCGCATCAATGTGCACAGGGCTGCGCCCGTACTTGCCGACAGACGGCAGGACGAGGCAGTCCGTCAACTGGATCGTCGCAGGTTCTGGCTCTGGCGTTTCCGGCTTGTCCTGCGCGAGGCGGCTGGATGGCAGAAACACGAGCAGACACAACAGCGGTATCGTGGCATAGCGAAACATCGGGAACTCCTGAGCGCACCGGGCTGCAACCATAGCCAAACGCGGCCACGGAAAAAGCAGATTGAAGCCACAGTTCGTTCATACAGCGACCGCTTGCCCAAGGGCGCAAGCTTGGCACACTCAGCACGTGGCACCGAGCAGCACAAGGTGGGCCTGTAGCTCAACGGTTAGAGCAGGGGACTCATAATCCCTTGGTTGCGAGTTCGAATCTCGCCGGGCCCACCAGCACTCACACGGCCTCAGTGGTGACTCCGTAGGCCGTTCTCTCGCGACGATCCTCGGCACGCTTGCCGGTCCATCGGCACACAACAGCCAAAACCAAGCCGTTCAAGCCGGGTGATGGGCCGGCTCGGCCCCAAGTTCCATGCCTCACCGGCGTTCCAGTGGTAGGATGGGCTTGGAATGGCGAACATGGGCGTTCACATGCTCACACGAAAATCCAAGGTCCGAGTCTACGTGTTAGCTGGCGCGCTTTTAGCCACTGCATCGACTCTTGCCATCTACCACTTAGCTGTTGGCCCGATCATCGCGCAGGCAGAACTGTCTGAACGGCAACTGGCATACGTCGCCCAAGCCGACCCGGCGAATACGACTGCTGCATTTGTTATTGGGCACGAACACGGCCCGCAACATCCCGCCTTCACCAGCCGGACAATCACAAATGCCGCACATGTCGAGTTGCTACTCTCCGCTACACAGTGGACTATCAAACACGGACACCGAGACAGGTGGAGTTTCTACTTCCACCAATATCGCCTCACATTCAATGACCCGTCAGGTGAGTGTGCTATCTGGCTTTCTGGCGACAGGTCTGGATGGTCATTCGCGGAACAGCCAGACACATGGTACGGCGGCGGTCACTTGCTGCACCTTGTCTTTAGTGTGGTGTATCTAGCAGCCGGCCAAGACAGCCACTTCTACCTCTCGCTTCAAGGCTACATCGGAGATCTTCGCTATATTACGCCTGCTCTTACACCTGACGAATTGGATGAATACGCGAAGTTCCTGGCGGCACTGGCTCCCCTAATCGCCAAGATTGAAGAAAACCCTGAAACCCCGCTGGATGAGTTCTGGGAGCTGTCCGGTCTGTCGCGTGACGATGGGCCGAGCGACAGAAAGGATGCAGACTAAGTCCTCGCTCGCGGCGAACAGGCTGCGCAAAGACTACATGCCCACTTTGTACTGGTTTCTTTCTCTTCGTTCCTTGAGTTAACGAGTTCGAATCTCGGGGGACCCACCAGCTTCTTGTGCAGATCTGTTTATCCATTCAGGACGGTAGGTCGGGCAGGGGTCCGAGTCCCAGATAGCCGTTGTTGATCCATTGCTGCAACTCGTTGTGCAAGGCCTTGGCAGGCTCCTGCCATGCTTTCGACTTTCCCAGTGCTGCCATGTTTCGCAGGTGAATGACTTTGAATTCGCAGCGTGGATACAGGTCAGGCGGCAGTGCTTCGAAGGCTGCTTGCGTTTCCGATACCTTGCTTCGCAGTGCCTTCTTGTCGCTCGCTATGCGTGCGAATTGCCCCCCATGAACGGCCAGCATCAGGCGGCGCATTGCTTGCGTCGCGACGACAGGCGGGTGCTTTTCGACCATGCGATCAAAGTCGGACGCCTTGGACTTCCCGGCCGAAGCGCGCAACAGCAGCGCTGCACGTTGCGAGTCGTATTCGTCGGGTGGGACGTCATGGACTCCGCGGCCTAGAAGATTCTTGCTGGCGTGCTCAAGAAGTTCGGTGTCTTCACGAAAGCACGCCAGTCGCAGCAACAGGCGTGCGCTGCCGCTTGTTCTTACGCCAAAGTGAAACGCCTCGTGGTAGCCCATCAGGCCGGCCAGCACCTGCCCCCGAACCAGCAGGATGGTTGCGGCAATCCGTCGCTCCGGCGGTATCTGGGGATAGCACTCCTGCAACAGCACTATGCCTTCGCGCATGTTGCCCAGCTCAACATGGAAGTTGCCCATGAACATGCGCATCTCAAACACCGCAGGCAGGTTCTCACGCGCGTCACCCAGCAGCGAAAGAATCGCGCCGCAAACGCGCCGGGCTTCCTCAATGCGCCCGGTGTCGCGCAGGGTCATCACTAAGCTGAGCCCATCACCTCCGGCCAGGCGCCCGTCCCGAACGCGCCGCGCAAACACTCGGCGCTCGTATTCAAGGGCCTGGTCCGGACGCCCTGTCATGTACTCGACGCCGGATTGCAGCGAATCGAGCCGTTCAAGAATCGCTTCATCCGTACACAGGCGGGACAACTCGACGGCCGTCTCTCGAAGCACTCGCGCGCGGGGGATCTCAAGCTTCGCCAGCGCTTCCGCGAGGTCTTCCAACAACTGACTGAGTACCGGGCGCGTGTTCTCATTCATACGCTCACGCAGGCGGTCGAAAGTCTCGAGCGTCTCTGACAGTTCGCGCAGTTTCTTCCGGTCGCGGTCGCCGACTACCGCCCCAAGGCGCATGCGGGCTACGGCGTTCATGGTCTTCACGAGGTCCAATAGTTCCCCGGCTTTCGCCGCCGTCGATGCTTTTACGTCGCTAGTCACCGGGTCGCCTTCGCCACGCATCAGCCAGTCCGGGCTGAGCTCAAATGCGTCCACGAGGGCGAGGCAGAACTCGGCCGGGATCTTGCCGCTGCGCATGTACCGATGAACGTTCGGCGCGGGCACGCCCGTACGGCGTGCAATGTCGATTTGCTGGTAGCGGTCACGCAACCGGTGCAGACGCGCGCGCAGTTCATGGT
>JAGQRE010000211.1 GCA_020425695.1 Planctomycetota bacterium
AACCCGTACCGGACATGGTGAAGTTCAAGGTGATAGAGCCAGTCGTGGTCGGTGTGAAGGTGATGGTGTATGCACCGGTCTGGTTGGCCGGTGTTGCTTCAGCGGCTGTCGGGTCCGTGGCTGAGATGTTCACCGTCGGACCGCTTGGACCGCCACCGATGTACTCGTCAGCGCCCGAATCAGGCGCTGCACCGAATGAGCGGGCATCACCGTCAATGTCAGTCGCCACGGTTGACCCGACAGCAAGGTCAATCGCCTGCGATGACGGCTGAAGGTGAAGATCGAACGGAGCGGTTGATGAAGTGAACACCGGGTTCTGGTTGATGCTGTTGGCATCAATGCCCAGACTGCTCTGCCAGTTAGTGAGGCTGGTAAAGACGTCCGACATAATGCCACTCGGATACCAGAAGACGTTTCGGTCACCGGCAGTCGGCGGGGCCGGATTGGGTGAAGCCGTGGTACCAATGTTGATCTTGATGCAAGGTGCGTTGCTGATCGCGTTGTAGAAGACATTGTAGCTCATGTCTCCCAAGGCGGCGCCGCCACCCAAGTTCTGATAGCAGCAACCGGTCTGGCCTGCAAAGAACGTATTCGTGGCAAACACGCTGTTGTGACGAACACTGCAGGTCGCCGTCGGGCGCCAAAGGCAGATGGCGCCTGTGAACAGGTCGCCGGCCCCTCCTGCGAAGGTGCCGATGGTAAGACCCATGTCCCACAGCATGTTGTTCTCGATCACGAGTCCGTCCAAGCCCGTCCCGAAGTTGTAAACGGCGAGAATGCCGTTGCCCGAGCCGACATCGTGGATCTGATTGCTACGGATCGTAACGGGACCGCCTGGAATCGCAGTTTCTTCCTGCCAGATGAGAATGCCGGCGTCGCACCCAGCGGCAATTCCGCCGGCTGAAAACTCGAAACCCTCAAAGGTAATGTTCGCGACTGCTGTCAGGATCAATCCACAGTTGCCTGCAAAGCCGTTCAACTCGAACAACGCACCGGCACCGTTGATCACAGGCGACTGTCCAGATGCCGCACGAATTGTGATTGTATTCGTTGTCGACGTACCCAGCACCTCGTCAAGAGAGAACACGGAGCCCACGGTGTCCGATCCAATCTCGTAAGACGCGTCGGACGTGTAACCACTGCCGTTATCGGAAACTTCGACAGTTAGAGCGCCAGCGACACCAAAGTCTTCGAGATCGTCGAAGAACGAGCCGAGGTCGGTGTAGTCGCCACCGCCACCGTTATTCACCGTCAGAGTCCCTGACATACCTCGGGAGCCATTTACGGTAATATTGTACGGGTTCTCGTTCGCATCGTTGTTCCCAATGGAGATGGTGAACTGGAGCGTTCCGAATCCTGCACTTCCGGTCACCTGAATACCCAAGTTTGTGGATCCACCAGCTGCAACAGTCGTGCTGGAGGGGTTCGTCGTAATGTTGACAGTGCATCCTGAAACAGGAGTAGCGGTGATTGTCGTCAAGTTCAACGGGACCGTTGGGCTTACGTTCTTGATGCTCCACGTGTAGGTGCTCGATCCACTCGGCGTTACAGGATCAATGTCATGGGTTCCGCCGTCAGCGACCCCATCACCATTCGGGTCAGTGACATCGATTTCCGGTGTCGCCTGCCCAATCTCGATTCCCATGTTGTTGGCGATTTCGGTGCCTGTGCGAGCGACGTTCCAGACTCGAACATCGTCGAGATCTCCGACCCACGCGTTACTTGCAGCCGCCGTAGCAAGGCTGCTTCCACCGACGACGAAGTCCGTTGCAGTCAGGACGATTGGAAGAGTTCCGGACCCGCCGCCTAGAGTGGCACCTACATCCTGAACACCGTCGACGTACATGGAGACAGTGCCGCCGTTGTTGACGACCGCTACGTGGTGCCACTGGCCATCATTGATCGCCACTGTTCCATCAAATCTGAGCGAACCACCAGTTCCGTCCACAAACAGACTCAATTCACCCGAAGACTGCTGGTAGAGGTAGAAATAGTTGCCAGTCGCAAAAGTTGCTGTGCCAAGGAACTCGGCCAAATCGCCATGTGTAGTCCGAAGCCAGGTTTCCAGCGTGAAATTGCCGGTCAACCGAGTCGACGGGTTGTAACCGGTCGTCATGCTGTTTGTGGCCGTAATGTTGACAGCGCCGGTACCAGTTTGGCCAGGAGTCAACCAAGTAGGTGCGGTCGTAAAGGTGCCATTTGCGGCCCCTTGCGTGCCCGTGTTTGCAGCAGCAGTGCCGCTAGTCTCGTTATACTGATAGTTCAAGTCGGGCTGCGCACTAGCGACATTCGCCGCTAAACACAAGACGACCGCTAGAGGCACAAGCCCCATGAGTCTCAACATATTCCTGTCTCCTCCAAGAGTAAGTGCGCTGCCCAGCGCGCTAAAATAGCCACCACTGTGTGCAGCGCCCCGCACACGTCATTAAGAATGTCGGAAGTATCCCCCAAGCGTTGTTAATCCTAGGCATACGTGGGTTGAAAGCAACATTGGTTACATCCTGTTTCCAGCCCCAATGTGGTAACTCTTTAGTTTCGCAGCACTTAAGGCATGTGCAATATCTTCGTCACGTGTTTCATACATCGACGTGTGGAGTGGACTGGCGGGCGTCCAGCGTTTAGCTTCCGGAGAAGGAGAACAGCATGAAAGCCGTAGCGAAAATTGGCCCGGAAGGTTTTCGAACCGAAATCAAGGCCGGCACCGAGCTCGAACACACCGTCATCGCCGATGAACCTGGCGACAAGGGCGGTGCCAACGACGGCCCCACGGCGATGGAACTGCTCAGCGCGGCACTGGGCGCCTGCACGGCCGCGACTCTGCGCAGTTATGCGAACCTGAAGGGCATAGAGCTTGAGGGCGTCGAGGTCGAGGTAGACACCGTTCGGCGCAAACCGTCTGAGCAGCAGGCCGCCGGTGAAGACGCCAAGGCGACACTGGTGCGCAAGAAGATCACGATCATCGGCGACAACATCACCAACGAGCAGCGCGTGCGCATGCTGGAAATCGCCGAAAAGTGCCCGGTGAACCGCGCACTGGTGCAGGGCGTCGATATGGAACACATCTAGTGGTTCATGATTGGACCTGGCAGGCCGTGAGGGGGTCAGACCCTGTTTCTGTTCCAGAAACAGGGTCTGACCCCTTTGCTTTTCAATTCACACATTTTCGGATTACGCTATCTTCTTATCGTGTTAATCTGGGGCACCTTCGGAGAGACACGATGAAAGCCTCGGCGAAAATGGGACCAACCGGATATCGAACCGAAATCCGTACAGGCCAGAAGACTGCCCACACACTGTTTGCAGATGAGCCAATTGGCAAAGGCGACGACAGCGGCCCGACACCGATCGAGATGCTGGCAGGTGCACTGG
>JAGQRE010000212.1 GCA_020425695.1 Planctomycetota bacterium
TTCCGGGGCAAGGGTCCCATTTTGTCGAAAACGGAATTCGAGATCATTGAAGCGGTCGGTAAAGGGTTGATTCGCGCTGGGATCATGCCGCCGATGAAGATCCACGACAGCATTAGAGCAGGTACGCCGGTCGACCCCGGGGAGAGGATGTTCCTGTTTGGACTCGTCGATTTCCTGCGGGCCTGGGATCGGGTGCGTGGTGAAGTCTCAAGCGTGTCTGCGTCAATTGGAGACGCGAAGAACGCGGCACTTCCATTCCTGCGGCTTTTCTCGGTCGACCTTGCCGTTAGGGTAAGTGCGTACCTTCTGCTTGCCGGTGTCAACTTGGACCCTGATCAGGACGTGCCCTGGGCCAGCGAGTCGGGGCGGGGATGGCTGCTGACTCGTTGGATCGAAAGGGCAGGAGACAGGGCGCCGTCGAAGACTGAACTGGCCTCGAAGTTGACCGGCTTTGTCGATGGCAAGGACGGAGCTTCACACCAAACCATCGGATACTGGCTGGACGGCACGAACCAGCCGACGGTTGAACATCAGAACGAGCTTGCAGCGTTCTTTTCACGCGTGATCGAAGGCGCGTCCGAAATTGATTTGCGGTCGGAGATGCGACGCTTCTATGGGCTGTGGAGCCTGTGCGAGCGGTTGGCGGGTGTCGTCGGTTGGGACGTGGTCGAGGACGTCGCACGCCGAGTCTGCCGCTACATCGCTACTGGCCAGAGTTGGATTCGCGAAAGTGGAGATCCCACCAACCCGGAGGTTCAGCAGACATTGCTGTCGAATCTCTGGAAGGGACTCTGGCGACCGGGTCTGGGACACGGCAACGCGTCGCTAACGGGTTTCATGGAGCGCGGAAAGGTCTGGCGCGGACCCTGGACGAAGCTCGAAACTGATCCGGTGTGGCGTACCGACCTGCTGGTTTGTGGTGCGACGGCAAAGATGTTCAGCGGCCATGAGGGTGCGCCCGGCAGCTACGCGATTGAGCGACAGTGGCAGCCGTTCGCTCGGCGAATCCAGCATTGCTACCAGCGCTCCGCTGGCATCGAGAAGTTCCTGAAAGCCTACCCTGAGCTGAAGTCTGCCAGCCTTCCACCGCCGTTTGATCGCGACGGCATCAATAAACTGATGTGGTCCTACCACCGACTATGGCCCGAAGAGCTGGCTCAGGGATGGACGACGCTGTCGACCCTGAACGCCGAACTTGCAGGCGCTCACTTTGAGCAACTTGCGTCCGACGAAGAGGTTTGGGGCTTCTTTGAAGATGCCGAGGCCTACTGGCAACTGGCCGTGCAGGCGACTCCGCAGTACGCCTACAGGGCCTTCCGGTTAGGGGCGCTCTACGGGGAGATGGGGGAGATCAACAAGGCGCGCAATTGGCTGACTCGGGCGACTGAACTCGACCCAGAGTGGCCGCAACCTCAGCTTGAGATCGCACGCGCCCTCATGCACGTAGGTCGATATCAGGAAGCGTTCGACTATCTGCGATCCATGCCGTCGGCAATGGTGAAGGATCATGTGTTCGGCACGTATCTGCTTGGGCACGCCGCGTTGGCTATTGGCAAGGTTGGTACGGCAAGCGATGCGTTTTCACGCCTGGTGAAGCTCCAGCCCGACAACGCAGGCGCCTATGCCGGAGCGTCGCTCGCGCTCTTCGAAACGTACCAGAAAGATCCAGGGTCACCCGCAGCGAAGGAAGCCCGGAAGACCGGCAAACGCTTGGCGAAGGAAGCGGCCCTGCGTGGGGATCCTTCAGCAGCGCAAGAGTGGGGCATATCCTGAGCGATGAATCTTGACCGGAAATGAACGAACGGCTGGGCAAGCCATCAGCTAATGCCCAGCCGTTCTGCAAACCTCGCTCATCTATCACCCCTAGAGTTGAATTTGCCTGTTATACCTCAACTAGCTGGCCAGCGTTGCGCCCTCCGCTTCGAGTAAGGTCTGCAACCTGTTGCGCACCGCAAAGTCCGGTACGAACCAGCTCGTCCTTACGGCAACATGCACCGTGCTTCCGTCGATACATATGTTTCCGCTTGCTCCAGGACCAGTGAAGGAACCGTGGTTGCCCTCAAAGATCAGTTTGACGCCATGCTTGGATGCAAGCCTCGTGGCATCCTGGGTCCTGGCGGCTGCCTCCGGCCACACCAGTTTCATTTTGAAGCTCATGAGGACGCTCCCGGCAGGACATTCAGTCCAAGCCACTGGCCTGCCTTCAGCTTGTGCTCGTCCTTGATTGCGTCGCCACAGGCCTTGTAAGCGGCATAGATTGCTGCTGCGTCGTCAGACATGCCCAACGGGCCAAGCCAGTCGGGGATGATGTCAAACGGAAGGATGAAGTAGGCCAGCGCACCTGCGATGATCACCTTGAGCGCCCAGGGTGTCAGCGGATCCTGCATCGCGAGGTAGAGCGCAACCAGTTGCGTTCCGACTCCAAAAGGGAGCCATTTCAAGAACTTCTTCAACTTCCGGATCAGGTCGGATTCTGAGATTTCGTCCGGATTCCCGGGCGAAGGCAATGCAACTACGTCTGTCATTGGAAACTCCTGTTTTAGGATGGCCTGCCCGCCGAGCCCTCCATTGAGCTGTTTTGGGCAAGCCAGAGAAAGTAAATCTGCAAGACTGCCAAGCCGGCCTTGCGCAGGTTCTGGCCGAAGATCCAGCGAAGGACGTCGACCGCGAGCCACGCCCACAGGTACACAGACAGTGACCTCAGTGCGGTTGAAGCGAACGTTGATGCGGAAGTCATCGCGATTTTCGTTCCGACGTTGGCGTTGAGCCACGCCGCGATCTTGACGGCGGTGATATAGGTGCCGAACTCGCTTGCGGCCGTCCGGACCAGGCCGAGCGCCAGGAGTCTCGCTGTTGACGACGTTGCGCGAATCGGGCCGGCGGAGTCCGGCAGTTGCTTCAGAAACTCAGCAAACCCCACTTCGGCGGTCAGCTCCTTGGCCTTCTTGGCGAGGTCTGGGTCCTTCTTCGAAAGCTTCTCAAGGACAAATTTGGCGACAGCTTCCGCGGCATGTGCTTGCCAGACTTCGAGCGTCCATTTGTTGCTGTCTTCAGCCTTGCCTTTGAACTCCTTCAGGACACGCCGAAGGAGCTGCGGGTAGGTAACGTTCGGCGCGCCGGGAACGATGCTTTCGATGAATGTGTTTCCCTGCGCCTGCAACCCCCAGATGTTGGCTGTGATGATGTAGTGAGCAGCCTGCGTCGCGTTTTCAGCTTCAGACTCACTGAGTATCACGCCCAGAATGCGTGCAACCTCCAGGCGATCCTCGCTTGTTGCCTTGCTCAGTACGACAAAAGGCAGCCACATTTGGACGCGTTTCATCTCGGCCGCATAAGCACTTTCGCCAGGCTCGTCTTTTTTTACGGAT
>JAGQRE010000213.1 GCA_020425695.1 Planctomycetota bacterium
ACGAGATAGTCGGGGCGTAGCTCAGCCTGGTAGAGCGCTTCGTTCGGGACGAAGAGGCCGGAGGTTCGAATCCTCTCGCCCCGACCAACAAAACGGGGCTTCCGCAAGGAAGCCCTGTTTTCGTGTTACACGCACCGAGCGTCGGTCTATCCGGCCTCACAACGAATCTTGCTGAAATCGGTCACGGCTAGCCGGTGCTGTTCGATGAAGAGCATCAAGTGGCCTCCATCGCACCACGACCAGTACATGTCTTTGTGAGAGTATAGGTTCAGCAACAAATCCCAGTCCGGTCCAGGTGACGGGTTGTAGCCGAGCGAGCCGGCGACCGGATAACCGAGCAGATGGTCTGTCGTTGCGTGGAGGGATTTCCATAGGCTCCAGTAGAGATCGCCCTCATCGTCCGAGAATGGCCAGACGCCTACCTGATACCTGCCAAATGGAAGGTCGACCGTCGGAGAGAAAGTGATTGGAAACCCATTATCGTCATCAGCGCAAGGACTCTCGGTTGCGACCAGATCGGTTTCGTCTGGAAACCATTCAGCGTGGATAAACTCGGGCTCGGTAAAGAAGACATGTTCTTCCGGATCGTGAGCGTGGAAAAGACTGAGTAGCCCCTTTGAGGGAAGAGGCGATCCTCCTGCAGGGACGTCGGCGAAGTTGATCTGAGCCAGAAACCGGTACGGCCCGTGGTCGTGGTGTGGCCAGGCAAAGGATGGCGGTAGGTCCGCTGGTCCGCCGATTCGACTACCGCCTAGCTTGGTCGTCGATTCTGAGCGGACCAAGTCGATTGCGGGGCGCCAGTGCTCGCGAAAAAACCTTCGTGACCACCCAGTCCGAGTTCACGCGCCTTCTGAAGTAGCACTTCAAAGTCCATGCTGTCCTCCCGCTCTGTTTCCGAAGATAGATGCGTGCTGATTGACGTCATTATCTCGTCCGCTCAAAGGCGACCAGCATACCCAAGTGTTGACTCAGTCGCGGACGCTGTAATTCGCCACGGCAATTGAGCCACCCAACATTAGCAGAGGCGCCGTGAACACCGTCAACGAGAAGAAATTCGGTGTAAGGGTTTGGGTTACTCTTCGGCACTCTCTGCTGCGTTGTCGGCTGTAGTGCGATTGATCGGTCAATCAGTGGCGCTTCCAATCGGTAGCATGAATTGTAGGCGCACCGGAAGTTCTAGGCGGGTTTCATGTTTGTATGCAATTCCTCGCCTATGGAAGGATGTTTGAGACTCACAACGCGTGGGCTGACAGCGTCATCTTGATGATTTCAATCCCATTGCTCGGCTGGCTCGGCATGAAGCTCTGGAATCGTGCGGCGGAACGTACGCCGCGCATACCACATGTCGAGCATTGGGTCTATGCGGCAGGTGTGTCGGCCGGCATCCAGCTTCTGGCGCTCTCCGTATTCTGGGTTGTCTCCGGACAGACGCTGAACGATCTCCTGCTTAGGACCACTGGTTAGCCGCAACAGTTGCCAGTGCTAGACTTGGAGCATGGACTCAAAAAGCATCATCATCGTCGGCGCCAGTGGGATGATTGGTGGGCTGAGCTTGCAGGGGTGTCTTGCCGCCGAAGAAGTCAGCGCTGCTACCGTACTGGTGCGGCGTTCACTTGGTGTCTCGCACCCGAAGTTACGGGAAGTTGTTCACACTGACTATGCCGACTACTCGGCACTCGTGGATACGCTGGCGGGGCAGGACGCCGCCTTGTTCTGTCTGGGGGCCTACACCGGCTCTGTGCGCGATGACGAGTTCCGAAAAATCACTGTGGACTACGCCGTGAACTTTGCGAAGGCTTTGCACGACGCCAGCCCGCAGGCTGCTTTTTGTTTCCTGAGTGGCGCGGGCGCAGACCAGACTGAGCGCAGCCGCATGAGTTTCGCGCGATACAAAGGCGCGGCCGAGAAGGCCCTGCTTGGCGTCGGCTTCCCGCGCGTGCACATCTTCCGCCCTGCCTACATCTACCCGGTCGAGAAACGCATTGAGCCCAACTTCAGCTATCGATTGATGCGAGTGCTGTGGCCGCTCGTGCGCGCTGTCTACCCGAACGCAGGTGTGGCCTCCGACGCGCTTGCAAAGGCAATGGTCCAGGCTGCACTACACGGCACGCCGGAGTACAACGATCCGGTCATAGAAAACCGCGACATCCGGGCAATGAGTGCAGGGTAAAGCGGAGTTGCACAAGACGCCACGAAGATCAGAGTCGTGTAGCAGGTGCTAATTTTCCGGAAAGAAGCCGACAGTCGATGCACTGCCTGATTCAATCAGTCGCTGATTGGAATGATCTATGGGCATGCTCATTTTTTACTCGACGCTGGCGCTAAGCGTCTCTTTTCTCTGCAGCCTGCTTGAGGCGTCGCTGCTCAGTGTCTCAATCGGGCACGTAAACGCGCTGGCCGAGAAAGAGCACAAGGGCGCGTTGCTGATGCGCCGATACAAGACTCGCCCTGACCGGCCACTGGCGGCAATCCTCAGCAGCAACACCGTGGCGCATACGGTTGGCGCGGCCGGCGTTGGTGCACAGGTCGCGCACATCTGGGGTGACGACTGGCTTGGGTTGGCAAGCGCGATCCTTACGGTAGTAATCCTGCTGGCGACCGAGATCGTGCCCAAGACACTTGGCACTCTGAATGCCAACGCGCTGGTCACATTTACCGCACGCGTTGTTCAGGTGATGATCTTCATCCTCTTCCCGCTTGTGATCGCCGCAGAAATGGTCGGGCGACTGGTTTCCGGCAAGGGAAAGGCCGCAATTGTCAGTCGCGACGAAGTCGCCGCGATCGCCGAAATCGGGATGTCCGGCGGTAGCCTCAGCGAAAGCGAGGCCCAGGCGATTCGCAACCTGCTGAGTCTGCGTACGATACGTGTCTCCGACATTATGACGCCGCGTACGGTGGTCGATCATGCGAAAGGCGACCTAACGGTAGGCGAGTTTGCGGAGTCAGGACGCGAGATCCTGTTTGCTCGAACTCCGATCACGGAAGACGGCAACGTCGACAACGTGATCGGGTTGATTCATCGAGCCTGGATTCTGAATGCCGTCCGTGAAGGTGAAACCGCCAAGACACTCCGAGAGATGGCGCGCAGCATTAATTCTATTCCGCAGAACGCACCGGCCGCAAGCGCTATGGAAGTGCTGTTGAAGCAGAGCGAACACATGCTTCTGGTTGTCGATGAATATGGCGGCACGGCAGGAGTGATTACGCTCGAAGATGTGATGGAGACACTGCTTGGTGTCGAAATCGTCGACGAAACGGACCGAGACGTCGATATGCGAGAACTAGCCCGCGCGCTTCAACAACAACGATTTGGGCGCCGAAAGCAGAAGACCCTG
>JAGQRE010000214.1 GCA_020425695.1 Planctomycetota bacterium
GGCTTAGCCGCGACCAGCAGATGCTGCCCGACGTGATCGCGACACTGAACCCGCCCGGCTGGTTCGAAGTCACGTTCATTGAGGCCGCCAATGAGAACGTCTTTCTGTTCCAGTGGCTGATTGTGGTGTTCGAGTTGCTGTTTGGCGCGATGATGCTTGCAGGCGCTGCAACCCGTGCTGCCGGTGCTGGGCTGGCGTTGATGGCCGGCATCGGTTTTGTCGCGGCCGGTTATGACTTCGGTAGCTGGGAAGTGCCGATGATGCTGGTTTCGCTGACGCTGGCCGTTGCCGCAGCCGGGCGATACCTGGGGCTTGACGCGATCCTGCGTGCACGGATGGTGAAAGTCCCGCTGTTCTAGTCATGAAATTCTAGAAGGAAGCCATGCAACAGTTGTCGCCGAAGGCGCGCTTTGACGCCCTTGCCAGTGTACTGAGTTTTGATTCCGCGAGTGTGGATTCGATCCGCCACAGCATCAGCCATTTGCTGAAAGACGTGAGCGAACTGGTGCGCATGGTCGATGTCGCGATGAAAAGTGAAGGCACGCTCGACGTGTTCGGTGACGTCGGCGAAGGTACGCGCGAGAAGATGCAGAGCCTGCTGGCCAGCTTCATCATGCGCACGATTAACTGCAACTACGACGAAGAGTACTGCAACTACGCGGTCGATGTCAGCAGCGCCAGTGATGTCCCGCCGAACCTGTTTGCCGTGGGGCTTACGATCGCCAATGAGTATGTCACGCAAACTCTGCCGGCGTCGGTCGATAACACGGAGCAACTGACCGGCATGCTCAGCGCATGGAACCGACTCACGTGCATCCTGCGCGAACTGACCCGTAAGTAGACCATCGATATTGAAGCAACTGCAAAAAGCGGGTAACCACGAATCGCCACGAAGAGTTGCTTCATACTTTGAACTTCGTGTTCCCTGGCGGCCCTTCGTGGTTCATGGCAGTTGCTTTCCGATAGATGCGTGCCGGTACTTTGCAGATTTGTGCCAGGGTTAGTGAGTAGACCATGGATGTTGATTCCATCGCCGACGAAGTGATTGCCCGCCTGCGTGCGTTCACCAATCGTGAGCGGCAGGTTGCGACGCAGAATTACTTCCCGAGTACGCAGGAAAACCTCGGCGTGTATGCCGCTGATCTGCGCAGCATTGTACGGGACATGCGGAAGCGTTTGAAAGCCGAAGACGCGAAGACGATTTACAGGCTCGCGCTCGCGATCATCAAGCGCAACACGCTGGAAGGGCGGCAGGCCGCTTACGAGATCTTCGACGGCCACAAGAGCGCGATGGAGGCGTTGAATCTCAAGCAGCTTGAGGCACTGGGCAAGGGCATCGACAACTGGGCAAGCGTGGACAGTTTCGCGGTTGGGCTCAGTGGTATCGCGTGGCGCAAGGGCCAGATCAGCGACGCGGACATCAAGCGCTGGATCGGCAGCAAAGACCCATGGTGGCGGCGCGCTGGCGTTGTCAGCACGGTGCCTTTGAACATCAAGTCACGCGGCGGCTCGGGCGACACCAAACGCACGATCATGATCTGCGAGATGGTGGTGGGGGACGATCACCTGATGGTGCACAAGGCCCTGAGTTGGGCGCTGCGCCAGTTGACGGACACGGACCCGAAGGCCGTGCGCGAGTTCCTGAAGAAGCACGACTCGCAACTGCCCGCGCTGGTGAAGCGTGAGGTAACCCGCAAGCTGACAACCGGTAAGAAGAACGGGTAAGGGGGGCAGACCCCTTTGTTGTCAACAGCCACGAACTACGACCAACCATGGCTCTCGCGCCCGGGCAATGACCCGACGACTTCGGCCATGATCGCAACGGCGATTTCGCCCGGCGTCTGCGCGCCGATGCTGAGCCCGACGGGGCATTTCACACGCGCCCACTGCTCGTTAGTCAGCCCGCGTGAAAGCGCAACTTCGCCCATCTTCGCGTACTTCGGTTTGCTGCCGATGGCCCCGAACTGAACGTCTTCCGGGAGGGTTTTCAGGGCTGGGACAATGCCGTCCAGGTCAAACTCGGCGTCGTAGCCTAGCCCGATAACATGGCTGAAATTCGGCAGGTCTTTACGTGTCAAGTAAGCGTCGCCGCGTGCCTGCACGACGTCCAGTGCTTCCGGAAAGTCGGTTTTCTTTGAGTACTCGGGGCGGTCATCAAGCACGACAAATGGGTACTCAAGCAACGCGCAGAGTTTGGCGACGGCCTGCGAGACGTGACCACCACCGAGAAGCAGCAAGCAGGGTTTTGGCATGAAGACCTCGATGAACACTTCGTTGGTTCCGCCGCACAGCGACTGCACGAGATTGCCCGGGCGATTGGTGAGTTCATAGTGGACGCTGCGGCTGCGCCCTTCGCGCAAGGCTTCGACAGCTTGTTCAATCATCTGGCGCTCGGCATCGCCGCCACCGACGGTGCCAACAAGCTCACCGTCGATGCCCACAAGCAGCTTGAAACCTGACTTGCCGGGGCTCGAACCCTTCACCTTCACCAGGTGCACCAGCGCAAACGTCCGGTTCAACCGGAGCAACTCAGAAGCACGTTGAAAAACTTTTTGAAGCATGGTGTTGAGTCGCAAAAAGCCTCAGCGCGACGGCGCGAAGTGCGCAACGGACGCGATGAGCTACTGGGGTAAACCGTTTACGTATCTCTGAAAGCCGTCTTTGAACAGCCGCAATCCAAAATTCATGACGGCACCAAGGCGCTTCTTTGAGAGCACGACATGGGTGCGAAGCTGCATGAAGTGAATGGGGCGAACTTCGGCAACAGACTTCAACTCAAAGATCACCAGGTCATTGACCAGAACATCAAGCTTGAAGCCTTTTTCCAGAGTCAGCCCATCCCACTCGATGGCGACTTCAACCTGCCGCTTCACGTCATAGCCAAGCTTGCGCATCTCGTGGCAGAAAATTTCTTCATACACCGACTCGTACAACCCCGGGCCGAGCTCCCGGTGCATGCGCATGCCGACCTCGAAGGCATCCGTCATGATCGCTTCTTCTGGTGATTGGACGGGTGGTCGCGCAGGCGATTCCATAAAGTCTCCTGTCAGGTCATTGCCGCGCGATTGCCAAAGTTCGCGTCGCGTTCCTCGCGTCCGTCGCGGCGTTGCGCTGAAGCAGTTCTATGAAGAGGCGCGCCATTGTTTGAGTGCGGATTCGTATTGCTCCGGTGTGTCTACGTCGACGAGTACGCCAGGGTTGTCTGTCGGTACTTCCTTGACCTGCGTCTGGTTTTCCTCAATCACGCTGCGCGCGGTTTCGCCTGCGGGCAGATCGATGAACGGCTGGCGAAAGC
>JAGQRE010000215.1 GCA_020425695.1 Planctomycetota bacterium
GTTTCCACGCGCGTCTGTTGCAGCATGATCTCGCTGACCCAGACCCGATATGGCGTCGGGCGTTTGCGCCAAGGCAGATCACGCGCATTTGCGGCGTACCACGCTACGAGTTGTTCACGAAAGGCGGGTTGCATCGACAAGCCAGTTCATCGGGATTGAACGCTTGTACCGTTCTTGATTTCGTCGCTGGGGTGAACGATGACGGTGTCGCCTTCGTTGAGTGCGCCCAGAACCTCAGCTTCAAGCCCATTGCGTTCACCAGTTTCGACCACACGCTGTTCTGCCTTGCCGCCGGTAACGACGAACAGCGCGCTGCCTTCGGGTACGTTGAACAAAGCGCCGATTGGCACTTTGACGACGCCCTTACGTTCACGGATGATCACTCGCGACTCGACGCGATACTGGTCGCCCAGCTTTGACCAGACTTCAGGGTTACCATCGAAGTCGATGATCACGTTGACACGTTGTTCTTCGACACCCAGTGAACTGACCTTTGTAAACCCGGACGGCTCGACGCGCCTGACGTGCCCCGCAAGCGCGTCTTCCCCGCCCCAGCGTTCAATGCTGACTTTCATGTCAGGCTTTACGCGGACGGCGTCGCTACTTAGCAGATCGACAACAATCTCAAGGCTGCGTGGGTCGCCGATCTCGACCAGCATTTCACCTGTCTGGACCGGGCCTTCGCTGTCTCGGTAGACGCGCAGAACTTGGCCGCTGACGGGCGAGCGAATCTCCATCGCCTGCAACTTCGCCCCTTCGTTTCGTTCGATTAGTGCACTCTCAGCCATGACTAGCTGGAAAGCTGCAGCTTGCTCGCCGAACTTGGCTGAGTTCAACGCCGCCTGTGCAGCCAGCTCTTTTGTCGCGGCGGCGTCGACTGCCTCCTGAGAGACGTGCGAACCCTTCAGCAACCCTTCAAGGCGTTTGTGTTCCTTGACGGCAAGGTCAAGCTCAGCCTGTGCGCGCTCTCTGTTCGCCTCGGCCTGAGAAACCCCAGCCTGAGCGGCTTTCACGTTCGCCGTGTGCTGGGCCTTGGTACGGGCATCGAGCAGCATGGGCTCGCTTGGCGTCAGGGTTGCGATCAGGCTGCCGGCCTCGACATCGTCACCCGGCTTTAGATTGATCCGTTCGATGTTGCCCGGTAGCGGCGCACGAACGGTGAACCGATCCTTCACGCGGGTGAAGCCCTCCTCATCGATGGTTACACGGATATCGCCGCGGCTGGCCCGGGCAAACTCGGACGCGATGGGTTTCGGCATGAAGCCATACACGATACCTCCGACGATCAAGACGCCGATCAGAATCAGGGCTCCGCGCTTCACCCACTTCATGCGCTACTCTCGTGTTTTTAGTACTTCAACCAAGTCCAGCTTGTCCAGGCGCTCGCGAACGAGCAGCCCCGAGATCGTCGCTGCAACGATAACGGACGTCGCGGCAAGTGCATAGGTCATGCCGCTGATGACCCTTGGGAAGCGCATGACTTCGCTGTTAAGCGTCATCAGTACAAGATCGACAATCCAGTTCCCCAGCACGAAGCCGACCGGAATTGACAGCAGCGTCAGAATCGCCAGTTCGCCCAGCAGGATGTAACTGATTTCGCCGCGAGTGAGCCCCAGCACACGAAGGCTAGCGAGTTCACGCCCCCGCTCGCTCAGGCTGACGCGCGCGTTGTTGTAGATAATCCCGAATGCAATGATTGCCGCAAACAGCACGTTGAAGAGCACGGAGACCATCAGGTTGTCTTCGATCATCTTCTTGAGATTGTTAACCGCCGCTTCCTTGGACGCTACGCCGGCGACTGCCGGGCGTGCCCGCAGGGCATCGAAGAGTTCCTCGTCATGGTGCCCGTCAGTTAACAGGTTCGCGCCGCTAATGACGTCGCCCTCGCGCATCAGGCGGTTGAGCGCCTTGATCTCCATGTATGCGGACACGCCCATGAAGTCATCAATCAGCGCCGCCACCTTGATCGAGCGGACGGGACGTGGCCCCTCAAGAACCTCGACGGTCAGTTCATCACCCGAACTGATATCCAGTGCGTCACCCAGCACACGCGACAGCAGGATGCCGTCACGGGGTAAGTCGAAAGGCTCAAGTTCAGTGTTCAGTACACGATCAAGGCGCGTGTCAGCAGGCACACCGTTGATGGCGATGCGGCGCGACTTGTGGCCGAAACGCACGCGGGCGGGCACCGTGCGGAAAGGCTCAGCGTAGGTGACGCCGGGTAAATGCTCGAGTTCGTGCAGCGCGTCGCGGTTGCGCGGCTCATAAAAGGAAACCTGCACGTCCTCACGATGAATGACGTTGGCCTGAGCATCGATTACGTAGAACATGATGTCCATGAAAGCCGTGCCCATGACCAGCATTGCCACGGCCATGCTCATGCCCAATACGCTAAGCCCGGCCTTTAGGGGGCGACGTTCGAGGTTTCGGACAATCATCCGCGAAGGCTGCATAAGCCAGCGCTGAAGCCCCAGTCGCTCGACCAGCGTGGCTCGGTATGTTGGCGGAGCTTCCGGGCGCATCGCTTCGGCAGGTGGAAGTGCCGCTGCACGGCGCACCGCATTGATGGTTCCGCCCAACGAAGCAGCACCCGTAATCAGGAATGCAGCGATGGGCACCAAAACGGGCAGTTGGAACGTCAGTGAAGGGAAGTGGTAGTACTCGGTGTACAGCCCGATCATCGCGTAGCCGAGCCAGCAGCCGCCCGCTGTGCCGACCGCTGCACCAAGCAGTACGATCAGCGTAACCAATTGCATGTAGTGCAGGGCCACCTGCAGGTTCGAGTATCCGAATGCTTTCAGGGCAGCAACCTGATCGCGCTGGGTAGCGATCACCCGGGACAGCACGACGTTCAACAGAAAGGCTGCGATGCCGATGAAGATCAGCGGAATGAAGACGCCAAAGGTCTCGAGCTGGTTGAATTCGTTCTGCAGGAACCAATTCGAGACCTGGTCTTTTCGAGCATAGGCGCCGAGCCCGCCGTACGGCTTCAGGATGTCGTCAAGGCGGGCGATTACCTCGCCTTCGCTCGCACCTGGAGCAAGCGTAAGGCTTACATCGTTGAACGCGCCCTCCATGTTGTAGGCAGCCGCGAGTTCGCTTTCGTTCATCCACATCACGCCGTTGCGGCGGTCGTCCGGCACCATTTCGCCGGGTGACAACGAATAGACATACTCCGGCGACAGGGCGATGCCGACCATACGCAGTTCCTGACGGCGTCCGTTGATGATGCCGGTGACGCTGTCGTTGAGCTCGTATTGGTTGGCTTTTGCGAACATTTCGATGACCACGACTT
>JAGQRE010000216.1 GCA_020425695.1 Planctomycetota bacterium
GACGAGACTGACTCAGGCCTCGACATTGATGCACTGAAGACCGTCGCCGACGGCGTAAACACCATGCGCAAACCGGAGCGTGCATTCCTGCTCGTGACGCACTACCAGCGCCTGTTGAACTACATCGAGCCGGACCAGGTGCATGTGCTGCTGGACGGGCGCATCGTGAAATCAGGCGGCAAGGACCTTGCCCTGCAACTCGAGGACAAGGGCTACGCCTGGCTTGAACAGGAAGCCACCGCCAGTTAAGGGCCTGCACCGATGAACATGACACAGACTGAAGACCAGTTCACTCACGCTTACGCGACTCTGCGCAAGGCACTGCCGCAGGAGCCCGGTTGGGTCTCGGAGTTGCGCGAAGAAGCGTTCGAGAACTTTCGTGCATTGGGCTTGCCCACAATCAAGCACGAGGAATGGCGCTGGACGAACATTAAGAGAATCGCATCCACAGACTGGGTGCCGGCAGGGCCTGCACGCATCAGTGAAGATGATCTGCGCCCGTGGCTGATCAAAGATGCCGACGAGATTCGCCTGGTCTTCGTAAACGGCCATTTCGCTGAAACGCTTTCGAAGATTCCACCGCTGCCAGAGGGTCTTGTAGTGCAGCCCATCAGCCGCGTGCTCGAATCTGATGAAGCACTGCAACTGAAGCTGGCACGCTACGCAGCCCACACGAACCCATTCACGGCCCTGAACACAGCGATGTTCACTGACGGCGCATACATACGCGCCGGTAACAGCCTGACGATCGAAACACCGGTTCACGTTCTTTACGTGTCAACAGATGTTGAGCAGTTGCAGGCAAGCTCGCCGCGCACGCTGGTTTTCGCGGGAGAAAGCGCCGACCTGCGCGTGGTTGAGAGTTTTGTAGGACTTGGCAGCTCGCCGCGCTTCGTGAACTCAGTCAGCGAAATCGTGGCTAAGGGCAATGCCCGTATACGACACGTCAAACTGCTGCGTGAAACAGACTCGACGAGCCACGTAGGCTGGAACGAAGTCAACGTCGAGCGCGACGCGAACGTTCGCTCGCACGCGATCTGTCTTGGCGCGGGGCTCGCTCGCAACGACGTTCATGCGGTACTCGCCGCTGAAGGGTCGCACTGTGACCTCAACGGGCTCGTGCTCGGGCGCGGCAGCCAGCACTTTGACAACCATGTTGTTGCTGACCACGTAAGGCCGCACGCCAGCAGTAACCAACTCTATCGCGCGGTAGTAGACGACAAGTCGCGCAGCGTCTTTGCAGGAAAGATCATCGTGCGCCCCGGCGCAGACGGAACCGATGCACACCAGAACAGCAACAATCTGCTGCTGAGCGACGACGCCAAGGTCGATACAAAACCGCAACTTGAGATCTACACAGACGACGTCAAATGCAGCCACGGTGCGACTTCCGGCCAGCTGGACAAAGACGGAATCTTCTTTCTGCGCACACGCGGACTGGATGAACAGGCCGCACGAAACCTGCTGACCTATGCATTTGCCAATGACGTCATCGAACACATTGAGATTGACGCAGTTCGCGTAGCGCTTGAGACCATCATGACCGAGCGCTTCGCCGAGCTGCTCGGCGGGTAGAGATATGAACGCGACCAAAACATTCGACGTGCAGAAGATTCGCGCCGACTTCCCGATCCTGTCTCGTGAAGTTCACGGACGACCGTTGGTGTACCTCGACAACGGGGCCAGTGCGCAGAAGCCCAAGTGTGTGATCGATTCAATCCGCCATACGTTTGAGCATGAATACTCCAACGTTCATCGCGCCGCGCACGCCCTGTCTGCGGTTTGCACAGACAAGTTTGAGCAAGCGCGACGCACGGTGCAACGGTTCATCAACGCGCCCGAGGACCGCGAAGTCATCTTCGTCCGCGGCACGACCGAAGCCATCAACCTCGTCGCGCAGACATACGGGCGTGAAAACATTCGGACCGGCGACGAGATCATCGTCTCCGCCATGGAACATCACAGCAACATCGTGCCGTGGCAGATGCTGTGTGAGGCGACTGGTGCAAGGCTCAGAGTCGCGCCGATGGATGACACCGGCACACTCATCTTCGACGAGTACGTCAAACTGCTGAACGAACGGACGAAACTCGTTGCCGTCGTTCACGTCAGCAACGCCCTGGGCACAATAAACCCGATCAAACAGATCGCCGAAGCGGCGCACAAAGTCGGCGCTGTCGTACTCGTTGACGGTGCACAAGCTGCGCCGCATATGCAGATTGACGTGCAGGATCTGGGTGTCGATTTCTACGCCTTCAGCGGGCACAAAGCCTTCGGACCGACCGGCATCGGGGCACTGTGGGGACGCGCCGAGCTGCTTGAAGCCATGCCGCCATGGCACGGCGGTGGCGAGATGATCAAGTCAGTCACGTTCGAGAAATCGACGTACACAGAGATCCCGCACAAGTTTGAGGCCGGCACGCCGAACATTGCCGACACCATCGCGCTGGGTGTCGGGCTTGAGTACCTGATGGAAATCGGGCTCGATGCGATGGAAGCCTATGAGCATGAAGTCGTCGATTACGCGACTGAGCAGCTCAGCAAGATCGATGGGCTACGCATCATCGGCACAAGTCCGCGCAAGGCCGGCGTTATCAGTTTCATTCTGGATGGTATTCACGCGGCCGACGCGGGCATGATTCTTGACGAACAGGGCATCGCCGTGCGAGTTGGCCAGCACTGCGCCGAGCCGGTGATGGACTTCTTCAAGGTGCCGGCCACCATCCGCGCGAGTTTTGCTTTCTACAACACGAAGGAAGAAGTCGATGCGCTGGTTGCCGGTATTCAAAAAGTCAAAGACCTCTTCGCACAGTAAGGCGTCAAAAGCAGAAGAACGAACTGACGACATGACGAACGAGCCCGAGAAAACCGAAACCCAGCCGGAAGGTGCGGCGAAATTGGCCGACCCTTCGAAGGTCAAGCAAATTGAAGTGCCCAACGCGGAAGCACCTGTTGAGGTAGACAACTCGCTGGCCAATCGCGGAGCGCCGGGCCAAAGCACGACTCCTGAAAAGCTGCTGCCTCCCGGTGGTGAAACGCCGCCGCCGGATATGTCGAAGCTGCCGAAAGACGAAAACGGCGAGCCTCGTGACTTGAACATGCAGGAAGCGAAGGACCTGAAAGAGTCGGTCATCACGCAGCTTCGCACGATCTTCGACCCGGAGATCCCGGTAAACATCTATGAATTGGGGCTGATCTATAACATCAGC
>JAGQRE010000217.1 GCA_020425695.1 Planctomycetota bacterium
CTTGCAATCGGGTTCACTGCTGGCGCAAACACCGTCACGTTGCAGTTGTTGTTCGTATTGAAGCTTTGCCCAGAAATGGTCAGGTCCGCAGTCCCGAGGTTCTGGATGGTATAGAACAGCGAAGTAGAAGCACCTGCGACAGCCCCGGTAACGGGGTCACTGCCATTGTGCAGGATCGTGGTTCCGCCCGGGCGCTGCAGATTGATTTCACCGCCGGCCAATGCTGTTCCGTCAACGGCTATGTCGTAAGTGCTTTCGTCGACATCGTTACTGTTGATGTCGAGATCGAAGCTGAAGGGACCCGCAGCGCTTGGCGTTACCGTAACCTGCAGGACTGCAAAAGCACCGTTGGCGATAGTTCCCGGCAGCGCCCCCGTCACGACCGCTGCGCAGTTGATTTCGTTGCTGAATGCTGTGCCCGTGATTGTCAGACCCGCTGTGCCAAGGTTGCGCACGGTATAGTTCAGGACGGTGCCGACACCAGCCACGTGCGTACCCGTGAGGCTATCCGGAGCACCGTCGAGAATGACTGTACTGGCCGGGCGCTCAACCTGAATTTCTCCGCCGGGTGCGGCCGAACCGCTGACGTTGATGTCATACGGGTTTTCATTCGTGTCGTCGTTCGAAACGCGCAGCACGAAACTCCACGCGCCGAGCGCTGTAGGTGTGATGTCCACCGTGAAGGTCGTGGTGGAGCCGGGGCCTGAAGTACTCAGTACAGCTGAACCAACCGTTCCAACCACGACGCCGACGTTGTTCAGCGCGCCTGTCGTGCCGGTGCCGGAGATGGTCAGATCCCCTGTGCCCTGATTCTCAATAGTGTAAGTCAGTTGTGTGGTTGCGCCGGCGACGGTGCCGTTGACGGTTTGGGAGCCGCCACTGGCTATTGAAGTTAGCGCGGGCTGCTGGATGTCAATTTCGCCACCCGGTGCGGCGTTGCCATCTACGTGTATGTCGTATGGGTTTTCATCCTGATCATTGCTGTTGATGTCGAAGTCAAAGCTGAAGCTGCCACTCGCGGTAGGCGTGACCGTAAGCTGCAACGGGGCCGAGTTGCCGTTGGGGATGCTGCCGGGCAGCGCGCCCGTGACCACGACAGCACAGTTCGTTTCATTGCTGATGGCGATACCACTCAGCGTCATGACGGCTGTGCCAAGGTTGCGCACGGTATAGGTCAGTACTGTGCCGACACCTGCCACGTGGGAGTTGCCGGTGTTGTCGGTACCGCCGTCGAAGATGTTGGTGCTGACCGGCCTCTCGACGTGGATTTCACCGCCGGGTACGGCTGTATCGCTGACGTTGATCGTATACGAAGGGTCCGTCGTATCGTTGCTGTTGATCTGAAGTGTGAAGCTCCAAGCGCCCAGTGCTGTCGGGGTAATGTCAACCGTGAACGTCGTCGTTGAACCAGCACCTGCTGGTGTCAGCACTGTCGATCCAACGGTTCCGACAATGACGCCGACGTTGTTCAGAGCACCGGTGGTGCCCGTGCCGGTGATCGTCAGATCGCCAGTGCCCGTGTTCTCGATCGTGTAGGTCACCTGTGTCGTAGCCCCAGCGACCGTACCCGCAACATTGTCATTGCCACCATTTGCGATCGGGCTCAAGGCTGGCCGTTGCAACTCAATCTCGCCACCCGGTGCTGCATTGCCACCAACAGCAATCGTGTAGGAAGGGTCGGTCGTGTCGTTGCTGGTGACCTGAAGCGTGAAGCTCCACGCACCCAGTGCTGTCGGCGTGATGTCCACGGTGAAGGTCGTGGTTGAACCCGGACCCGTCGGGGTCAGTACAGTCGAGCCGACAGTCCCAACGACGACACCGACGTTGTTCAGGGCACCCGTGGTGCCCGTGCCGGTGATGGTCAGGTCGCCCGTTCCCGTGTTCTCAACGGTGTAGATCAACTGGGTCGTCGCACCGGCCACGGTACCGTTGACTGTCTGGGAGCCACCGTTGGCAATGGATGTCGGCGCTGGCTGCTGTACATCGATCTCGCCACCCGGAGCGGCGCTGCCGTCTGCGTGAATGTCGTAGGTGCTTTCGTCGATATCGTCACTGTCGATGTCAATGTCGAAGCTGAATGCGCCTAGGGCGGTGGGCGTTACGGTGACCTGAAGGTCGGCAAACGCTCCGTTGGCAATGCTGGCGGGAAGCGCGGTGGTAACGACTGCCCCGCAGTTGGTCTGCCCCGTGAGGGAGACACCGGAGATGTTCAGCGCGGCCGTGCCTTGATTGAAGACACGGTAGGTGAGTACGGAACCCACGCCGGCGACGAAACCATTGCCGATGTTGTCGGTCGCGCCATCAGCAATGCCAGTTCCGACAGGGCGTTCGACGTGGATTTCACCGCCGGGTGCCGCATTGCCACTAACCGGGAAGTTGTAAGTCGCTTCGTTGACGTCGTTGCTGTTCACCACCAACTCGAAGTCCCAGCTGCCAGAGGCCGTCGGGGTCACCTGAACCTGGAACGTCGTGGTCTGTCCCGGGTTCAGACTGCTGAGTACCGGTGCGCCGACGATGACATTGCAGTTGTTCGGTGTGTTGAAGCTCTGGCCGGTTAGCGTGAGGCCAGCCGTGCCAAGGTTCTCAATGGTGTATGTCGCAAAGGTCGTGACGCCGGCGGTTGTGGGCGTGATGCTGTCGGAGCCGCTCCCGTCTGCAATTGAAAAGGCGACACCTGCGGGGCGCTGGATGTCTATCTCACCGCCGGGGATGGCGGTTCCGTCGACGCTGATGTCGTAGTTGCTTTCGTCAACGTCGTTGCTGTCGATGTCGATGTCGAAGCTGAAGTTGCCGGCTGCGTTTGGCGACACAGTTACCTGGAGAGTCGCCTGAGCGCCGTTGGCGATCGTACCGGGAAGTGAGCCGGTGATGTTTGCCGCACAGTTGACCAATCCTGTCAGCCCTGCGCTGTTGATTGTGAGAGCAGCCGAACCCTGGTTGTAGACGATGTAGTCAAGAATGATGTTTACGCCCGCGACGTGCCCGCCGCCGAGGCTGTCGCTGCCGCCGTCCGGGATGCTGGTGCTGACAGGGCGTTCGACATGAATCTCACCGCCCGGGGCGGACGTACCATCAACATGAATGTCATAAGGGTTCTCGTCGACATCGTCGCTGTTGATGTCGATATCGAAGCTGAATGTGCCGCCGGCTGTGGGAGTGACGGTGATTTGCAGGTCAGCGAATCCACCGCTGGCAATGC
>JAGQRE010000218.1 GCA_020425695.1 Planctomycetota bacterium
CCCGATTGCAAGCAGCGGCAGCACGACACTTCAAGTCGACGTGACGGCCCTGAGCGCTGGCACTTTCGACTTCGTTCTTCAGATAGACAGCGACGATGTCAGTGAGCCGAACTACATCATCAACGTAAGTGGCAGTGCAGCCGTCGGCGGCGAAATCCATGTCGAACGTCCGGTCAGCACCAATATCTTCGACGGCGGTACTGACAACACAGGCAACTCCCACGTGGCTGGCGTTGGCAGCGTGCTTGACTACACGGTTCGCAATTTGGGAACGGCGACGCTAACGATCACCGGCGTTGCAATCAGCAACCAGAGCAATTGCAATGCTGTCGTCACAGGCGCACTACCTGGTTCTATTGGTAGCAGTAGTTCAAGCGTTCTTCAGATCACAGTCACGCCGACTGCCAGTGGGAGCTTTAGCTTCGACCTGGACATCGACAGCGACGACCTTGATGAGTCGACATACGACATCCATGTTGATGGCGGCGCGGCACCCGGAGGCGAAATTGAACTGCAACGACCGGCCGCAAGCCCGATCGCCAATGGCGGCAGCGACAACGTCCCGGGCACAATTGCGGGCGCGACGACACAGGTAACCTACACAATTGAGAATCAGGGCACGGGTGACCTGACCATCTCAGGCACGGGCACGATAGGTGCACAAAACAACGTCGGCGTCGTGGTTGGAACAGTCGGCTCAACTGTGCTGAGTACTTCCGGTGCGGGCTCAATCACGACCTTCACCGTGGACATCACACCAACAGCGCTCGGTGCATGGAGCTTCACCCTTCAGGTCACCAGTGACGACACAAGCGACCCGTCATACACGATCAATGTAAGCGAATCCGCGGCACCGGGTGGCGAGATCGATATCCAGCAGCCAGCGCCGACATCCATTGCGAATGGTACGCCACAAACGGTCAACAGCACGGTGGCCGGTGCAACGACCCAGTTGATCTACACCGTTGAGAACACGGGAACGGGCGACCTGACCATCACCGGCACGGGCACCACGGGTGCCCTGAACAACGTCGGTGTCGTCGTTGGGACTGTTGGCTCGACGGTACTAACGCCGACAGGTCCGGGCTCAACCACAACCTTCACGGTGGACATTACCCCGACGGCACTGGGTGCATGGAGCTTCACGCTCCAGGTGACAAGCAATGACACAACCGACCCGTCCTACACGATTGCTGTTGATGGCAATGCTGCCCCGGGGGGTGAAATTGACGTCCAGCAACCTGCGCCGACATCCATTGCCAACGGCGGCTCCCAGACAGTCAACGGCACCGTGGCCGGTGCAACGACCCAGTTGATCTACACCGTTGAGAACACGGGAACGGGCGACCTGACCATCACCGGCACAGGCACGTTAGGTGCACTGAACAACGTCGGCGTCGTGGTCGGAACGGTCGGCTCGACTGTACTGACCCCGACGGGTCCGGGTTCAACCACGACCTTCACCGTGGACATCACGCCAACAGCACTGGGTGCGTGGAGCTTCACGCTTCAGGTCACCAGCAACGACACGACCGACCCGTCGTACACGATTGCTGTCGATGGCAATGCCGCGGCCGGTGGCGAGATTGACATCCAGCGACCAGCGGGTGTACCGAATTCGATTCCTGACAACGTCGGCTCGGATTCTGTTTCGGGCACGATCGCAGGCGTTACGACGGTCGTCACCTACACCATCGAGAACCAGGGAACAGCAACGCTCTCACTTACTGGGCAGAGCTTCAACGCGGCCAACAACTGCAACGTTGTGGTCGGCACGCCGGGCGCAACCAGCCTGAATCCGTCGCAAACATCGACGCTTCAGGTACAGATCACGCCAATCGCGGGCGGTGCCTGGGACTTCGAGTTGGTCGTTACTAGCGACGACGTCGATGAAGGCACCTACAACTTTACGGTTGCGGGCACGGCGACGTTCCGCGAGATCCATGTTGACTACAACAGCAGCCCACTCGGTAACCCCGATACGGTCGTTTTCGCGCCTTCATACAACGGCGTGATGGCCAACGTTGCCTTTGAGCTGCGCAACGCCGGCAACGAGTTGGTAAACCTTACCGGCACGCCTAACCGGGTGAACGTCATCTCCAGCAGCAACGTCAGCGCCACACCCGTCCAGCCCGCCGGCTCATCGGTTGCCGCGGCCGCCGTGGTTCCGTTCAGTGTTGATTTCACCCCTACTGCCGCAGCAGCGTGGAACTTTGTTTTGCAGATCGACAGCGATGACCCAGCCAACCCGGTTTGGACGATCACTGTCAGCGGCACCAGTTTCGTGACGCCGGTCCTCGACTTCACCCCGACGGTCAGCTACGGAAATCACAACGTCGGCACAACTTCAGCTGCTCTCTCGCATACGCTGACCAACATCGGCGGCTCCAACCTAGTCATTACCTCGATCTCTTTGATCGGGGCCGATGCTGCTCGCTGGAGCCTGATCAACAACCCGTTCCCCGGGCCTCCGCAAGTCAACGTGCTGCCGGCCGGGTCGATTCCATTGCAAGGCCAGTACACACCGAACGCCCTGACCAGCCATATCGCGCAGATTGAGATTGTTTCTAACACCGGCGGCGTGCCGGGTACGATTTCGCTGATCGATATCGATGGCAACGGAACGTTTGGCGATCTGTCTTCGCCTTCACCGGTCAACTATCCGGCAGTCAACCTGGGCGCTTCGGGCACACCCGTTACGCACACGCTGACAAGCTCGGGCACCGGCCCTGTCCGCATCCTGAACATCACCAAATCGGGCGCTGATCAGGCCGACTGGGCGGTCGGAAGCACGCCACCATATCCGCAGCCACTTGCCAGCGGTGCCTTCTGGGACATCACGGGTACGTTTACGCCATCGCACGTCGGCGGACACTCGGCACAGCTTGTCATCGACTGGGACGAAGGCGCAGGCACCACGGCGCAGCAAACGATCATTTCCGTCAGCGGCACGGGTACGGTCGGCTCATCCGTCACAAACGTCTCTACGGGCGCTGATACAGGTGGTCCGGTCTTCGTCCAGGCCGACGTAAATGCCACCGGTGCAAGTTTCGTGGACGTTGCGGTTACCTACGCTGGCGGAAGCAACCCGGGAGCAGCGACGATCATACCACAAGTCGGCTTGACGATTGTCGGCAACGTCATCCAGAACGTCCCTGCTAACACACAACTCAGCTTCTACTGGGACGCCTTC
>JAGQRE010000219.1 GCA_020425695.1 Planctomycetota bacterium
CAGAAGCAGCTTGATGTCCGGCTTGTGCCCGAGGGCCAAGTCATCTCTGTCGCCGACTTTGGCGATGCTTCAAAGCGCGTGGCCATATACATAGACGGCGCATCAGTGCACGTTGGCCACCGCCTGCGTCGCGACAAGATCATCCGTCAACGCATGAAACAGGCGGTGCCGCCTTGGACAGTCGTCGAATTTCGCGCCAACGATCTCGGCCGTGGCGCGGAGCTTGTTGAAGAGTTGAGAGAGCTGAACGAAAGCTAAGCTCCAACGTGAGGACTCGATGCTGATAGTTGCCGATGCGCGGATGGCGCGAGCCGACGCTTTGCATTTGGAGCAATCGGCGAAGATCGATTCGAACGAGAAGTACGCAACGGAGTATTGATACGCCATAGCAGTTCAAGGGTTTGCGTATCAGCTTGTCTCAAGTTCGTGGGCTGCGTCGTCGTAGCCGCAGTGTGGTAGCTGGGGTCGGCGCTAAGCCGCAAAACTGAGCAGGGGGCTGGGTGGGGTACGTTGTTCAAACATATAGCCCTGAAGAACTGAATCGTGTGAAGGTGCCTGGGACGATTCCGTCGCTGCTGTTTTGGACTCTCCCTATGGGCAAGTGGTCGAAGACGCAGTTGAGAGACGCATGGGCGCTGTTTGTAGAAAAATCCGGTAGCTGCAAAGACTTGGGCGTCTTCTTGGTGAATGATCCGCAGAGGTATCATGAACCTGGCGAGCAAGTCAGCCTCGAATCCAGCGGGGCCAGCCTGGCAGATGTTCTGCCCGGAGGTCGCCACTCGTATGGTCATCGATGGTCGCATCACGACTTCTCTTTAGATCTGCTGGTCTTGTCTGCCGGTTACCCTCAACCAGGCTGGGGGTTGTTGGTCAGGTGGCCAGGATCGCCGAGTAGCTTTGAGGACCTAGTTCGGACCGGACTCAGAATAGCACAAGCTGAGGAACGAGAGCTTTCCGCGTTCTCGGACGCAATGAATGCCTTTCATGTCATGCGCGCGGTTGGCTCTGAGCCAAAAGAACCGCCTGAACTCCGCGAACTCAGGGGAGAACTGAAGCAACGCAAGTCAGTAGAAGCAGAGTTGAAGACGGCGCTGAGTTCCATCACTGGAGGCTTGTCCGAA
The DNA here is from genome assembly GCA_020425695.1 of Planctomycetota bacterium. Lineage (GTDB taxonomy): Bacteria > Planctomycetota > UBA8742 > UBA2392 > UBA2392 > JACKID01. The sequence continues at coordinate 1,122 of JAGQRE010000219.1, forward strand.
AGCACTGAAACGAAACTCGAACGGCTACTAGGCAGTGAGCGCCTTGCTCAATGGTTGGAGGTATTGAGTCTCAGCCCCGAACTAGTGCGCCAGATGCTGGCTACTTTGAAGAGTACGGGCGACATCGTTGCGGTTCCGTGTGAAGAATACGAGAAACGTATCTCGCCAGCACACAACGCACTTCGGCACGGAGGAGACCGTGGCACCATCTTCAAGAGGCTGGCGCATCCTGAGCTAAAACGAGCACTCCAAGCAACTATCAAACTGGTCGACAGCGGTGCACCCGAGAAGGAAGGCATACACAAGTGGGCGGCTGGCGAGAAGACTCGTGCAGAGCAGCAACTCTCTGATGCACTGAATAAGCTCTTGGAAAATGCTCGCCGGCATGTCGACGATCTTGCTCCCAAGTACGATCGAGCCGCCACCGGGTACAAGTCTGCGTTGGACAAGTGGAGCGACGAATCTGCGAAGGCGAGAAGTACACTTCATGAAGCCGTGCGGCGTGCAACCGAGTTGCAGTTTCGCCTCGGGCCCAAGTTCCTATTGGGGCTGGAGGGAGCCTGCCGCAGGCACAATGTAGAGTGTGTGTCCGTACCATGGGACCCGGCTCGGATGGTCGGGTGGAAACTCGCCTGCCGTGGGAAGTCCGTTAGCGTGCGAGACCTATCCGGGGCTGCGCGAGAGCTGCTCCATTCAAAGGAACGGGGTTCATCGACAATAACTTCTTCCGACGCAGCAGATGGGAGCACGTTTACGGACTACGTTCACCACATAGCAGTGTCCCGTAGGGGATTCGATGCGCGCAACGCAACGCGTGACCTGCTCGCGCACATTTATAAACACTCAGAGCTCGAAGAACTGATTCATTCCTTTGGAGGAGTACCTTCGGAGACCAGCGACCGTACAGATCTAGCTGAGCAGACTTTGTTGCTGATGGGATGGTTGGCCGAGTCTGACACCCTGACGATACCTCTAGCTAGGTGCGTTGCATCGACGAGTGAGGATAGTGATCCGGCGTTTCCACCCATTACCAGCAACGACCTTCGCAAGGTGCTCGAAAACTTCTGCAAAGACGTCATGGATACTCTGATTGCTGAGCTTGGATTCTCTCAGGCACAAGTCTGGGAGCACATAAGCCAGAAGGCTCAAAGGTACCGAAGAAAAAGCCGAGATGAGAACTGGACTGAGGAGCGAGCCAACCTCTCCGTGGGCGCATTCCTAATCTTGTTTCGTCCATTCGCTGAGCTGGCGTTCCCACAAAAGCTACAGGACATTTCCAATCTTCATAAGTCACTCGACCTACTCCGAACCCGGTTGAACGCTGCAAGTCACGACTCGGTTGCTGACAGCGTAGACCGAGAAGAACAGGATCGGTTGGTGCGAGACGTTTTGAGTCTTTCACGTGAGATCTTCGGTGAGCTACCGTGGCACTTGAAGATCAGTGCAATTCACGGCTGGCACCCGAGTGTTCTAAGCGGAGAGGCATGGAGCCACGGAAGCGCTATCCCACGATCCCTAAAAGTCTTGGTGTGGGATCGGGAGATCCAATCCGACAAGATCACGATTTGGAATAGGAGCGGCATCAATCCAATCATGTCGGATCCCGTGTTCGTTGGTCCAGATCAGCTCTCGTAGGACTCAGCTTGCGCGCGCAGTGGCACGCCCGGACAAGGCCGCTCTACCTCAATTCCCACCACGTGCGTGCTTCTAACCGACGGACGGCGTTTGTCCCTGGTTTTTTCCGGTGTTTGATTACGTGCCGGCCGGTGCGGCCTCGGTTTCCATGGCTCACAGCCGCGTTATGGCGCTGGGGTGTCTTGGCGGGCGTGGCGTATAGAGCAAGAGGAGATTTACCATGGCAAAGGGTGGAAATGGTGGTCGAGGTGGATTCGGTCGAGGCGTCAAAGGCGTGAACAATGCGCAGGTTCGGGCGAACCTGAACAACCACGCCAACCAGGGCAACACCAACAACTCCGCGTATCATTCTTCTCGCGGAACGAGCGGTAGCACTGGAACCGGCGCCAGCAACGCGGGCTAGG
>JAGQRE010000021.1 GCA_020425695.1 Planctomycetota bacterium
ACCAACGATGGCTGTGCCTGTGAAGTTAGGATCCGTTCCGCCGATCGTTGTTGTACCCGACGTCGTGAACGGAAGGGTTAACCCGGAGTTCGTACCACCGATTGAGTCAGTGGTCTGGACAGTCCAGTCACTCGCGTCGTCGTTGTCAGCGGTTCCACCACGCTCATAGCCGGAGTTGATGGAAATCGTGGCAAGGGAAGCGCCGACCCACTCCGAGCCAATGGCGAGAGGCTGCGTGATGGTCGGGACATTCATGTTGCCCCAGAACACGCAGTCGACGATGTTTCCGGAGTCATCCTGCACCATTGCGCCGCAGTTTGTGCCGTCCCACAGCAGGTTCGCACTGAAGCCCTGGTTGGCTGCCGGAAATGTTGCTGCTCCGTTGTCACAGAAGATGTAGGTGTCGCCCGGCTGCAGCGTCACTGTGTTGATGGTGTTAGTGAAATCCGGTGTGGTTGAGCCGTCCCAGACGGTGATCGTCCAGTTGGTAAGTGTTACGGCGGCAGAGCTGACATTCTGGATCTCGCAGTACTCATCGCCTGATGTTCCCGGGTCGAGCGCGATCTCGGTAATCTGGATCGCGCTGGAGGGCGGCGGGGCATAGGGTGCTGAAAGCAACGGCGCCGGGCTGGTCACAGTAATCCGAACGTCAAATATCGTCTGCGCTGAACCGTCATCAAGCGTAACGGTGTAGGTGTACATTCCAGGCGTAGATGGTGTGCCGGTCCATACAAGCGTAAAGACAACCGCCCCTGCCGTAACGTCCGTGGGCTGTGTCACGCCCGGCGCAGCGCCGGAGGTGGTAATAGTTGCATCGATGTTTGCTGTGTTGGCGTCGTCGCAGTCGAGGCTGAAGTTTGCAAGTGCAGTTCCGGCGTCAACCGAAGCGTCAAATCCGGCGCCAGTGCTGCCTGTAAACGCCGAGCCACTGGTGGGGGTCGCAGTGGGATCTGTCAGTGAGATTTCACTATTGAAGTTGGCGGCGATATCACCTGCTGACCTGGGAGTGCTCCACAGGCGGAACTCATCCATACCGCCCGCAAACCCACTGCCGGTACCAGCCTGGTTGTTCCCGACGAAGAACCCACTGCCGGTTCCCGTGCCCGTTTGCGCCGTATTCTGACCAGCCTGAGTACCATTTAGGTACGCAGTCATTGTCTGCGCAACCGAGTCGTACACAAAGGCAACATGATTCCAGTTGCCGTCGTTCGCATTTGCCAGGTCGAGGTTTGAAAAGCCTCCACCTCGAAGCGTGATATTATTCGTGCCTGCCGCACCTGCCGCAAAAATGCGCACATTGCCGGCACCAGGGTCTCCACACAGGTATCCGAACGTCCCGCTGGTGCCCTGCATCCAGAACTCGATCGTAAATGACGCTGTGGTTGAGAGGCTGGTTCCGCTGGTGATAACAGCGAGGCCTGATTTGGCGGATGCCCCGAGGGGCTGCCCGGTCGTCACCCAAGTCGGCGCTGGATTGAATGTTGCAGGGTTAGCGCCTTGTCCGGGGCTAGCATCGTTGGCGGTTGTCGTGCCCGTGGTCTCGTTGAGCTTGTAGTACAGCACCTCAGGTACCTGAGCCGAGCAAATGCTTGCGCCAGCCATCACAGCAAATACGAAACAGACGGCGAGAATCGCCCGTTGTGGATCAAACATGTTGGGAGTACTCCTGCAGGACTGGTGTGTCGTGCGCCCCACGGCACCGAACTCCCCACGAAGGTCGGCTTCACAACTCACCTGATAAGACCATGCCCAGTTTAGTCACCAACGAAAAAGAGCAAAGCAGAATTTCACGCTATTATCATCTAGCGCTCGAAAACTCCTGCTCTTGTTCCTCGTCTGTGTCGGTTGACTTGTTTGGGTCGCGGGCATTCCCGTCCGGGCCGATTGCTTCCTTTACCGGGCCGGTGTAGTCGGCGTAGGCTTGTTCTTCGCTGAGACGCCAGCCGATTTCGTACAGCATCTTGATCGTCGGCAGCATGTCTTCGTAGTTGATGGTTTCGGCATCATCTTCGGCTGTGTGCATCAAGCGGTTCATGCCGCCGAACGGGAAGAACACCGGAATGCCTGCTTTGCTGAAGAAGGGCCAGTGATCCGAGGCGGGCATTGGCGGCTTGTCGGAGAAACCGATCTCCAGCTCAGGGAAAAGCGGGGCGACTTCTTTGCAGACGCGGTCCAGTACTTTGCTGCACGAAGTGCCATCCATCGTGAGCTTGTGGTTGTCGATACGCCCGATCATGTCGATGTTGATCATGGCATAGACCTTCTCGTGGGCGATCAGCGGGTTGCGCACATACCAACTGCTGCCTAGTAAACCCTTCTCTTCGCCGGTGAAAGTCAGAAACAGAAACGAGCGGCGTGGCTTTTTATCACTCTTCGCCAGCGCTTCGGCAATCTCAAGCACGGTCGCTACCCCCGATGCGTTGTCGTCCGCGCCGTTGTGAATTTCACCCATGGCGGTGCGGGCGTCTCTCGCACCAAAGTAGCCGTAACCCAAATGGTCGTGGTGCGCGCCGAAGATGATCCATTCGTCCAACTCACCCTTGATCATGCCGGCGACATTGCGGTCCTCGACGTGTACGACTTTTGACTTTGCCGTGAGCTTGACGTTCATGGCCGACAGGTCAGGACGTTTCGTCACCTCGCCTTGATCGAACAGCTTCTGAACGCGTGAGGTCTCGCCCTCGCCGCCCAGCAGCTTGTCGCAGGCGGGCACTGAGATGTGAAAGAACGGCAGTTCGCCGGTACTTTCCGTTTCTTCGCCCAAATCAAGCTGCAACGGCGGCGACTTCTCGCCCGCTTCCGGTGAGGGAAGTTGTCGGCGGTTATCGCTGCCGCCCAGGGACTCCGGGCCGGTTACCATCAAAACACCGACCGCACCCGCGGCGCGACACAGCGCTTCTTTCGTTTGCAGGTACGCGTTGCGTGAGAATGGGTTGCGCCCGCCTTTCATCCAGGTTGTCGGCTCGTAGCGCAGGATCAGCGCGAGCTTGCCCTTCAGGTCGATGCCGTCGAGGTCGTTGTAGCCCCGGGTGTCGTCGTTCACGGCATAACCCGCGAACACGATCTCACCTTCGTACTCAAGGCTGGCCTCGGCGCCGCCGGTGCTGACGAATTCCTCGCCGTACTTCAACTCGCCCTTTTCGCTGTCTCGCGTGAAAGCAACGCTCGGGGTTGCGTCCCAGGTGTGGTACTTCAACTTGACGGTCTGGTACCAGCTGCCGTCTTCGCCGGCGGGCTCGACGCCGACGCGTTCCATGCGACTGCGCGCATAGGCCGCTGCAATCTGTGCCTGCGGTTTTGCAGTTTCTCGTCCGAGCATCTCATCGGAGGCGAGGAAGTAGACGTCGCTCTTGATGTCCTCAAGCGTGATGCTGTCCATGTTCGGGGCCTGCAACCCGCTGCCCGGGCTGTCATTGGCAAAAACGCCGTGGGAGGCAACCAGCAGCAGAGACGCGGACAGAAGGGGTTTCCACAGTTTCATGAGTTTACCTGCTTTGGCTGCGGGCTTGCGTTTTGAGGGTTAGGCCGCATTATTACGTATTAACCCTGTTCGGTCCCCGGAAATTGGCAGTGGAACGGACTCTCTTCTTCATAGTGGGATTGGTTCTCGGATTGCTTACGGGCTGTTCGACACCGGAGCGCGGTGGGCTCAGGATCAACCGCGTGGACATGCCCGAGTGGACGCGCACAGGCGTGCATCCGGACTTCCCCGAAAGCGACTACCTGGTCGCCTTCGGGCTGGCACGCACTGAGAAAGAAGCCGCCGAGGTCGCCGAGCAGCGTCTCGAAGCCATGATCTGCGATTACGCCATCCAGCCGAACGAAATCCTCTTCAAAGATACGCAGTTCCAGACAGTCGTCACGGAGCCTGCGGGGTGGTTTCGGCTCGGCGAGTTCGGGCGGGCCGTACAGGGAGACGTCGCGAGCGACGGTTTCGAGACCGTTGTGGCTCGCGCGATCAACTTCAACGAATTGGAGCTGCGTGCGCGCTCCATGCTGCAACCAGCGATCAATGAGTTCGAGACCGCCTCAAGACCTCCGGTCGGGTTGGGCAGCATCCCCAAACGCATGGAGATGTGGGGCGAATACTATCTCAAGTGTGTGCGTGCCGTGGCCTTGGAGCTGATTGCTGCGGGCACCCTGAACAAGCAAGGATTCGACGAAGTCGAGAACGCCCTGATCTCGCTGTGGGAGCTGCCGACGATCTGCCAGTCCGACCAGTGGGGCGGCAATCAGCACCTACGCTTGCGGGAAGGGTTGCCGGATCCCATCGGGCTCAAGCTCTACTTTCGGGGCAAACCGGTGACGGGCGTACCGATTGCGTGGGGGCCGGGTGTCGGCTTTCAGGGAACTGTCGAAGGTGACCGTGAACTTGACGACCGCGGCATCGCCAGCGCGAAAGTGCTCTACCTGACGCCCACGGGCGACGACTTCGCCTACGTGCAGGCCCACATGGACATCGACAAACTGGTTGGGCGTCGCCTGGGTATCGCCATGAACGTCTGGCTCTGGAAGGTGATGCTGCCCTCGCGCGGGAACGGCGAGTTACTGGTGAATGTCAAGGAAACCGAGCAAGGCGAGCAGCCCCCGGCCAAGGCTGTGTTCTACCCTGAGCTTGAGAAGTGGTGCCTTGGTCGCAACCTCGCCGTCAGCAGCGGTACTGATCTGAACAAAGAGAAGCTCTATCACTTGCTGCTGGAAGGCAACGTGGATGTGACTTCCAGCGTGACTGACGGCGTGCCGACTGCCTACGTCTCCGGCGTTGTAACACTAAGCGATGTAGAGACAGGGCAGACGCTGTTCAGTTTTGCGTTGGGCCAAAAGGAAGTTGGGCAATCCGGGAATACAGAGACCGCCATCCGGATGCTGGCGATGCGTCAGGGGGTGGCTGAAATGATGACTGAGATGGCGTCGCGCATTCTTGCTGCGCTACCTGATCAGGGCGATGAATTCGGTCGCGAACAAGAGTAGGGGCGACGCAAGCGTCGCCCCTTGAATTCTTCACCAGGCCGGCATTCTACTCGCGAGTGTTAACCGCCTTCTTGCTGAACGTGTGCATGTTGAACAAGAACGCGTCATGGAAGTAGTGCGTGAGCAGCAAGCCGAACCCAAACAGGTAGTAGGCCTGCAGAATCGCGCCCGGGCGATAGGTCATCGTGCCCGGTTCACCGCTGCCGCCGAACATGCCGACACCCTGAACATTGCTGAGCACAAACGCGATGCCGATGATCAACGCAATCAAGGCAATCACGATGCCGAAGGCCACACCGTAATAGCGCGTGCCGCTGCGGTCGTCCTTCGCCAGCCAATTCACGAAACGGTGCTGCTTGCGCCCTTTGCTCATTTGGAAGCGGGTGATGTACCACGTCAGCGCAATGTACTGCAGGCTGTGCCACAAGTTGAAACCCTGGAAGCTGGAATCAAGATTCGGCAGCAGCGGGCAGAAGAGGCCTACGCCGATGGCGCAACTGATCAGCAGGAATTTGCCGTGCTGCAGTTTGCCGCTGCGATGTTCTTTGAATGACTTCACACCCCACAGGCTCAGGGCAACGACCAGTGCTACAAGGTTCACCATCCAGAACCAGTCGCTAAGGATGAAATCAGGCAGCAAGGGGTGCGCGCGCCCGATGTTGAACTGCAACTCACGGGCCTGATCAATGCCAAACCATTGGCTGGCCCACGCGAAGGCCATGCTGTTTTCGTTCACCATGACCATGCGGAACGTGCTGACCGGGTAAAGCGGGAAGACCACAGCGCCGACGTCGATGAGTCGTGACTTCAGGCTCGGTTTGGTGGCGTCGCGGTCTTGGTAGAAACGAATGATGTACGAAAGCTGATGGATGATGTGGAGGCTGGCAATAAAGAAGAAGCCGGTCAGCAGCAGCTTACGGGTGAATTCACTGGACAACGCCATCGTCGCGACGATGGGAACGACCGCAAAGCTTGCAAAGAACCAGATCTTCTCGCGCCGCCTGAACTCGGGGTGCAGCCACGTGCGGGTGAACGTCACCCAGACATGCGGGCCGCCGACCAGCACCATCACAAACAGGCTGACAATGTCCTCAGCCGCGCCTTTGCGCGTGACCGCGTCCATGCCTGTGTAGCGCTCAAGCAGGTACAGCGACAAATAGAAGATGGCGACCGGTAACGGTGCCAAAAAAGCGGGGAAGATAATCCAGCGCTTGTCCCACGAAGGGGAACGGATCCAACCGGCGATTGAGGGCCGATCTGTTACGGCGCTGCTCGGCGAAAGTGATCCGCCAACCGCAACTTGTCCTGCCATGGGGGTCATCCTTGGTTACTTGACCGATTGCGGGGATGGTATTGAAAAGAAAGCCTGCTGGCAACGGGCATTCGTATAGGCTTGTGATGAACTCGTCCCTTGACACGGCAAGAGCAAAAGCGCATTCTGGTATTTACGTGTCAATAGTGGCGCGATAAAACCGGAGGATAACCCTTGGCAGCAAAGAACAAACAACCGTCCGTTGATTCGGCGACCGTCGCGAAGAACTTCATCAATCAGTACGGCAAAGGCAAGTTCAAGCGGTTCATCAAGCTGCTGAAGGAAGGCACCTCAGGCGAGCAAATCGCCGAAGAATACGGCGTTTCACGCGAACGCGTGCGCCAGTGGAAGAACGCATTCGGCAACGTAGTCCAGAGCTACGACCTTGACCCGGACATCCAGAAACTGGCCGGCATCAAGTAGGCATAAACTTTTCATGAACGCTTTGGCATGATGCGCCCCTGATTCAGGAGGCGCATTGGCAATTCCATCGATAGCAATCTACGGCATGGGGCGTTTCGGGCGCGCGCTGGCAGGGGCGTTGCCCGAAGGTGTGCTAGTACGGACGGGCGGCCGATCACGCGCGCCGCACGGGTACGAGGATCTGCACGCACAGGGCCCTGCGGCGTTCATGCACGACCTGAAGGCGGAGCTGGTCATCTTGTCCGTACCGGATGACGCCCTTGAGACCGTTGCCGCTGAACTGGCAGCGCAGCCGGGCGCGGTTGGTCGTTTTTACGTCCACACGTCAGGCGCACGCGGCGCCGACGCAATCATTGCGCTGGCGGATTCCGACATCGGCGTCTTTCACATCCTTCAGAGCTTCCCGCTTGAGGGTGGCTCGGCCTTAATCCCGGGCAGTTATGCGACCGTAGCAGGCGAGCCCAAACTTGTTGGTGTACTGCGAGAACTGGCTGAAGTTCTCAAGTTGACAGTCTTGGAGCAGCCTGACCCGTTTGACCACGCCGCCTACCACGCGGCTGCTGTGCTTGCCAGCAACGCGCTGATTGCCTTGCTTGATACCGGGTGCCAACTGCTGATGCAGGCCGGCATTCCCGCGGCCCAGGCCGAGAAGATGCTCATACCCCTGGCCCAAGGCACGTTGCAGAACGCCCAATCACAAGGGCTGCTGGACGCGCTGACCGGTCCGGTCGCGCGCGGTGACGTTGGGACGATCCAGCAGCACCTCTCGATACTGACAGGTGAATCCCGCCAGGCGTATATCGCCATGATGCTGAGTGTCGCAGACACGGCCGCGCGCAGTGGGCGTACACCCAGCGACAAGCTAAGCGAGATCCGGAGACTGCTGACGCAGACGTAGTGTGCGGTTGAACAAGAAAGAGCCCGGCGCTTGCACGCCGGGCTCTTTGCATCTGCTTCTGAGCGTTACTGTGTCGCCCGCCTCCGACGAATGAAGCCCAACCCGAAGAGCGCCAGTATGGCAAGAAGCCCCATTCGGCTACCGCTGCCGACTTCACAGCTTGCCCCGGTGCTGCCGTTGCCACTGGGCTTGTCGAGAAGCTGAAGGCTGAGTGTCTGTTCATCGGTACCGCCCTGGCTGTCTGTGACGCGCACGATGAACGTGGACGTTCCCGCCTGCCCAATCGCCTTGCCGGACAGCACCCCTTGTGGGCTCAGTGTCAGTCCCGTTGGGAGGCTGCCGCTGAAGATGCTCCAGGTTTCGCCACCCGCGCCGCCCGTCGCGAGCAGTTGCACAGGCCCGTAGGTCACATCAAGCACGCCTGTCGGGATCTTGGTTGTCGTAATTGCGAGCCCGCTGGGGTCGTGTCCTGTGCCCTCAAGGGCGAAACTAAACGTGCCCTGTGTGCCGGCTGCGGTGTACTGAATCTCGATTCCCGCCTGCTTCAGCCCGCCGACAACTGGGTCAAACGCCAGACTGAACGTGAAGGGTGTACCCGGGAAAACCTGTGTCGGCAGCCCCGAAGCCGTCAATACAAAGTCGCTGCTGTTTGCACCGGTCAGGGCAACGCCCGCAACGTCCAGAGGGCCGCTGCCGGTGTTCGCAATCACGATTGTAAGCGCCGCGGTCGGGCCGCTGTTTATGTCCTGCGTACCGAACTGGCGTCCGCCCGTTGCAGCCGCGCCGTTGGCGATAGCCAATCCGCCATTTTCGCTGACCTCGAGCTGAGGCGCGAACAGCCCCGCCACAATCGTGAAGTTGATGCTCACCTGAAAACCGTATTGGTCGGTTGCTGTCAGGGTGATCGCATGGCTGCTGCCGGCCGGGTCGTTGAACGTACCGTTGTTCGGCGTGATGACGTAGCCGACAGGCTGCTGTGCCGCGCTGAAATCGGCCGTGCTGAAACCCTGCGTAGTCACACCTGAAACGCTGGCACCCACGGCGGTGGGATCACCGTCTGGATCGTCCACGGAGATGGAAAGCCCCAGTGATGCCAGCGTATCCAGGTAGTTGACGTTGAGTGTGCTGCCCGAAGTGACTGCGTTGCCGTTGGAAGTGACCTGCATGGTCGGCGTGCGGTTTACGACGATGTAGAAAGTAAACGCCTTCGTACCCAGCCAGTTGCCGTCGTCGGCCGTCAAATCAACCTGGTGGATGATCGTCGGTATGCTGAATGTGCCGCTGTTGGGTGTCAGGCTGTAGGCGACATTCGCGAAGCCTGTGCTTTCAAACTCCGTGGTCACGATTCCTTGCGTGGTGATGTTGCTGATTGTGGCGGTCAGTTGAACCGGGTCCTGATCCGCGTCGTCGACGTCAATCTGAAGACCGAGGCTGGCAAGTGTTGAGCCTGAGGCGACGACAACGTTATTGCCATTGCCGACGTTGCTGCCGCCCGCATTGACAGTGACCGAGGGCAGCGCGTTCGTCGGGCGAGCTTCAACAAGAAATGTAATCACGAACTGGCGTGTGCCGCCATTGCCGTCGTCGGCCGTGAGGGTGAGCGTAAACGTTGTGTCGACGTTGTTCATGTGCGCAAACAGAGCTGAACCGTTCGGCGACCATGAGTATGGCGCGGTCTGTGCCGAATGCTCGAACTCCGTGCCCGTAATGCCCTGCTGGGCCGATGTCGGAGCCAGTTGCAGGTTTGCGGCGACGCCCACCGAGTCGTTGTTTCCGTCCGATACCGTGAGCTGGAACGAGTAAGTCGAAAGCGCAATGCCGAACGGGACCGGCGTCGCCGTCGTGCCGAAGCTCGCGCCGGAAATGATCTTCTGTGCGCCGCTGCCCGTGTTGTAAGTGACCGTGAAAACCGGTGAATAGTTCGGGATTGGGTCGATGGTCAGCGTGTACGTGTAGCCGGCGGTCTGGTTGGTTGAGTCCGTGATGCTCACGTCCAGGGTGATCGTGCCAGCCATCTGGGCCGTGCCCGTCAGCGTCAGCGTCAGGCTGCCGGTCCCGCTGGTTGTTAGCGGCTGATTTGAGCTAAGGGAAGTGAAGCCCGCCTGCGCCGGTGTCAGCCCGCTGTTCCAGTTCACGGACAGAACGAGGTTGTCGTTCGTGTTGAGGTCATCGCCCTTGAAGGTGACGTCCAGGTTGTCGCCTACGCCCAACTGCCCCGTGAATGCAGGGGCGGTGCCACCGACTGCTGCATAGGTTTCACCGGCCGCATTGAACGGCGCTGACAACACGGTGTTTTGAGTGCCAAGACTATGCGAGTTGCCGCTTGTCCAATCGCCCGCAGTGTCGTTGTCAGCACTTCCCTGGCGCTGCCAACTGTTGCTTATGTTCCATTGTCCGAGTTGGGTGCCGCTCCAGAAACTGTCGAACCCTGAAACCGGGTTGCTGATGGAGCTGAGGCTGAGATTGTTGACGCTCAGCAAGTCGATGATGTTGTCGTTCGCGTCAAGCAATGCCACGGCGGACTCGGACGTTGCGCCCCAGCCCCAGTTGCCGAAAGCCAGTTCAAACGCGGACCCACCAACGGCCTCGCCGAAGCTGATGACCTGTCCGGGCGCAATGGCCGTGCCTTGCGGAAATGTGCCGATGGCGACCGGCTCGTACTTCGATTGCGCCTGAAGCGTGGCCTGGATTGAGTCCCAGATACATACGCGCCAGCCGGAAATGTCTTCCCAGTCGGTGCCGAGGTTCTGGATTTCTCCGCCTTCATGCCCAGCCGGGATGACGTCCGGCCCGGCCTCGGTGATGAACACACTCGGTGTGCTGATGCCGGTCGCAGGTACGTCGAGAGTTGGTGCAACTTGCGTTTCGCGCCAGGCAATGTCAGCCATGCCCCAAGGGTTGGTGGCGTAGCCGCCACTGCCACCTGGGAAGTCGTTGATGGTTGCGCCAGTGGTGTAGTTCACCTGCGCTTCAACGCCGCCGACAAACTGGATCGGTGCACTTGGCTGCGTCAGAGGCGTGTTGCTGCTGTGGTGGTAGAAGTAGATCTCATTGTTCGTAACCGGGAACATCTGGTTGCTTGGATCTGTCACGGTCATGTTGACGCCGGTGATGACGGCCACGCGATAGGCCTTGCCGGGCGTCAGTGCGATCGGTTGTGGCAGGGTAGTCCAGCCCCAGCCGCCCGCGACTGGTACAACGTCGGCCACTGCCAATCGAGTACCGCTGGATGACGTCGTTACTTCCCACAGCACGACTTTCACAGGATCAACTGTCACCTGATATCCGGCTGGAAGAGTCGAGAAGTCTGGAATCGGCAGCGCGCAACCGAGCTGCACGATTTCCGGCACGACGCCGTTCTGAGCGACGGTGAACTCGTGGCCAAACATCTTGTCCGGCCCGGGGTTGTAAGTTGCCGGGCTTGAACCGCCGGCCTGATACATGAGTTGTTCACCCCAGGCTTTGGTTACGGTCTGGGAAAAAAGCACGGGTGCAATACTGGAAGCGATCAGAAGCAGCAGTAGCGCGCGTTTCATACATCTCTCCGTTCTTTGACTCATGCCTGCGACCTTGACTTCGGGTACCGGCGTGAGTCTTCCCACCTCAGCAACGACCTGTTGCCACGCGCGTCAAAGCCTACGGAACCGATGTGTTGATTCACACAAAAGTCAAAAGTAGTATCCCGGAAAAGGATTTTGCCGATGAAAGAAACCCGAAACTGGGATGATGATTTCCGCGAAAGGCTGCGGCAGATCGCCCAGAAGCAGACCCAGGCGGCAATCGCAGAGCGTACCGGCGTGCCGCAATCCAACGTCAACCGCTATGTCCGGCAGGGGAAGGTCCCTACCGATTTCACGATTGCGCTTTTGCGTGAATTCAAACTGAACCCGGCGTGGCTGCTGTTGGGCGAAGGTGCGCCGTACCTGTCCGACGTGGCCGAGTCGTCAGTGGCCATGGGTGAAGACATTCTGGCGCTAGTGAAGGCCATGAGCGCGGTGTCGGAGATGCGCCTCGGTGCGTTAACGGGCAAGAGCCACGCCCGCGTCCTGCGCGAGTTGAACGAAGCGCTGAAACGCTACGAAGTTCTGCGCAAGCGCCTGAATGAGCAGACTGCGCCCATCTACCATGAACTGATTACCCAAATGCAAGGCGCGCTGAAGAAGCGTAACATCGACCTGGCGCTGGAACTGCGCGAGGCCATCACCCAGATTTCGCGCCTGTCAGACAGCCCCGACGCCGATCTGCGTTTCGACTACGCAGCCGCGAACCTTGAGCACTCGCTAAACAACTTCGAAGCGGCGCTGGAGATCCAGCGCCGGGCCGTCCGGCAACTCCTCGCGATGGGGGAGTTGCGCGACCGCCTGCAACTGGCCCAGATCGGAAACCTCAGCGTCGCCCTCACCAGCATGGGCTACCTCGAAGAAGCTGTTCGCGTGCTGGAGTCGGCCGTCAGCCTAGGGCATCCAGACATTCACGGTGACATCTACTACCAGCAACTCAAGATGCGGGTGGGGGCGCTGCTGGTGGAGCTGGGGCGCGTGGACGAAGGCGTGGCACTCGCGAGAAAGACCTACAGCGAGATTGCCTTGGTCAACCCTGACGACATGGCGTTTGCAGCGCTTCAGTTTCATGTCGTCTGCGTAACAACCGGCTTGGGTTCCGTGCGGACGGCCATGGACGTCGAGGGCCTGGGCACCGGGCTTGAGGCCTTTCTGTTGAAGTACGCGGCATGGACCGAAGACCCAAAGCTGATTGAAGAAGTTCGTCGCTTCCTGTTCGAAGGTGAGAAGCCCTATGAGTCACTGCGTGCGCCCTGGGCTGTCCAGATGCTCGAGCTCGGAACAGCCCTGCGCACCGGCAAATATGATCGCACGTTGGTAAAGGAGTGCCTGATACCCACCAGCCCATTGTCTGATTTCAGCATGTTGGTGATTCGAACACAGTTGGAGAGGGCCTGCGGCAACAAGGAAACAGCCCGTGAACTGCTTGATGAGGCCGACCAGAAGTTGCGCCAACTGCCGCAGACGACCCACCCGCGCCTGTACAATGCGGCGATTCACTACCGCAACGCCCTTGAGCTTTGCCCTAAAAGCTCACGCAGCGGTACAACGCTTGAGTTGCGTAAGCGCGCCGTGCGCTACTTCGTAGATGGCTTTCGCGCCGGGCTTGGGACCTTCCGGGAGATGGCAGTTTCCGTCCGCGACGAGGCCTGAGAGCGCCCCAAATCAAAAAAAAGCGGTCGCGCGACCTTAAGTCGCGCGACCGCTATGTTGAATGGAGCGGGTGATGGGACTCGAACCCACGACCATCACGTTGGCAACGTGATGCTCTACCACTGAGCTACACCCGCAGTGGGCCGGGAATGATAATCAGGTCCAATGCCGTGTAAAGCCCCCGTCAAACCGGTAACTACATTCCCGTGACTGATGCTTCATGTTAAGATGTGTGCAATTCTTCACCGGAACAGATTGGACAGGCGTTCTCATGTCGGACGTCATTAGCTTCGATTGCACAGGCTGCGGTTTGCCCTACAAAGTAGCGACCAGCTACGCGGGGCGTGAGTTTAACTGCAAGAAGTGCGGTACACGGTTGTGCGTTCCGCAACCCGGCCAGCCGGTTGGGATTCAGATAGAACCTGAAGTTGAGCTGGATTCCGGCGGCGAGGTAATGCGTCGCACGACCTCCGGCCGCCAGGTCGCCGCCGAACCCACACGGATGTTCAAGAATCAACGTGAGACTTCAGCCAGACTTGCGGCAGTCGGTCCTGATGTGACGGCAAAGAAGTCCAGCAAGGGGCTGCTGATCGCTGTCGTCCTTCTTCTCGTGATTGCAGGTGGAGGCGCGGCCGCAGCATTTGCGATGGGGCTCTTTGACGGCCAAAGCGCCGACACCAACCAGCCCGTCGCCAAAGCCAACAACACCGACAGCAGCAACACCAACCCGGAAACCGAACGCGACGAAATTCTGAAGCAGCTTGATGTTAGTGGGCAGACGGCCGCCCAGTTCATGGACCTGTTCAAGCGCGCGGAGAAGGCGAAGCTTGAAAACAGCGACCTCGCACAGATCGGGCAGCGCATAGTTGGCGCCATGATAGTTGAGGAAGGTGCTGGATACAGCGATGCCGACTTGATGGCGTTCGCCGACCGCATGAGCAAGCTTAACGTGCCGTCTGACGCGAAAGGGCTTTATTCACTGGTCGTTGCACGCAATCGCAGCAAAACCGAGAAGAGCCCGGAGTACACGAAGGCTCAGAAACTGCTGGGGAAGGAGTGGCTTGATTTTGGAGCCCAGATTACCCGAGCAGCCGAGCTCCGAGACACTGGTGTCATTCAAGGAGTCGGCGAACTTCACGACGAGTTACTCGACATGGAGTCACGCGCCGATGACGGCTGGGCAGGCATGAGCGACAAAGCTCGCTTTGAAGAAATCGTCGACAAGCTGAACACTGCACAGGATGAACTGAATCGAATTCGTGCCGAGGACCCCTTCCGGATGCTGGTTGCCAAGGCGCGCATGCGCTTTGAGCTTGAGAAAGCAAGTCGCATCGGCAACTGGCTGACCATTGGAAAAGCGCCCTTTGTGTTCTTTGTGCAGCAGCGTGACGGCGAGTCGGAGTCGGCCACGCGCGACAGGATCAAGTCCGCGCTTGATGCGGCAGAGCAGTTCCCTGAGTTCTTTCAGGATACCGTCATCAAGCCGCTGAAGCTGACGCGCACACTGCCTTCCGATCTCAGCCAGGAAGAGCGCGACGAGGCTCCGTTCGAGGTGCTGCTTTTCCGGAGCGCGTCCTACTGGACCCCGTACCTGAAAGATCACGATATCACGGTGGATTCTTCAAGCATCTCGACGGTCACGGAACCGGCGACCGGGCGCATCAGCATGGTCTATGAAGACGAGCGCGAAAGCCTGGGCAAGTTCCTGCGTATGCTGATCGATAACGCTCTTTACAGCTACCACCCGAACGCTCCGAAAACAAAGGCCGAGGACGACGCATTCATCGCGTACCAGAGCTACTGGCTGAAGTCGTATTTCGCGGCGGCGTTGTCTTTCACGTCACGCTCAAGCGCGACGGGGCAGTTCAACTTCTTCACCAATGACTCACGCCCCAAGGCACTGTTGAAGCGGTTGCTGGAGCCCTACAAGGTCGCTGAAAACGGCAAGATTGATTCGTTTGGCGGCCCGGCTTTCACTGCAAAACAGATTGTCGGGCTGACGAAAATTGAAGAAGCCGCGCCGATTCTGCGCGCAAACTTCGAGAGCTACGATGGCTGGGAGCCCACGTACCTTGAACTCATAACTAATTCCAGCAACACAGCGAACTTGCTGCGAAGCTACATGCATGCGTTGTTCCTGTTTACGTACTTCGGCTCCGGTGACGATCACCCGTACCGCGACCACTTGTTCAAGTTCATTCGCATGGATTTAGATGGCGAAGTTGACCACGAGAACCCCCTTCCGGCCTTTGAGAAGGCCTTCGGGTTGGATGCCAACGGCTGGAAGAAGTTTGAGAAAGATTTCCTCGCCTGGCAGTCCGAGTAAGCTTTCTGGTTTGACTGTGCCCTCAGGTGGCTATATTACGCCGCCTTGGAGAGCAGCATGTCCCTTACAGTTGAAAATCAGGCCTGGTGCCGAGAGATCTTGCCGGCCGTGTCGCGCACGTTCGCGCTTGGTATTGAGTTGCTGGCAGACCCGCTGCGTGACGAAATCGGTGTGGCGTACTTGATCTGCCGTATTCTCGACACGATTGAAGACACGACGACTCTGCCCGCCGAAGCCCGTGCCGCGCTGCTTGACCGCTGCGCCACGGAGTTGGTTGACGACGCTAAATGGCGTGCCTGCTGCGCCGATATCGAAGCCATGTTCGCTGACGAAGCAGCGCTGGACGGCACCGACCACAAGCTGTGTCGCAAGTCCACAGTCGTTTTGCAGACGTTTCATGAGTTCCGGCCGGGCGCTCGTGAGGCACAGCAACTCAGCCTGCGCGAGATGGCCGAAGGCATGGCCGAGACTGTACGGCGTGAGATGCGCGGCGAGGGTCTGCGTCTCAACGACGAAGAAGATCTAAAGCGCTACTGCTATTACGTCGCTGGCACGGTCGGCAAGCTGCTGTGCAACGAATGGGCCCTTGACCGGTCAAGTATCACGCCGGAAGTGAAGGCAGCGCTTGACGAGCGCGCCGTCAGCTTCGGGCTCGGGCTGCAGGTTACGAACATCATCAAGGGCGTCACCGACGACATCGCGCGTGGCGTGGCGTATGTCCCACACAAGCTGTTCGCCGCGGCCGGCATTGATTTGCAGACGTTGATCGATAACCCCGCCGACCCGCGCGGGCGCGAAGTCGTGGCGGGGCTCGCAGACATGACGCTGCTCTGGCTTGACGAAGCGCTGGAGTACACAGTGACGATCCCGGCGTCAGAGCGCGACATCAGGCTGTTCTGCGCCCTGCCCCTGGTGTTCGCCGTGCGAACACTGGCTCGCGCATTGAAGACCACCGAGGTCTTCAGCGAAGAAGCGCTGAAAATCACCCGCGACGAAGTGAAGAAAATCCACGCCGAAGTAGAGGCCGCCATCGGCAACAACGAAGCCCTGCGCCAAATCCACAACCGCGAACGCCAGGCCGTAGTCGAGCAAATCGAAGCTGCCAAGCGCATCTGAACGCGAAGCGTAAGCGAGCGCTATTGCAACACAGACGCACGGCCACCACATCCAAACATAGCGATTGACGTGTCAATACAATCCACTTACTCTTCACTCATGAATAGTGTAAAAGAAACACGAAGATTGCTCGCTCATTTCGACGATAAGACGATCACCGTTTACCAAGCCTACCGTGACGAGATCGCAGACGCCGCCATCCGCGACGGCACTTTCAGCGACGGCTTCAGCCTGACGCGCATGACCTGGATCAAGCCGTCGTTTGGGTGGATGCTCTATCGCGCGGGCTACGGGCGTAAAGAGGGACAGGAGCGAATCCTGCGTATCCGCCTACTGCGTGACGGATTCGAGCGCATTCTCGCCAGTGCAGCGCTCAGTCACTTCGATCCGCGTTTCTATCCCACGGAAGATGCCTGGAAACAACGGCTCCGCGAAACCACCAATCGCATCCAGTGGGATCCTGACCGCAACCTGCGACTCGGCCGGCTGGAGCATCGCGCTATCCAGATAGGCGTCCAAGGCGCCGACGTGAAGTCCTACGTAAACGAATGGATCGTCGGGATTGAGGAAGTGACGAAGCTGGCCCACCAGATCGAAGGCGTCGTAAGATCAAAAGGCACTGAGTTCCCGCCAGTACCAGATGAATTGGAGTATCCGGTGCCCCGCTCGCTTCGGCATGCGATAGGCATGACGTAGAGCCATACAAGTGTTCTATGCCCACTGATACTGCGATGACGCTCGTTTATGCTTCGCGCTCAGATTGTGCCGCTCGCATCTCTTCGATGTCGATGAACTTTACGCGTGGGCGGTTTTGGGATTTGCCGCGCTCAATCTCTAGCGCGTTGAACGATTGCCACTCGTCGAAGCTGACGTACTTGCAGCCGGCGCCCTCGAGCAGTTCCTCAAGCTTTTGTTCGACCTTGGCGTCGACGCCGGCGCGCCTGATGTGCGGTATGTCTTCAAGCAACAGCGCGACGGTTTCTTCGGCGTCTTTCTTGTTCGTGCCTATTACACCTGTGGGTCCACGCTTGGCCCAGCCCACGACGTAGGCGCCCGGGATCGGGTTGCCGGTCGTCGGGTTCAGAATACGTCCGTGGTCGTTGGGGATCGTTCCCTTGCGCGCGTCGTACGGCATGCCGGGTACCTGCAGCCCCTTGTAGCCGACGCTGCGCAGCACCATGCCGACATTCAGTTCTTCGAATTCGCCGGTGCCGTTGGCGTTCAAGTAGCCGTCGTCGGTGCTAACCAGCTTGTTGCGCTCGATCTTGATGCCGCTGACTTTGCCGTCGCCCAGAATCTCAGTCGGGCTGACGAGAAACCGGAAGTGGACCTTCCGCGTTTTGGTGCCGTGGCCGCGCGCCGCGTACTCACGCAGGATTTCGACGTTCTGGCGCGCCATGCGGTTCTGCTCAACAGTAACAGCGCTGTGGGGATCCAGTTCAAGCTCGCCTTCCAGCACAACCGGGTCGGCCGTATTAAGCTTGCCGAACTCCTTGATCTCCGGGTTGGTGAACTTCGCCTGCGCCGGGCCGCGGCGCCCGAGCACGTAGATGTTTCGGACCTTGCTGTGTTTCAGCGCCTCAAGCGCGTGATCGGCGATGTCCGTCTCTTTTAGTTCGTCGGGCGTCTTGGCCAAAATACGCGCGACGTCCATCGCGACGTTGCCGACACCGATGACTGCCACGCCCTCAACGCTCAGGTCCGGGTTCAGGTCTTTGTAGTCCGGGTGGCCATTGTACCAGGCGACGAATTCCGTGGCCGACATGCTGCCGCTTAAGTCTTCGCCGGGGATGCCAAGACTGCGGTCGGACTGCGCGCCGGTGGCGAACACGACCATGTCGTAAAGCGGACGCAGGCTATCGATCGTGACGTCTTTGCCGAACTCAACGCAGCCGAAGAAACGCACACGCGGGTCGGACGCTGTTTTCTCGTACAGCGCCGCAACACTCTTGATGCGCTGGTGGTCAGGCGCGACGCCGTAGCGCACCAGCCCGTAGGGTGCGGGCAGGCGGTCAAACAGGTCAACACGGACGGCGACATCATCCTGAGCGATCAAAGCCGCGGCCGCGTAAAAGGCGCTAGGCCCCGCGCCAATGATGGCAATACGTACAGAACGCTCCGGCATGGTCACCCCCGTGAATTGGCGTGCATTGTCACAAGCCGCGCGATTCAGGCAAGCGTCTCGGGCGGCAACACAGCACAAAGCGGTTCTTTGCGCCTTTGTGGGAGAGTGCGTTATGCTCCGGCGGCGCGGATCTTGTCGATTGCGGCCAGCATGTCCGGTGGCAGCGGCGCGGTCAGTTCCAGCACTTCTTTGGTGCCGGGGTGCGTGAGCTTCAGGTAGTGGCTATGCAGGGCGCAGCGCCCGAGTATCAGGGCGTCATCGTCGCCGCGCGGCACCCGCTCGCCCTTGCCGAGGGCTTCGTACTCGTGGCGCATCAGCGTATCGGCCGCTCGAATACGCTCGGTTACATCGGCGTCGGAATCACCGTCGCGGAAGCCGTAGGGTGATTCCATCTTTGTTGGCTTGGGTGGGGGATCGCGCAGGTCAGACTCCAGCAAGTCGTCGCGTACGCCGTAGTGGTGATCGCAGACCAATGGGTGGCCGATGGCTTTCATATGCACGCGAATCTGGTGCATGCGTCCGGTGTGCAGACGGCAGCGTACAAGGCTGAAGCGTTTGAAGCGCTCGACAACCCAGACCTCGGTGCTGGCGTGCTGTCCGTTCGGGTCAATGCGCCGCAGCATGGTGACTTCGGCTTCGTCATCTTTGCCGATGGGCAGGTCGATGAACTGATGGTCTTTCTCGACTATGCCTTCGACCAGCGCCAGGTAGTCCTTTACGACCTCTTTGTCTTCCAGCGCTTTGCCGAGTTTGCCGGTCATCTTGGAAGTCTTGCCGCAGATGATCAGCCCGCTGGTTTCCTTGTCGATTCGGTTCACGAGCCGCGGAAACACGTCCGTGCCCTGAAACCTCAGGTGCAGCGCGTTCAGCAGCGTCGTGTAGCGGTAGCCGCCGGTCGGGTGCACGATCAGATGCGGCGGCTTGCTGACTACGAACATGCCGTCATCTTCATAGACGATGTCGTAGGGGATTCGCCCCATCTCGGTGATGTCTTCGTGAGGCGGCGGCAGGATCAGTTTTACGATGTCGCCCGCGCGCAGCTTCTTGCCGGGCATCACGGGCAGGTCGTTTTTCAGCACGCGTTCTTCTTCGAACGCAACTGTTGCCTTGGTGCGTGACATCCACGGCGTGCGCTCAAGGATGAACATGTCGACGCGCATGCCTTCTTGCGGCAACTCAACCTGGAACACGCGCTCGCTTTCCACAACCGAGAGATCGGCCGGCGGCTTCTTCTGCATCCGTTTGCGTTTGATGATCTTTTCCAGATGTCGTTTGTTGCGCGTCATCGTGACAATCTAGCGAATGTTGAGTGCGCAAGGCAGTCACTGATGAGCACAGTTTCCCGCCACCAGCCACTAGTCACTGGCTGCACCATTTGCATCCTGACAATTCAACGAAGGCTAGTTGCTAACAGGGGGCCCGATATGGCTGACAGCAGCATGGACATCATGGCGACTGTGGACGTTCACGAAGTCGACAACGCATGGCAGCAGGCCGTGAAGGAAATCGGCCAGCGCTGGGATTTTAAAGGCAAGACCGCCGAGCTTGAGTGGAACAAGGCCGAGAAGAAAGTGACCATCACGGCCGCCGACAGCATGGTACTTGAGGCCATGCTGGACATTTTCAAAACCAAACTGGCCAAGCGAGGGATCAACACGAAGGCCATGGAGCACAAGTCGGAAGAACCCGCAGCCGGCGGCGCGATGCGGCATATCTACACGATCATTGACGGCATTCCGTCGGACAAGGCCAAAGAAATCACCAAGATGATCAAGGCCGCGAAGTACAAAGTGCAGGCCAGCATCCAGGGCGACGTGATTCGTGTAACCGGCAAAAGCCGCGACGTGCTGCAGGAGATTCAACAAGCCGTGAAGGACATGGACCTGCCGCTGCCGATAAGCTTCGGGAACTACAAGTAGGGGCGACGCTCGCGTCGCCCGCCGTGCCCTGTGATTCGCGGGCGATGCAAGCATCGCCCCTACCGGTGCAACCTGCCCTCGTTACAGTCGGACCATGAACGCGCCGACTGTAAATTCGAGACTTCCCGCAGTTCTGTATCAGCCGGACGGCACCCGCCGCGTTGACTATCGCGCGGTGATTGCCGTGGCGTGGCCCTTGTTTGTCCAGTTCGGTGTGCAGGCTTTCCTGAACGTAATCGACACCTGGTTCGTCGGGCGCCTTGGTGCGGGCGCTGTGGCCGGCATGAATGCCGTGAACTTCAGCAGCTTCACGCTGCTGTTGTTGTTTGGCGGCAGCGGCATCGCTGTCCAGACCATTGTCGCCCAACGCTATGGCGAGGGGCGCAAGGCGCGGGCCGGGCAGGCCGCGTGGCACGGCATGTACTCCGGCGTGATCGTTGCGCCGCTGGCTGTCTGGGTGGCGCTGACCGGCGGGCAGTTGTTCTCGTTCTTCGGGTTGCCCGCAGACGTGGTGCAGTCGGCTTCGGACTACTGGTTGCCGCGCATGGCGGGTGGCGGGCTGGTTGTCGTCTACTTTTCCCTGAGCAATTTCTTCAACGGCGCCGGGCATACCCGGATTTCGCTGATGGGCGCCGTTGTCGCCGCCGTTTCGAACGTCGGGCTGAACTGGCTGCTGATCCTGCACCTGGGGTGGGGGATGTACGGCGCCGGGCTAGCGACCAGTCTTGCGGTTATCGCGGGGATTCTCTTCTACGCCGTGATCTTCTTCAGCCGCTACTTTCGACGCGAGTTTGCCACGACACGCATGTGGCGTCCCCGCCTGCGAGCACTCGGTGCGGTTTTCGCGTTGGGCATTCCCATTGGGGTGCACTCGATGTTCGATGTTGGGGCATTCGCGGCTTTCCAGTTGATGGTAGGCAAGCTCGGTGAGGTACCGGCAGCCGCGACACAGATCGCGATGATTCTGACTTCGCTTGGCTTCCTGCCGGTGGCCGGCATCAACTTTGCGGCTGCAACGCTGGTCGGCCAGAGTATCGGTGCAGGTGACAAAGAGTGGGCGAAGCGCGTGGGTTCGGCCTGCATTCGTTTGGCGTTCTTCTACATGATGATCTGGGCTGTGCTCTTCGCGACGATTGGCGGGCCGCTCAGTTCGGTGTTTGTGACCAGCGGCGACCCCAGTGCACAAGCCGTGATTGAGTTGTCGGCGACACTGCTGCTGATCGCGGCGGGTTACCAACTATTTGATGCGCTGAACCTCGGCACGCTCGGCTGCCTGCGTGGCGCGGGTGACGTAATGGTGCCAACGGCGGCCTTGCTGGTGCTGGCTTGGTGCGTGTTCGTGCCGCTGAGCCACATCCTGATCTTTGAAGAAGGGCAAGGCTGGGTGGACTTCCTGCCGCAGTACGGGCTGGGTGCCAAAGGCGGCTGGATCGCCGCGCTGATCCACATCACGCTGCTAGGCAGCTTTCTATATCTGCGCTGGAGATCAGGCGCGTGGAAGAAGAAAGAGATTTGAAACCATAAGTGAACATGACTGAACATGTTCACGGATGTCCACCTATGGTTTCATTCCGTCATGACCAGTACCCGGCAATTCATCGAGACATGGCGTGATCGCTTCAAGCGCGAGGAGATCGACGACGCGCGTCTGAATGCCGAGCTGCTGCTTGCGCATGTGCTGGGTGTCCTACGCGGCGAGCTGGCGATGCGCCTTGATGATGACTTGCCCCGTGACACCGAAAGCCAGGCTGAGGCACTGTGTTCGCGCAGGCTCAGGCGTGAACCGGTTGACTACATCATCGGGCACCGTGAATTTTTCGGGCGCGAGTTTCACGTCCAATCGGGTGTGCTGATCCCGCGCCCTGAAACCGAAATCATCATTGAACTCGTGCGCACGCAGTACCCGGACGTCAGCGGCTGGGCGGCTGACATCGGCTGCGGTTCGGGGGCGCTGGCCGTGACGCTGGCGCTGGAATTTCCTGCGCTGAAGGTACTGGCAACCGATATCAGCCCGACTCCGCTCAAGGTTACGCGCCGGAATGCCGAAAAGCATGGAGTTGCGTCGCGTGTCTTCTGCGCGCGCATGGACGGGCTGTCCGCGACACGACCTGTGCCGACCTTCGACCTGATTGTCAGCAACCCGCCGTACGTAAGCCCGGCCGACTACCCCGAACTTCAACCGGAGGTACGTGACCATGAGCCTGAAGAAGCATTACTGGGAGGACGTGAAGGCCTGGCTGTGGCGGAGCATGTTCTGTCCCACGTGGCTCAAAGGCTGAAGCCCGGCGCTGGCGTCTTCCTTGAGCACGGCATGGAGCAAGGCCCGGCACTTGTGGCTACGGCCGCAAATCTGTCGTTGCAGAACCCGCACACCGTAAGCGATTATGCAGGACTTGATCGCATACTGGTGGCACACGCATGAACGACGAAACCCAACCGCAGGCTGATGACATTCACGCTTTGCTCGCCGTCGAGTTTGACGTGACGGTCGACAAGGTCAGCCGCGCCATGTTCGCGGGCAAGCTGATTGAGCTTGGCTGGCTCGCGACGCCGGTCGCAAACACCTGGACGATCATGTTCGAGCCACGCTCGCGCACCAGCATGCGCAACACAACTCGCCAGCATCTCGAAATGGCCAGTGCCTACTCGCGCATCGCAGTCGGCGCTGTTGAGGCAGTAGCCCATTATGGCGGCGACGAGCCCATGGCAGTGAGCCAGACAACCGAGCTAGAGCCACCGGTCGAATAGACTGCATCCACAAACGAAAATTGCCGATAGGGCAAAGGCCGGGGCTTCCCGGCGGTTTGATCTATCGATAGCGCGTACATGCGCGCTCAGTGAGGGTGACTATGCCACACAAATTCGTCGTCGAGGGCGGTGCGCGCCTGCAAGGTTCTGTCCGGGTTTCCGGTAGCAAGAATGCTGCGTTGCCGATGATGGCCGCTGCATTGCTGGCCAAAGGCCCCACGATTCTGCGCAACGTGCCGGACCTGTCCGACGTGCGCCTGATGGCCGAGATTCTCGAAACCCTCGGCGCCGACGTGACCCTGTTTGCCGAACCCGGCGTCGTTGTCATCGACGTCGTCGACGAAGCCCCGATCCACGCGCCTTATGAACTGGTCTCCGAAATGCGCGCCAGTTTCTGCGTGCTCGGCCCGTTGCTTGCGCGACGCGGCGAAGCACACGTAAGCCAGCCGGGCGGCTGCACGTTGGGTGAGCGCCCGGTTGATCTTCACATCAAGGGTATCCAGGCCATCGGCTGCGAAGTTGATTTCGTGCGCGGCGACGTAATCGCCAAAGGGCGCCCAACCGGCGGACGCGTCTATCTCGGCGGCCCGATGGGTCCCAGCGTCACCGGCACGGCGAACGTGTTGTGCGCATCCGTCATGAGCAGTGGCGTAACGATCATTGATCAGGCCGCGTGCGAGCCGGAAATCTCGAACCTCGTTGAAATGCTCAACAGCATGGGCGCAAAGATTCGCGGCGGCGGGACTTCGCGGTTGGTGATCGAAGGCGTAGACGAGTTGCGCCCCGCCAACATCGCCGTGATCCCTGACCGCATCGAAGCCGGCACCCTGATGATCGCCAGTGCGATCACCCGAGGCGACGTGACACTTGAGCAATGCGACCCTGACGTGATGCTCGCCCTGTTCGACAAGTTCACCGAAATGCGCGTGCCCTTTGAACGCCTGGATGCCACGACCGTGCGCATCAACTGCCCGAATCGCGCCAAGGCCGCTGACTTGGCGACGTTGCCGTACCCCGGCTTCCCGACTGATTTGCAAAGCCCGCTGATGGCGCTGCTGTGCGTCAGTGAAGGTTACGCGCTGGTAGAAGAGAAGATTTACCCCGAGCGCTTCATGCACGTGCCGGAGTATCGCCGGTTGGGCGCGGACATCCGCAAGCAGTTCAACACAGCGATCGTCACCGGCGTCGACAGAGTCTACGGCGCGCCCGTGGCCGCCACGGATTTGCGCGCAGGCGCCGGGCTGATCCTGATGGGACTCGCGGCCGAGGGCACAACGGACGTAATGAAGATCCAGCACGTCGACCGCGGCTATGATCGCCTTGAGGACAAACTCACCAGCTTGGGCGCGAACATCAAGCGAGTAGAGTTCTTCCCAAGACGCCGCGCCTCAGACCGAAACAGCAAACGCGCCCGCGCGGCTTAGGCGTGTCCCGGAGTGCATATGAAGTACTTGATCCTGCTTTCGGTACTGGGGCTGGCAGGTTGTGCATCGGATAAGCCGAAGGACACGTCAGCGCCAGTGGCTGAACAGCAGACTCCGTGCTCTGCTGAGCAACCAACGGTCGGCGTCTCGGAGTTGCCCTCCGAACCGGAACCCGAATTCGAGGTGCTCCAGACAGAGTTAGGGCGTGACAACGTCGGACACAACTGGCGAGTAAGTTTCGCCCGGCGACTCGGCGAGGAGAGTTGGAACGCGGAGTTCTTCCGCGATGGCGACAGTTTCAGTCGCATGGAAATCGGTGTCCTGAAGCCCGGTCATCAGCCCAGCGCGCACATCGAAAACTGGGCACAAGGGGCATCTTTTATCGTACTCCGCGTCGCCACATGCTGGGGAAGCGGCGTGTGGCGCACGGACTATCGATGGTTTGCGCTCAATAGATTGGATGACGTCGATGCGACGGTGCTGGAACTGCCCGCTAGCGGCTGGGTTGGTGGCTGGGGACTCGCCTTTGACCGTGAGTTCTCACTCCGCTGCGAGCACACGCAGACTGAAGAAGTCGCAGTGAATGTCACTGGTTTGTTTGAAGTGATTTGGGATGAGAAAACCCTGTTTGTTGCTGAGATTCCGGCGACCTACATCTGGGATGCCGTAGCCCGTTGCTTCAACCCTGAAAGCCCCGAAGCGGATGAAGTCCTGCGGGGCATGTGGGAAGATGGTGAAGACGGGTTCGTCGCGCATCATCTGCCGGAGTTGAAGAACTGGCTGGCGAGCCCCAAAGGCGACCCTGGGTTCATTCGGGAATTGAATGACCGGGCGGAGCTTGATGACACCAGGATCGCGCTCGCAAACCTCCTTGAATCTCAGGGCTAGTCGTCCTAGCTGGCCGATGGACGGTGCTCCGATTGAGCGGCCTAGGGGACGAAAGTTCCTCCAGCGAGTGCTGCCAGCTGCTGGCCGAATGTGTAGTTGGCGCTGTTCTTGGCGATTACTGTTAGTTCCCGGTTGGGGTCGCTTGTGGCCCAGTTCGGGTAGTCCGCCAGAATGTTCGACGCATCACCAGGCGTGGTCCAGGTAAACAGAAACGCGTTGTTGACGCCTGTGTAGCTCGCGAACGAGTTCTGTAGCGCGGCATAGCAAGCGTTGTCCGGGCTGCCTGCGGGTGTCATCACGGTACTGTTTACGAATAACAGTGCGGCTGTGATGTTCGTAGACGTCGCGGGCACGAGTGCCCCCGCCATCGCCTCGTAGCCACCCTGCACAGTGTCGTTATAGATGAGGATGTCGAATTCATCCGTGGCGCTAAGCCCACCGATTGCGGCGTTCAACTCGTGGATCATATCCCAGTGCGCAGTCCCGCCGGCAGCGCTGCTGATGTCGCAGATGAACAGCACGCGACCGGCGACGCTTGAACCGAAGTACAGCGGCACCGGTGCAGGCGGCGGTGTCGGTGCATAGTTCACAACCAGTGTGTAGGCCATGGTTGCAGTAGCTGAGTTTGAGTCGGTCACCTGCACCGTGAAGCTGGTGGTGACGGGCGACGTCATGGTGCCGGAGATTGTCGTATCGGGTGTGCCGTTGGGGGCGATGCTCAGCCCGCTTGGCAGGGTGCCAGCGACGATGCTCCAACTGTAGGTCCCCGTGCCGCCTGTCGCGCTTATGGTCGCTGTGTACGGCGGCATAGAGGTACCGGGCGCTCCGGGTACCGTGAAACTTGGGATCGTGGTAGTCGTGATCGACAGGGCTGCCGGCGTACCTGAGCCCCCTGAAATACCCGGTATCCCCGAAGAACCGCCGCTTTGGTCGCAGCCTACCGCTGTGCATACAACAACAGTCAGCAACGCAAGCAGCGCTGCGTGGGTAAAGTACCTCATAGTTGTCCTCCTCCTCGCACGGCTGTTTCGCAATCGTCATGCCACAATTCAGGCAGCGCCATACAGGCTTGTTTTCGAAGCGCCAGGCCTGCCCGGTTACGACGATGCAACGGTCGGGTTACGGATCATGCTGGGCAACCGCCGCTCGTTGTGGTCTGGCACGGGGGCTTGTGACGCGTTACATTGATTGTGTCTTTACACCCTGAGTCTATGGCACCCTTAGGTACGCCCATGCTGCACAAGGAATTGACACAACAGGTCATCAACGCCGCCAAGGCCGTTCACAATGAACTGGGCCCGGGGTTGCCGCATAAGTTCTATCGCGAAGCCATGGAGCTTGAACTGCGTGAGATCGGCGCGGCTGTTGAAGTCGACAAGCCCGTCAAAGTTCACTATCGCGGGCAGACGTTGGGTGAACTGGGCGTCGATTTCTGCGTTAACGACGCCATCGTCTGCGTGCTGGTAGACAACGACGAGATTACGCCCGATGATTACGGGCTCGCGCGGACGCTTCTAAAGAACCTCGAACTTGATGTCGGGCTGTTGCTCAAATTCAACGGCTCACGACTCGATGTTCGAAGGGTGGAGGCAGTTCCCGCAAAGAAGCAGACTTCGGCGACAACCTAGTTGCCATGCTCAGCGCGACGCCCCGCCCGACAAGGCGGGGTGTTTTTGTTTTTCGCGCCCGCAGACCGAAGCTTGAGGATGTGATTGTCGCCGCTATCGTTACCCGGCGCAGAAAGAGATGGGGTAGGCCATGGACGAAGAACGCAAGTTTCCTGATTACGAGCAGAAGTGGCAAGCGAAGTGGGACACCACTCGCGAGAAAGCCAGCGAAGCCACCACGCCCAAGGGCGCGGATAACTTCTACATCCTGTCGATGTTCCCGTACCCGTCCGGCAAACTGCATTTCGGGCACGCGCTGCCGTACACCCTGACTGACTCCATGGCGCGCTACCTGCGCATGAACGGCAAGAACGTGCTGAACCCGACCGGCTGGGACGCCTTCGGGCTGCCCGCCGAGAACGCGGCCATTGAGCAAAAGAGCCATCCGTCAAAATTTACGTACGAGAACATCGCCGAGATGCGCAAGCAGCAGCACGCCTTCGGCTACAGCTTTGACTGGGAGCGCGAACTCTTCACCTGCAAGCCAGACTACTACAAGTGGACGCAGTGGATCTTCCTGCAAATGCTGGAAAAGGGCGTCGCGTACAGAAAGACTGCGCGCGTTAACTGGTGCACCAAGTGCAACACAGTTCTGGCCAATGAGCAGGTCCAGACCCTGATCAAAGATGGCGAGGAATTCCAGGCCTGCGAGCGTTGCGAAAGCCGCGTGATCCCGAAAGAGATCCCGGCCTGGTACTTGCGCATCACCGACTACGCCGACCGCCTGCTGGAAGGGCTGGACAAGCTGGGCGATGACTGGCCTGAGCGCGTCACAAGCCAGCAGCGCTACTGGATTGGGCGCAGCCAGGGCGTGAACATTGATTTCACGGCGAAGCTGGGCAAGTCAGAGCCGTTGACGGTATTCACTACTCGCGCCGACACGGTGTTCGGGGTGACCTACGTGGCGCTGGCGCCCGAGCATCCGCTGGTTGAGCAGATCATCGAACAGTCCGATGCAAAGAAGGCCAAGCAACTGCGCGAGTTCGTCAAGGAAGTCCTGACGATGACCGAGCAGGACCGTGCAGGCGGCGCCGAAAAAGAGGGCATCGACACCAGCTTCAAGGCCGTGAACCCACTGAACGGCGAAGAAGTACCGATCTTCGTCGCGAACTACGTGCTGATGTACGGCACGGGCGCAGTCATGGCCGTGCCGGCGCACGACGAGCGCGACCACGAGTTCGCGCAAGAATACAAGCTGCCGATCAAGCAAGTCATTCAGCCAACAGCAAGCGGGAAGCAGGAGGCAGGAGCCCGAAGCGCAAGCGAGGGTGCAGTTAAGTCCATTGAAGAAGAAGCCTTTACCGAACACGGCAAGCTGATCAACAGCGGCAAATACGACGGGCTGTCAACGCCGGAAGCGATCGCAAAGATCGCCGCCGATCTGGCCGCCGAAGGCAAAGGCGGCGAAAAGGTCAATTACAAGCTGCGCGACTGGGGCATCTCGCGACAGCGCTACTGGGGCTGCCCGATCCCGGTCATTCACTGCCCCGATTGCGGCATCGTGCCTGTGCCCGAAAGCGACCTGCCGGTGCAACTGCCCGATGACGTTGACTTCCTGCCCACGGGGCAGTCGCCACTGACGCTGCACCCCAACTTTCAGCACGTGAAGTGCCCCAAGTGCGGCGGCGACGCGAAGCGCGACACCGACACGATGGACACCTTCGTGGACAGTTCGTGGTACTTCCTGCGCTACACCGACCCGCACAACGACGCCGAGATCTTTGACAAGGCAAAATGCGCCCACTGGGCGCCTGTAGACCTGTACATCGGCGGGCGTGAACACGCGATTCTGCACCTGATCTACGCGCGCTTTTACACCAAGTTCCTGCACGACATCGGGCTAATCAACTTTGATGAGCCGTTCAAGCGCCTGTACGCCCACGGACTGATCCAGGGCGAGAGCATTCGCGTCGTCAACGAGCATATGAACCGCTACGTCAGCCCGGACGAATTCGCAAAGCTGAAGAAGGACGGCAAGGCCGGCGACGGCGATATCACGCGGCGCATCGAAAAGATGTCGAAGTCAAAGAAGAACGGCGCCGATCCGACTGCGCTGATGGCGCAATACGGGGCCGACGCCGTGCGTCTGGCGATTCTGTTTCTGGGCCCAGGCGACGCAGACAGCGTTTGGGATGCCAACGGCATGAAGGGCCCGTACGGCTTCCTGCGGCGCTGGTATGACACCGTCTTGCAGTACGCGCCAAAGGTCGAAGACTTGGGTGAATTGCCGCCCGGGCTGGAGTTTTCGCCGGCAGCCAAAGCTCTGCGCGCGGCGTCGCATTCGCTGATCGACAAGGTCACCCGCGAGTTTGAGGGGCGCTACGCCTTCAACACGGCCATTGCCCAGGGCATGGCGCTGTTGAACGACATAAGCACCTTCGCGAAAGCCGGCGTTGAGGATGACGCGTCACGCTACGCCCTGCGCGAGGCCTTTGAGGCGATGGTCCTGACCCTGTCACCGTTTGTGCCGCACACGGCCGAAGAACTGAACGAAGCCTTGGGCCACAAGGAAAGCGTGTTTAGCCGCCCATGGCCGAAGGCGGACAAACAGGCGATGCAACTGGACGAAGTCGAGATCCCGGTGCAAGTGAACGGCAAGGTACGGGGCACCATCATGCTGCCGCGCGAGGCCGACAAGGCCACCATGGAGAAACTGGCCATGGACAACGATAACGTGCAGAAGTTCGTAGACGGCAAGCAGATCGTGAAACTGATCGCTGTCCCCGGGCGAATCGTCAATATCGTTGCCAAGTAGCCAGAATCAACAGAGCCCGCCCGGTAACGGGCGGGTTTCTACTCCGGATGCCCGAGCCCAAACTGCCCAACCTGTACTTGCCCCAACACCCCTCTGCCCCTATGCTGCCCGGCTCGATTCCGCCCCGTTACTGCGGGGCGTCGTGGTATTGGAGATGACGTAATGCAGCAGTTTCGCATTCTGATTGCCTGCACAACCGTGCTCGCCGTGGCCCTGATGCTTTCCGCCTGTGGTGACGACACCGAAGCGCTTGACCCGGTTCAGTGGCCTTTCCTGGAGAGCACCCAGAAGCTCCAGATCAACGGCAACGAGTTCGAGGCCTATATTGCCAAGACCGAAATGCACCGTCGCCGTGCGCTGAACGGCATCGCGATCAAGGAAAAGCAGGCCATCGCGTACCTGTTTCCTGCGCAAGACGAAGCCGTAAAGCTGCGTTTCATCAACATGCCGGACCCCGTTGAGCTGGTATGGCTCGATGGCAGCGGCAAAGTGCTCGACATCAACAAGGTGCCGGCGTTTTCGCAGTCCACGTTCCCGCACCAGTACGCCGCCAAGGGCGCACGTGTGATTTTGCAACTGCGCGACGGCGCGGCGAAGGAAGCAGGCATCACCAAGGGCAGTAACGTGAAGACCGAGCCCAACCTGCTGGATGAGTCCAAAGAAGCCGGCGCTGAGTTCGCCAGCATCTTCTTTCTCAGCAGCGATCGCCCGGAAGAGAAGCCAGAAGACGCGCCGTCGGTTCAGTTGAAGGTGCTTGAGAAGCCCGAAGAAGTCGCGCAGTTCGTGAAGGATCGCGACGACCTGAAAGAAGGCCAGGGCGTGCTGATTCCGCTTAGCTCGGAGTTGCACGAATTCTGGCTGAAAGAGGCCAAAGGCAAGTGGTGCGGCTGCTATCTGGAAAGCGCCGGGCGTTTCCGGACCACCGTGATCTCGGCTGTCTACGAGGGGATTGAAGCCAAAGGCGGCAGCGACCTTGAAGAGCCGATCTACTACGCCCCGGCCGCCGCAAGCCATCTGGCGCTCTGGAAGGGCAGCGACTTCTTCAGCAAGAACGACATTGAGCGTCGCAGCCCGGTCGCTGTGGCCGGCGTTGACGTGATGTCCGCTGAAAAGGTCACCTACGACGACCTTGAAATCAAGTTCGGCGAAACCCGCCTTGAGGCATCGCTAGCGCGTACCGAAGACGAGCGCAAAGCCGCGCTGCTTGACGCCAAGTCACTTGAGAGTGGCAAGGCCATCGTGTTGGCTTGGGACGACCCGTCGCAGGTAAAGATCGAAGCGCCGGCCGGTGTCAACCTTTGGTACGTCAAGGCTGACGGCGGCAAGTACACCATTGGCGAGAAGCACAACAACACGACTGCGGGCGTGATCGCAGCCAGTGCCGGCTCGCGCTTTGTGCTGGCCGTACCGGCGGGTTTCGAGGCACAGGGCGAATTGAAGTTTCCCTATGCGCTGCGTGACCTGAAGCCGACGGTTGAGCCGCTGGTCTTCTACAAGGCCAAGCAGAAGGATGTCGTGACTGACCGCTGGCCGGGCAAGGACGACAACTTCAAGCAGCTTGCTCACGTCGAGTTGGCGATTACCGATGCCGAGCAGACCCGCGGGCTGATGTACCGCACCAGCCTGAAGAAGAACCACGGCATGGCGTTTCTCTACGACGCTGAGGAGGAAGAACTCACGTACTGGATGAAGAACTGCCGCATGAACCTCTCGATCGCATTCGTCGACGAGAAGGGCGTGATCGTAAAGATTCACAACGTGATGAAAGCGCCTGAGCCGGGAACACCGGACTCAGCCCTTGAGCGCTACGAAAGCGGACGCCCCGCCAAGTACGCCATCGAGTTTGAAGAGAACTGGTACAAGAACAACAACATCGAAGAAGGTGACCGTGTTTTCTTCCCGCCCCGTTTGGTGGCCGGTGAATAGCGGCATGCTCAAGATTTTGGGAACGAGGCGGCCTGTCCGCCTCGTTCTGTTTAACAGATTGCAACCTTTGGGCTGAAAACGCTAAGAAGTAGTCATGGGATGTCTCTACCTGCTAGTTGCATTGATTTCGCCTCGCCTGTTGCTGGCGCTGATGTGGATTTTCAGCCCGTACGTTCAGCCGAACGCCTTCAAGCTGTGGGTCTGGCCGCTGCTGGGTTTGATCTTCATGCCCTGGATGACGCTGGCACTGGTGTGGGGCTACAACACTCACTTCGGGCTGTTCCAGATCGCGGCGGTAGTGATCGGCGCAATGATTGACCTGGGTTCAAGCGGCGATGCCGAACGCCGAAGACGCCGCCAAAGCAAGAACTAATCTGAGCGCGAAGCGTGAGCGAGCGTTGCCGTACAAGCGTGAACGGCAATTGGCTTCAACAACCAAACGTGTGGGAACGTGTCTACCGCAACTGCTTTCTCACGCTAAGCCGCCAAGGAACTGCAAGAGATCGCTTGGCGACTTTGCGCCTTTGCGTGAGCAAGTAGTTGTTGCCGGATCAATCGCCAGCGTGTTGAAGGCAATTGCCGCTCGCTGACGCTTCGCGCTCAGAGCCGGTTTAGGCCGTCGCCGAAGAATGTCGCGTATGTGGGGTATGCTGTCTCCGGACAACTTTACCGGAGATTTCCAATGAGTAATGCGCACTACCGAAGGCCCGCACAAACCGACCGCGCGGCCGCTCTCAACCACGACGACGAGCTGCCCATTGATTACTGGAACGCGCCCTTGGGCCGATCCGAGGCCGAGGCCATGCTCGGGCGCACCGCGCGCCTGATGGACTATCTTGAGAAGCTCGCGCTGGATGTGCTGACAACCGTCGGCATGGGCGACATGCGCAAGTGTCTGGCCGGCGACTTCAAGATTCCGGCTGAACTGAAAGAAGAAGGCTGGAAAGACCCCGAGCCCGAGCCGGAAGGCAAGACGCCGCGCCAGTTCCCGCTGATGCGCCTTGTTTCGATGGTCGCGCGCTGGGCAAAGATCAAGCTGGACGCGTTGAAAGTGATCGACCCGAACCTGTTCAACATGATCCCCCTGACGGCCGTGAACAAATGGCTGAGGGATAACGGCTGGGAAGAGCCGGAGCACCTCCGCGGCAAGAGCTGAATTTAGTTCGCCTGACCCCAGGAACGGGCACGAAGAAAGCTACGGCGCCCCGCGCCGCGTAGCTGTTTAAGCACACCCGCCCAAACACCCCATTTTCAGATGTTACGAGGCATAATTGTCCGCCTAACACACCCGAAAGCGACCAAAACTGCTCATCGATAGTGTGACCATACACACCTAATGATTTTTCTGAGCGCAAAGCGTGAGCGAGCGTTACGGATGGCACGAAGACTCGAAGGGGTCAGACCCTGTTTTCGCCGTTACCGCCGTCGAAGATTCGAAGGCCATTCGGAAGAAAACAGGGTCTGACCCCCTCACGGCGTGTCTCGCGCGAAGTCGCCGAGAGATCTCTTGGCGACTTTGCGCCTTGGCGTGAGACCGTAGTTGAGGGTCGAAAGACTTGTCGCTGGCGCGACTTGCCGCTCGCTCACGCTTCGCGCTCAGCAAACGCTCAGTCCTCTAGATCACGTTGGCTTCGTCGTGGAGTCTTGATGGGTCGCTGAAACGGGCGAGTTCCAGCGCCGAAATGTCGATGCTGGTGGCCCTTCCGTCGAGGATCAGTTCAGCCATCAAAGTGCCCGCGGCCGGGGCGTGCATCAGACCGTGGCCGCTGAAGCCCGCGCAAACGTAACCACCGCGAATATGCCCGAGCTTGTCCATCACCGGGTGATGGTCCGGCGTCACTTCATACAGCCCGGCCCACTTGTGCTTCGGCGACGCATTCTCGAGTACCGGTGCGCGCTCCATGGCGGTCATCAGCATCTGCTCGCCAAACTCTTCATTGAAGCTGTCGTCATAGCCGGCCGACTCGGTCTGGTCACTCATGCCGATCAAAATGCCGCCGCTTTCCCGGTGAAAATACAGCGTTGTTGACAGGTCAACAGTCATCGGAAACGGGTCTTTGATGTCCTCAAACTTGTCGGTCACAATGATCTGACGGCGGATCGGCTCAACGGGCACGTCCACACCGACAAGTCCCGCAACGTCACGTGTCCAGGCGCCGGTGCACAGCACTACTTTGCTGCACGCGACGTCGCCCTGGTTGGTCTTCACGCCGACCACTTCACGACCGTTTTCGTCCAGCTTCAGACCAGTGACCTCGACGTTGTTTTCGATCACCGCGTCGTGCCTACGCGCGGCCTTGGCGTATCCCTGCGTGATGTCGCTCGGGTCACCGAAGCCGTCACGTGCGTAGAAAGTCGCGCCCTGCACGCCGTCCATGTTGACGTAGGGGAGACGCTTCTCGACTTCAGCGGGCTCCCACCACTCGGCGTCCATGCCGAGGCGGTTCCACATCTCGAATGACTTCTTGAAGCTGGCCACAAGCTGATCGTTGGTCAGCAGGAAGCAGTAGCCCCACTGCCAGTACTGCAACGGCTCCTGGATCTCCTCGCCCCAACGCTCAAAGGCGTCGATGCTGAGCAGGCTGAGCCGAGTGTTGATCTCGGTACTGAACTGTGCGCGTATGCCACCGGCGCATTTGCCGGTGCTCTCCTGGCCCAGGAACTCGTCGCGCTCAAGCAGCAGCACCTTGCCCGCGCCGCGCTTCGCCAGATGGTAGGCCACCGAAACACCGATGCACCCGCCGCCGATCACCACGATGTCTGCACTGTCCTGCACGTTGTCTCCACGCCAGTATTCGCACGCAACATAGCCACACTTTCTCTCTGATAGTAGTGTCATCTATTGCCCAAACCCAAGGTACAAACGAATGGCCAAACGTTCGCTTCATCCCGACTTCCCCGTTGTTTCGGGCAGATATCAGATGACTAAAGAGTGGTCGTGTGTTCTTCCCGAAGAGTTCAATCGTCGTTTTGAAGATGACTCACTGGTCATTTGGCGACCTGGCCTGACGTTCTGGATCCTCGTCTGGGGCAACGACAACGGACAGACTATTGAAGATCGAATGAGGCGAATCATAGATGACGCCTCACCCGCGAGGACGGACGAGAGAATAGTCTCCGATGCAGTTGTCAGTCGTCTAATGTACAGACTTGCCGGGGATCACGAACAACCTGATGTACTCAGCCTGTCTGCGTTTGCCTTTTCAAACACCGGGCATGTTCAACTCGCCGCCTACATCGACGATGAGAAAGACGTCGACATAGCCGAGTCCGTCGTCGAATCTCTGGAGTTCAAGACGTAGTCATGCGCGAGCAGCGAGGGTTTCCTGCATGCGCTCGAACTCGGCAACGGGGCAGCCGCGTTTGCCAAAGAACTTGCTGCGGGCGTGGTCCGGGCCGTGGAAGTCAGCGCCGCCGCTGACAAGCAGCTTCAGCTTGCGCGCGATCGAGACGAAGTGCTGTGACTTGTCGTGGTTGTGATCGCTGTGATAGCACTCGATGCCGTCAAGCCCCTGCTGCGCGCCCTCATAGATGCATTCGTCGCCGTTACGGTAAAGCCCCGGGTGGGCCAGCACAGCCACCCCGCCGGAAGCCTGAATCGCCTCAATGGCGCGGGAAATCTTGATCGTCGTGTGCTCAACAAATCCCGGCAGCCCTTTTCGCAGATAGCGCTCAAAGGCTTCCTGATAAGTCTTCACTTTGCCCTGCTGAACCAGTAATCGGGCCAGATAGGGGCGGGCCAGTGACACGCCGTCTTCAACGCTTTCGGTACTCAAGGGTACGCCGTGGGCGCGCAGCTTCTCGACCATCTGGAAGAAGCGCACTCGGCGGCGCTGCTGCACGTCGCCACAAACTTCCAGCAGCGCGTGGCTCAGGCGGTCGATACCAAGACCCAAAAGGTGAACTTCCGTGCCAGCGCACTGGCAGGTGATTTCGACACCCGGCACGAAGTCCAGCCCAAGCTCACGAGCGGCCTCGTCGGCCTCATCCAGCCCCGCTGTCGTGTCGTGATCGGTAAGCGCCAGCGTTGTGACGCCGCGCGAGACGGCTTCCTGCACCAGTCTGGCCGGGGCGAATGCACCGTCTGAGGCAGTTGAGTGGCTGTGCAGGTCAATCAACGGGCTGTCAATCATCGTGCCCTAGAAGGTAGAGTCCTGACGGACCGGAATAAAGGGGCCACAGTGAAACAACTGGCACTAGTCTGTCTCGGCGGCGCGCTGGGCGCTTCCATGCGTTACGGCATCGCCATGGGTTTTGAGCGCATCGCGCCAAAGTTCGCGTCGGCCTTTCCGTGGGCAACCATGGTCGCCAACTTCGTGGGCTGCTTTGCTATCGGCATCGGCGTCGGATTACTTGGGCGCGAAGGCGTGAAGTGGGGCAGTGAGTTGCAGTTGTTGCTGCTGGTAGGCGTCTGCGGCAGCCTCACGACGTTCAGTACCTTCGCCAACCAGACACTCGACCTCGCACCGGGCAAGGCTTTGCTGAACATCGGCGCGAGCATCGCCGGCGGTCTGTTTCTGGCCTGGTTGGGGCTGACGCTCTCCGGCGCAAGGACGGCCTGATGCCAGAGTACGCAGGCACCGTCGAAGCCGTGTCCGTGAGCGCGGGGCATACCATGTCCAAGACGCGGCAGGAGAGCATTCGGCTACTGGCGGGACTGGGGGTCGAAGGTGACGCGCATGCGGGCACGACCGTAAAGCACCGCTCGCGTGTAAAGCGCGACCCAAGCCAACCGAATCTCAGGCAGGTTCACCTGATACACGCCGAGCTACACGATGAGCTTCGCGACGCCGGCTTTGATCTCGAACCCGGCGAAATGGGCGAAAACGTAACCACACGTGGGATCAACCTGCTGGGTCTGCCCGTGGGAGCCGTGCTCAGGCTCGGCGAAAAGGCCGTCGTGACGATCACCGGGCTTCGCAACCCGTGTAGCCAGTTAGACGGGCTTCGCACAGGTCTGATGGCAGCGAGTCTGGGGCGGGACGCCGACGGGAATCTGATTCGCAAAGCTGGCGTCATGGGGGTTGTCCTGAATGATGGCGAAGTCCGCCCCGGCGACCCCATTTTAGTCAGCATTCCGGAGGGCCCTCGGCGTCCGCTGGAACCTGTCTAAACTCAGTTCTTCACCTTGCACAGCGAACTCCGCGCCCTATACTTCCCGCCCCAATCAACGGCGTGATAGTCGGGCAGGTGCCCGGCCGTCGTTGAACGGATTTAAGCCCCGGCCGCGCGCACAGGAGAGGCGCCCGATGCCGGAATAACCCGACTCTCCGTCTGGAAACTGAATGTCAACTCTACGTGCCATCAACCCGCTGATTCGACGCTACGGCCCGAAAGCCGACGTCGTTGAAGCCGAACTCACGACGATCTGGAAAGAGCCCTCAAACGAGGACATGATCCCGAGCGCTCGCCATTTCAGTGAAGACTCGCTGGTCAAGGGTCGCGTCATCACAGCCGAGAAGGACAAGGTCATCGTCGATATCGGCGCCAAGACCGTCGGCATCATCAGCATGCGCGAATTCGACAGCGAAGAAGATCGCCCCAAGGTCGGTGACGAAATCACCGTACTGATTGAAGAACTTGAGAACGATGACGGCCTGATCGGGCTGTCAAAGCGCAAGGCCGACCGCAAGATCAACTGGGAAATGGTCGTTGCCAAGCATTCCGAGGGCGACACCGTCCGCGGCAAGGTCACCAAGAAGATCAAGGGTGGTTTGCTTATCGATATCGGCGTGCCGGCCTTCCTGCCTGCCAGCCAGGTCAGCATCCGCCGTACCCGCGATATCAACGAGTTCATCGGTGATGAGCTTGAGTGCGAAATCATCAAGATCGACCAGGCCCGCGAGAACATCGTGGTCAGCGCCCGTAAGCTGCAAGAGCGCAACCGCGAACGCCTCAAGGACGCGCTGCTTAGCGAAATCGAAGAAGGTCAGGTCCGCGAGGGCGTGGTCAAGAACATCGCCGACTTCGGCGCGTTTGTTGACCTAGGTGGTATCGACGGTCTGCTTCACATCACGGACATGACCTGGGGTCGCATCCAGCACCCGAGCGAAGTCGTGAAAATCAACGAAACGGTCAAGATCAAGGTTCTCAAGGTCGACCGCGACCGCGAGCGCATTGCCCTTGGCATGAAGCAACTCAGCGACAGCCCCTGGAAGGGTATCTCCGAGCGCTACCCGGTCGGAAGCCGCCACAAGGGCAAGGT
>JAGQRE010000220.1 GCA_020425695.1 Planctomycetota bacterium
GCGGCCTTTCTAGCTACGTTGTTCTTCATGATTACGAGAATCCTGCGCGTCTCTCAGCTTACGCGCGATCCTTTTTCCCGCCTTGTTGTTGTCGGTGTGGCCGCGATGTTCTTTGCGCAGGCCAGTATCAACATCGGCGTGGTTAGCGGTGTGCTGCCGGTTACAGGGATTACCCTGCCTCTGGTCAGCTACGGCGGGTCCAGTCTGTTGAGCGGGTTCGCTGCTTTGGGCCTGGTCTGCAATGTCGCCATCCAGCCTGTGCGAACGATGGGCAAGGCGACGTTCTAGGCGTAACGGTGCTATCTGACGAACGCGCCCTTGAGCTTGTCGTTAGTGAATCCGTCAATCAGCCACCTTCGCCCGTCTTGCACGAATCGTACTTCCATTGTTTCGGGCTCCGTACCTTCGGGCATAGCCGTTTTCGGGTAGATCCTCACGGTTACGCGTGCGCGATTGGGACCTTCGAGGCGATCGTAGCTGTCCTTGAACTGCGCGGTGTAGGTCGGCTTGCTGACCTCGACAAAACGATCCCGCAGGATCTTCTGCAACTCAAGCATGTAACGGGCAGCGAACCGGTCCACGACGTTGTGGTACGGTTCCAGTTTCGTTTCGAGAAGCTGTCGTTGCTTCGTGAACTCTTCCTGTGACGTGACCGGCGGCAGTTCTTCATCCGGGAACAGGGCCAGGTAGACCATCTGGGGGCTTAGCATGAACAGGAACGCGTCAGCGTCGCCGCGTTTCGCCACGGTTGCGGCATCCCAGAATGCACCGTCCGGCTCGATTGCAGGCCTGGTGAGGGCGGGTCGCTCAGTGGTCGAACTGCCGCCTTCAAGCGATGCACACGAAGCGCACGCGATGGCGGCCAAGGCAGCGGCTAAGCAATACAAGAAGCGGGTCACTGATCGCCCTCCTGGCGGTCTTCCCTTTGCTTACGCACCTTGCGCATTGCTGACAAGAGCGAGCCTTCGTCTGCTGC
Organism: Planctomycetota bacterium; assembly: GCA_020425695.1. Lineage (GTDB taxonomy): Bacteria > Planctomycetota > UBA8742 > UBA2392 > UBA2392 > JACKID01. Next base: position 977 of record JAGQRE010000220.1, read on the forward strand.
TGCCGAAGGTTTGTGACTCTTAGGTGTCGGAGCCTGCCGCGGCGGCTGTGGCGCAGCGGGTGGGGGGGCAATGGATGGTCTCGGCGGTGCAGGTGGCGGAGCATAGTGCCCTGAGCGAAAGTTCGGGGCCGGCTTGTTGCGCTCGTCGAGTTGCTTGCGCACGCGCTCAAATGCCGAGCGTGCGGTCAGCATCCGCTCTTCTTCAACTTTGCGGCTGCGTTGTTCCTCGACTCTGCGCCTCCAGACACTGGGGAAACGTCGTGCGCCTATGGCCATGAACAACCCGACGACCGCGACCCACAACAACTCGGTGTAAGGCCACACGGTCTGGTAGCCATCCTCCGGTTCGACGCCGAGAATCTCACGCGGCGCAGAGATGAGTTTGCCGCCACTGCTTTCCGCCATCGCCTGCAACGTGTTGGTGTCGGCCGGTCGTGCCATGAGTTCTTCCAGCGGTACGAAGATCTGCTGTTCATGGGCAATCAGTCGCTCTTCGCTGTCGGCCGGTCGTTCACGAACCATCGCGCTGTAAACGCCTGAGCCTGTGCGTGAGAACTGAATGCGGTAGGTTCCACTGCCGACGGGCAACACCGGTGCGGCGGTGCTGTTACCGTCGGCTGACTCGATCTCCGCAATTGGATTCTGCAAGTCACGTGGGTTGCCTTCCTCGTCGAAGAAACTTAGCGTCAGAACGGGTCCCAGACGATTGACATCCCATTCGGATTCGACGCCCTCAATGCGCTCCGGCTCAGGGAGCAGCTTGCGAATCCAGCGCTGCCAAAGCTCGTCGTACTTCTCCCAATCAAGCCAGTTATTCGCCCAGCGGTCGCTCGAATCGCTGGTGAATGCCAGTGCCTTTCCCAGTTCGATGTTCCAGGTCGCCAGCAACGGACGTTCTTTGTCTTCGTCGGCCCATAGCCATACATGTGCTTCTTCGCGTGCTGTGGCGGCGACGTAGCCGAGCAGTTCGGGTGTACTCTCCGCCTCGAATTCGACGCCTTCGGTCAGTGAGCCCGGAAGCCCGTTGAACGGACGAAACGGTTCTTCCCGGATGAAGTTGCCGGCGGACAGAGCGGCTTCGCGCGAAAAGATGGCAGGCAGGTCGTTGGGGTCGGTAACGAGGAAGTAGCGTCCGCCACCGGCGCGGGCGAACTGCCGCAAGAAGCTCTCGTCAGGCCCTTCACCCAGACAGATAGCACTGAAGGTGATGTTGTCGGTTCGGAAAACCTGTTCCACGAAGTCGATCACGCCTTCCTGCCGGTTGGTGTCGCGTCCGTCGCTGAAAAGGACGATGTGTTTTGTGGACGCATTGGTCGCACGCATGGCGGCCACAGCCTCGTCGATGGCTATGTCTACGTAGATGCCGCCACCGCCAGTCTGGTTGCCCTGCGCGAGCGACACGGCGAGGCTCTTGTCCTTTAGTTTTTCGAGGGGCACGACCCAGTCGGGCTCTGTGTCGACGGCCAGCATGCCGAAGAAACTTCCGGGAGGCACCAGCCGAATTGAGCGCGCGCAGCCTTCATTGGCCAAATCCATCTTGGTGTACTTGCCGACGTTGGCACCCATTGAGCCGCTTTTGTCGAGCGCCACGACCAGCGCTGGGATCTGTTTGCGCCCCTTTTCAACGACATCGCACGTTACAGGCAGCACACGCTCAACGGCGGATTCATAGTAGCCGCCCGGCGCGTAGCTGTTCGGGCCGCCGATCATCGCGAGCCCGCCGCCGTTGCGAACCCAGCGCTCGATCATCTCAAGCTGGCTGCTGCTGAACTCATTGGCGGCGACGTTGGAAAGCACCAACACCTGGTACTTCGACAACTCAACCATCTCCGACGGAAGAATGCCCGAACCGCCGCTGGTGACTTTCAGGCCAATGCGCGTTAAAGCACGTTCAAGCGCGGTCTCTGGACCTTCCGCACCGTGCAACAGCAATACCCGTGAGGCACCGGGTCCACGGACAGAGACCTTCAGCGAGTCATTCCGCAGAAACGTGTTCTGTTCCGCGGCCACGGACACTTCGACGACGTACGCCGGCAGTGTCTCGACGTTCCGCAGCAGCATCCGAACCGGATTGCGCCCCACGCCGACCTTCATCCGCCCGCCGGCATCGAGTTTGTCGCACTCGAGGTCTGTGACT
>JAGQRE010000221.1 GCA_020425695.1 Planctomycetota bacterium
GCTCAATCAACCCGGGGATGTCGCTGTCAGTCAGCCCGGGAATGATCGGCGCCAGCATGACAGCCGTCGGGATGCCCGCTTCACTGAGTTGGCGAATGGAATCAAAGCGCTTCGCAATCGTGCTGGTGCGCGGCTCCAGCTTGCGGGCGATTGACTCGTCAAGGGTCGTGATGCTGACGGCGACGTGAGCCGCGTTGTGTTTCGCCAGCGCACTGAGCAGGTCGATGTCGCGCGTGACCAGGGCGTTCTTGGTGATGATGCCGACCGGGTTGCGAAACTCGGCAAACACCTCGAGCAGGCTGCGAGTGATCTTCAACCGGGCTTCAACAGGCTGGTACGAATCCGTGACGCCACTCATCGAAACTGTCTGCGGCTTCCACGACGCCTTCATGAACAGCTTGCGAAGCAAAGCGGCGGCGTTGCGCTTGACGTGAATCTTGGTTTCAAAGTCCAGACCGGCCGAATAGCCCAGAAACTCATGAAAAGGACGCGCATAGCAGTAGATGCAGCCGTGCTCGCAACCTCGATATGGATTGATGGCAGCATCGAAAGGTATATCGGGGGACTTGTTCCAGGAGATGATTTCTTTGGTGTCGTCCCAGAAGAACTCGGTCTTGGGGTCCGGCGCGTCGGGGGCGTACTCGTCGGCATCAAAGGCCAACTCGATCCGCTCAAACCGGTTGGCCGGATTGGCGGATGTCCCACGACCACGAATCGGCGGAGGCGCGTCCATGCATCCAGTTTACAACGCTGTGCGACAATGATCGGGCTAGGTGTCTTTCGCGCGTTCGAGCCCATCAAGCATCAGCTCAAGCCCGAACTCAAACTCGTCGCCGTAGTCATAGCCCGGCTTCAGAGCGTGTTCGACGATCATCTCCGTGAAGTGCGGAAACTCAGCCGTGGGAAGCTGCTCAAGGATGTTGTCGGCAATGTCGGCCAGTTCGTCCGACGTATCAAACGGCATCTTCAGTTCTTGCATCGCAAAGCCGAGGATGTAGCTATCGAGCACCGAGAACGCGTGCGCCGCCATGGCGATTGAGAAGCCGCCTTCGCGCATGCAACCGATCACGGCGTCGTAGTAGCGCATCGCGGCCGGGCCGGGGTTCTTGCGTGACTCCATCAGGCTGATGGCCCAGGGGTGCCGAAGAAACATCTCACGGGCCGAGTTCGCCCGCAGGCGCATGCCGTGTTTCCAGTCGGCCCCTTTGGCAGGCAACTCAATCTCGCTGATGACGATCTCAACCAGCCCGTCCAGAATCTCATCCTTGTTGGCGACGTGGTTGTAAAGCGACATCGCCTCAACCTTGAGGGCCTGCGCCAGTTTGCGCATGGACAGCGACTCAACCCCGCCCCGGTCGGCCAGCTTCACGGCGGCGCTCAGCACACGCTCCCGGCTCAGGGGTGCGCGGCGCTTTGTTGGCTGCTTCTCCTTTGCCATGAAGTTCCTTCACGAGTGATCCACAACGTAATTCAAATTTCTTCGGAAATCCAGTTGATTAACTTACACTGTAAGTCTATATTACTTACAGTGTAAGTTGAATGGGCGACTACGGGAGGACATGATATGCAACTCGCAAACACGGCACTGATGACGCGACCAACGGCAGGCGTAGAACTGATGGCTGAAACCAAAATGAACGCAATCGTCCAGGATGAGTACGGCTCGGCCGACGTCCTGAGACTGGAACAAACAGACCGTCCCGTCGCCGGTGACAACGAAGTACTGGTGCGCGTCCACGCGGCAGGCGTTGATCGCGGCGTGTGGCACGTCGTAACCGGGTTGCCATATCTCATCCGCATTGCCGGCTTCGGGTTGTGCGCGCCCAAGACTCGAATCCCCGGCATGGATCTGGCGGGGGTCGTTGAAGCCGTCGGCAAGAACGTCACGCGCTTCAAGCGGGGCGATGAAGTCTTCGGCACCGCCATCGGCGCCGGAGCATTCGCCGAGTACGCAAGCATCCGTGAGGACAAGCTGGCGCTCAAACCCTCGAACCTGAGCTTCGAGCAAGCAGCCGCGTTGCCTGTTTCCGCGCTGGCCGCGCTAAAGGGTGTACGCGACGTAGCCAAAGTCCAGCCCGGCCAGAAGGTTCTGGTCATCGGCGCATCCGGCGGTGTCGGGTCGTTTGCCGTGCAGATTGCCAAGTCATACGGCGCCGAAGTCACGGGTGTCGCAAGCACCCGAAACATTGAGGGCGTCCTTGCCATCGGCGCAGACCACGTCATCGACTACACCCGCGAGGAAATCACCGACGGCGGGCGCAAGTACGACGTAATCCTCGACATCGCCGGCAACCGGTCGCTGTCGCAGCTCAGGCGCGCGCTCACGCCGAAGGGCATGCTCGTGATCGTCGGCGGTGAAAATGGCGGGCGCTGGATCGGCGGCGTCGATCGCCAGCTTCGCGCGATGATGCTGTCACCCTTCGTCAGCCAGAAGCTCACCACATTCGTCTCAATGGAGAACCCCGAAGACTTGCAGCATGTGAAAGAACTCGCCGAGGCCGGCACGATCACCGCCGTAGTCAGCAAAACGTTTCCCTTGAGCCAGGTGCCCGACGCAATCCGCTATCTCGAACAGGGCCACCCGGGCGGAAAAATCGTCATCACCATGTGAGGCAGCTCTAGACCATCGGTTGCTCAGGACGCAGGCACACCGGGGCCCACAGCGATTGCAACTCTTGTCACGCGGCCGTATGCTGCGGCCCCTCAACTGAGCGGGCCACAACCGGAGGCGTTATGCCGACTTTGACCAAACATGCGCTCGTCGCAGCGATTGCGATTTGCGGGTTGCTTGCCGTGTCGTGGACGCTTCCTGCGACCAGTCCACTGGCCCAGGAAACTGACGAGGACTCACCGGGCCACACCATTGCAATCAATGCCAACGCCGACTGGCCGGCCAGTGTTCTGCTGATCACGAATGATGCCCTCGCCAAG
>JAGQRE010000222.1 GCA_020425695.1 Planctomycetota bacterium
TGTAGATGATGAGGCCCGAAAATCGTTTGTTGATTCCTTTAAAACTGTAATGGGATCGTCGAACGCGGGAAAAATCGGATTGCTCGAGGGCGGCGCGGAGTATCTGCCCTTTCAATCGAAACTTGAAGAGGCTCAATATGCTGAGCTTATGCAACTGAGCGTGGTGGACATTGCGCGATTGTGGCGCATGCCACCAATGTTTATTCAACAGATGGACAAGGGTATGACCTTTGCAAGCTCTGAACAGCTTGCAATTGTTTTTACTCAGTACACCATTCAACCTTGGATCGTTCGCTGGGAAAGAGCTATTAAGCGCCAGCTTTTGGGGATTGAAGATTCAGATCTTTATGTTCGTTTTAACGTTTCATCGCTGTTACGCGGTGATTTGAAGAGCAGGACCGAGGCAATTGTCCAGCAGATGCAATACGGGCTCAAAACCATCAACGAGGGCCGTCAAATGCTCGATGAGAATCCGATCGATCACGAGGTCGGAGATGAGCCGCTACTGAGCCACAACCTAATCCCAGCAAGTAACGTAATGAGCGTAACAACTCAAGATCCACCAGCGGATCCACAACAAAATAGCGTAAACCCTAGTGAAATTCGCACAAAAAGCGCGTTTTTTTCACAGTTAAAACGTGCATTTTCGGACCTTTCAGCGCTAGAAGTTAAGAATATTCGGCGATGCTTGAAGAAAGAGGACGCTATGAAACAAGCAGAATCGTACTATGAAAAGCATCAAAAACTCATGCGCGACAAGCTAGAACCGGTTTTGGACGCGCTAAAAACGGCCTTTAATCGCAGAAAAAGCAACGTTTTGGAACCGTTTCTTGATGTTTATTGCGCGGATCGTTGCGGTGAAATCGCGGAGTGGATCACAGAGGGCGGGATCGACGAAAAGCACGGCGATCGATGGCTTGCCGCAGTGGAAAAACAGGCGAGTTTATACGCCACACTACTAATCGAAGATTTTTTTAAGGAAGAGGACGAAGATGAGTAAAAGAGTTGTTCGTTATGCGCGTTTTGACTGTCAAAATCTTAGAGCTGAGGGCGATGGCGACGCCCTACCCGCCATCTTGGGTACTGCGATCGTTTATGGCGTTGTGGGTGACGGTGGATTTTTCACTGAAGAAATCAAAGCAGGCGCGGCAACTAAAACGCTTGAGCGGATCGCCGATCCAGAAAAACAAAATGATTGCGTTTGTCTTTTTAACCACGATCCGAACTTGATCGTAGGACGGACCCCGGACACTTTAACCCTCGAGGACACCGATGCAGGACTAGAGACACGTTGCACACCACCAGACACAACAATTGCAAGAGATTTGATTGCTAATATTCGATCTGGAGTGATCAAGCAGATGTCTTTTGGATTTTATATCCTAGATGAAGATGTGGAGATTCGAGACAATCGCCCACACTTTACTATTAAAGAAATCGAGTTATTCGATGTTTCCCATGTTACTTGGCCTTTTTACAAAGAAACATCAAGTTCTATCGAAGAAAGGATCAAGAGCAGAGAAACAAATCTAGATGAGCGACTACGACAGGCAAGCGGCGAAGCTCCAGATCTCTCTCGTTACAAAACATTCTTAAGACACCTAGATCGAAAGCGAAAAGTTTTCTCACTCCGTTAGGGGTATTGTTCCTAGTCAACAATAGCGTCAATCTGAAATTACCTGAAAAGGGCCGAGATCTTCGGCCTTGGCGCTATTGCGATCCACTTTTCAACTCAAAATTCACAACAAATTAAATTTTATCACGTTCGGCCTTGCTTTGCTGATCGTGTTCTTAACTTTTTTCGAGAGATTTAAGAAATGGGATTAGAACAACTTAGAAAATTACTGGAGGACGTGGCAAAGCAGATGCGCGGCCTTTTGAAAGCGTGCGAGGTAGACGGAGAAACCCGCGACTTTAACGAGATTGAAAAAGAAGAGTGGGACAAACTCGAAAAACGATCCAAGCAGCTTGAGGAGATGATCGAGCGAGCAGAGAGAGCGGAGGGCGTAGCAGCCAAAGCGCGAGATCTTGATCAGGTTACTAGCGAACCCCCACGGATTCAGGTTGTTCGCGAAGATAAGCACAACGAAAACGGCGAGTATCGCGGATACTCAGCAGGAAATCGCGGTGGATTGGGTGAGTGCATTAGAGACGTGATCGCGCACGGTCGCGGCGCTGGGATGAGTGAGAAGCTTGAAGGCTTGCAAAAGTCAACCCGTGCGGCGCTTGGCGCAAATTCCAGCGTTGGATCTGAGGGTGGATTCCTACTTCAGACCGACCACATCGAGATGCTAGAGACTCAGCAGCTTGCAGCAAATGATATTGTAAGCGATTGCCGAGTGATTAAAACATCGAAATCCTCGGTTTCTATTTCTCTATTTGATGAAACCTCCAGAGCAACAGGATCGCGGTTTGGTGGAATTCAAGTCTACCGACGCAAAGAAGCCGGAAGCGTTACCGCAAGTCAAGCCAAGTATCGAGTTGAAGATCTTAAGGTCGAAGCGATCGAGGGTGTTACGTACCTCACGGAAGAGATGCTTGATGATGTTCCAATGCTCGAAAGCTGGCTACCAAGCGCCTTTGCTTCAGAAATGGGGTGGAAGCTTGGCGATGAAATCATTGGAGGAACCGGAGCCGGTGAGTGTTTGGGGATCCTGAATTCAGCGGCGCTTATTACCGTTGCGAAAGAGAGTGGACAGGCAGCCGATACCGTTGTTTTCAAAAACGTTGACAACATGATCGACTTGATGCCGATCGCCTCGCGAGCAACTGCGAAGTTTTACGCGCATGCAAATGTTAAGCAGCAGTTGAGGAACGCGGTTTTTACTCCTGGATCGCTAACAGATTTCGCGCCGTTCTTGGTTGGTGGAACTGCAATCAATCCGCAAACTGATCTGGCTTATGGAGTGCCCGTGAAGTACATCGAAC
>JAGQRE010000223.1 GCA_020425695.1 Planctomycetota bacterium
GTTGTTGCGGATGACGCAGTTTTCACTGGGGCCCAGTGTCTTGTGGTGTCCGACTTGAATCCATGAAGGGCCGGGCGTGCCGGTGTAGAGGTCGATTACCGTGTTGTTCACGATGCGGCAATTCTTTGCACCCAGCAACGTGATGCCGTGCCAGTGGTCGGTGATCACGACGTTGTTCTCAATGACCCAGTCCTCGAACCAGCCATCAAAGCAGCCGATGCCTTGCAGGGTTGTACGTAGCGGGTGGCTAGGGTTTTCATGGTTGATGATCGTGTTGCCGCGCAGAACCAGCCCATAGACCGAGCCTGTACCGACACCGCCCGAGCCGACGCTCCAGCTTTGGAAGCCGTCGTCGTGGTTTCCATCGCCGACATCCAGACCGTTCTTGATGATGTTGTATTCGAACACGTCGTAGTCACCGAGCCCGCGCATGCCGTCGCCGGAGAAATTCTCTACGGTGTTGCCGTGCACGTGCACGTTTGCGCCTGTTACGGAGATGCCGAAACGAATGTTACGGACGGTATTGTCCGCCAGTTCGCTATCGTTTGACCGCACGTCAAACGCCGTGGAAGCATTGTCTATCCAGTCCTGCGCAGACCATCCGCTCGCGTCGTCGACGTTGAAGACGTCGCAGTTGCGCACGGTCAGTTGATCGGCCGGGCCCCAGAAGCCATCGTCGCGCATTGTAATGATGGTCTGCTGGACGTAGGTCGTGGCGCGTGAAGGGCTGATGGAGAGTCCGTCGAGTACCCAGTTGCTCGCGCCGATAATGCTCACGCGGCTGAGTTCGGGTGTGTTGCCGGGCTCGGCGCGGATCGTGATCGCGCTGGTGTTGTAATAGCCGTTGAGAATCAACTCGCCGTGATAGCCGCTGCGCAGCCAGACCGTGTCGCCGGCCTTGATCGGCGCGCCGCTGTTCTTTGGTTGCAGGACTGAACTGGTGGTGTACGGATAAGCATCCCACTCGCGACTCTCGATCAGGTTGTCCGTGACGACCTGCTGCAATGTCAGCCACGGGTCGCCCAGCGTGCCCGTACCGCCTGCACTGCCGTTGACAGGGTCCACGTAAAAGTCCGCAGCCGAGGCAACGCTGGCACAGAGGATGGCAGATACGAGCATGAGTACGCGCATGGCAAACTCCGTGATCAGTCGTCCTTACCGTTCAGGTCTTCTGCAGCGTCTTCGAGTTTCTTGATCAGCGCTTTTGCGCTGCTTGGTTTACCGCTCCAGGCTTCGCTGCCGTCGGGGTTTAGTATCACAATTTCAGGTACCTTGCTGCCGATGGCGTAGCGTTTGCGCACGTCGCGGGGCATGTCATCGTCGAGGGCAACCCCAACCGTGACGCACTCATCAAGCAGCTTGCCGACTTCTTCGTCGCTCAGTATCTCGCACTCGAAATCCTGGCAGGCGGCGATGTCGCGTCTTTCGTTGTCATCGATAGTGAAGACGTACAGAACGATCAGCTTGTCCTGATTCAGGTATTGCTCAACCACATCGATGGCGCCGTCAACAACCGTGCCTCGCACCCAGCGCGGTTTCTCAAGCCCAACGCGCTTGAACCCGGCGCTTGGGTGTAGCTTGCCGTACTTCTCCTCGATCAACTCAAGTAGCTCAGCCTTGCGCTTGGTGTAGATATCTTCCGTCGGCTTGGCGTTGTCTTCGGCGATTACGCCTTTGTCGTTCTTCAAGTCGAAGCTGTAGGCGTAGTTGCCATTCACCTGGTTGCCGGTGATTTCGCCCTTGCCCTTGCTGCCGAGCTGCACCCAGGGGCGCAGCTTTTCTTCAGTCCACTGCGTGTAGGCGACGTTGTTCAGGATCTTGCAGTCTTGTGCGTCATACAACGAAACGCCGTGCCAGTGGCTGGTGTTGATGACGTTGCCTTCGACCAGAAAGCTGATGAGCGGGCCGTCAAAAAAGCCGATAGCCTGCATGTTCGCAGGCCACTTCTGGTTTTCATCCTCGCGCATGATGACCAGGTTCTCGCGGATGGTCACGTTGCGCACGGTGCCGGTGCCCTTGTTAAAGAGGAAGCACTGGATGGCGTCGTCGTGGTTGTCGTCGCCGTCCTTTGCGCTTACGTAGATGTTGCGGATCACGTTGTGCTGCACCGTCAGCCCGTCGCGCGTAACGCGGATGCCGTCGCCCGAAAAATGCGAAACGACGTTGCCTTCGCATAACGATTCCTCGGCGCACAGGGCGATGCCGAAGCGCGTGTTCATCACGTAGTTGTTGCGCAGGACGTGGCCTTTGCCGTGGCGCCCCATGGTGATGCCTGAGTTAGCCTTCATCCATTGCTCGGCGGTCCAGCTTGACGTGTCAAGTGTGCTGTAGACGAAGCAGTCCTCGACGGTGATTTCACCGCTGTCGCCGCCGTCGGCGAACTTGAGCATGTCGCCTTTGTACGGCTCACCAAAACTGGCGCTGATCGTAAGCCCTTTGATATGCCACTTCTTGCCGCTGGTGATTTCGAAGTAACTGAGCTTCGGCTTGTGCCCATCGTCGTTGGCAATGGTGATGACTTCTTCGTTGTCACCGCTGATGACGACACGCCCGTGGTAGCCACTGCGCAGGAGGATCGTGTCGCCGCCTTTGACATTGCGCAGCAGTCCGCTGTTCACGACGTCTTCAAGTGTGTTCCATGGTGTATTTTTGGAGCCGTTGTTCGAGGCTTTGCCGTTAGCGGGGTCGACATAGAACGTCTCGGCATCGCAGGCGCATGCAAGTACAGCGGCCAGCAGAATCAGGCAGACGCGCATGGTTGTCTCCTTGTCGGGAGCCAACACTCTACGCGGCGTCGATGACGGTATCAAAGTGAATGTTTGTGTAGGGCGCGGTTCCCACGGCTTGAACTGCCACACGCAACGACACAACGAGTGCTACGAATTGGTCGTAAGACAAGGACTTCGGAAGGCCTTG
>JAGQRE010000224.1 GCA_020425695.1 Planctomycetota bacterium
AGAGAAGGCCGACGAATTGCAGCTTCCGTTCGCCGCCGCGGAGGCCGTCAACACACACCCTGCGTTCATTCGGCAATTGGCCGACAATGTTGAGGCCAAGCTGATTGAGTTGGCGGAAGCCCATGCCTGAACCCCGCGCGCTTACGGCGTTATTGAAGCGCGTTGATGCGTGCCGTGAGTGTGAGGCGCACCTGCCTTTGGGGCCACGCCCGGTAGTGCAAGTCAGCAGCAGGGCGCGAATTCTAATTGTCGGGCAAGCGCCCGGAACGGCAGTCCACGAAAGCGGAGTGCCATGGAATGATCGCAGCGGCGACCAGTTGAGAAGCTGGCTGGGTGTAACCCGCGAGCAGTTCTATGACCCCGCAATGTTCGCGTTGATGCCAATGGGGTTCTGCTATCCCGGCAAACGCGACAAGGGTGGCGATGCGCCTCCCCGGCCTGAGTGTGCTCCTTTGTGGCACGCAGAGTTGTTGAAGCATATGCCACGGGTTGAGCTGACGCTGCTGACGGGTATGTACGCGCAAGCGCACTATCTTGCGGATACTCGTAAGCGAACACTGGTTGAGACGGTCAAGGCGTGGCGGGAGTTCACGCCGGAGTACTTGCCCACGCCACACCCAAGCTGGAGAAGTACCAACTGGATGAGGCGCAACCCGTGGTTTGAAGCCGACGTGCTGCCTTGGCTTCGAAAGCGCGTGAAAACTCTGTTGAAGTAGGCGGAACCCGGCAGGCGTCGGATGCGTCATACTGCCGGAGGCTTTCGATGCGCATTCTACTTTGTATCGCGACGTTGATGCTGCTGGCCGGTTGCGGCGAGGCAGTTCATTCTGTTGAAAACCCGCCGACACCCGCGCCAAAAGAGCAACCAAGGCAACCGGCTCCGGCAGACACCACACCTGCGCCCTCCGACAAGAAGCCGGACACGAGGCGGGTGCCAAGGCCCGCGCCCTCCGAGCCGGGGTACGGTTCGATCCACTGGGCGAAGCGTGACGGTCACTCCGTAGCCGAGATCACTGAGAGTGACCACGTAGCGCAACTGCCGGAAGACGTCTGGGGCGTTGAGGTTAACGTGATCCGGTGGGGGTGCTGGGGCCAGTCGTACCGTATCGATGCCAAGTCGTTCGAGCAGTTAACCGCCTACAAACAACTGAAGATGTTGAGCCTTGCAGGCCGGGTCGGCGACGCCGAGTTCGAGTGCCTAGGCGATATGCCGGCGCTGGAAACGCTTGAGCTGTATGCGTTCTATGAACTGAACGCCTCACGCCTGGAACAGGTCGCGAAAATCAGGACCCTCAAAAAGCTGGTCCTGCACGTAAGCGACGACAAAGCGACGAAGGCCGCAGTGGCCGAATTCAGGAAGTCCCGGCCTGACGTTGTCATTGAGCAATAGCCCGCTACCTCTGAGTCGGCAGCTTGGATGTACGTCGCGAGCGTTTCTTCGGCCACGGGTGTAGCGGAAACAGGGTCTTCATCGATAGCAGTTTTCCGTAGCACAGAATGCGGTCGCCGGCGAGTATCTCACGAGAAGTCTTGGGGTTCGGGATGGTCTGGCTTTCGCGGATGATACTGAGTACGAGAATGTCGCGGTCGCGGAGTCCTGACTCCTTGATCGTTTTGCCGACCAACTCTGAATCCGGACCGATCGGTATCTCCGCCACGCCGTAGCCCTTTTCGAGGGTCAGGCGCTGGCGGATGTCCATGTCGGGGAATTGAACCTGCTCTTCAATGTGCTGGATGATCTCACCGGCCACGTCAACGCCCGTCGCGGCTTCAATGCCTTCGAGCCCCGGCGAGCTATTCACTTCCATCAGTTGCGGGCCGTTCTTGCCTTCAAGCATGTCAACGCCGGCCACGCGCAGCCCGAGAATCTGCGCGGCCATGACGGCTGTGCGTTCGTACTCGGGGTCCAGCGTAACCGGCTTGGCTTCGCCGCCCCGGTGGACGTTGCTGCGGAACTCGCCGCCTTTGGCGCTGCGGCGCATGGCTGCGACAACGCGACCACCGACGACAAACGCGCGCACGTCGGTGCCGCGGGATTCCTCGACGAAGTTCTGGATCAAGACGTTCTGCCGCGTGCTTTGCAGCGTCTCGACAATGGCCTCGGCGATTTTGTTGCTGTCGGCCAAAATCACGCCGATGCCCTGCGTGCCCTCAAGCAGTTTGATGATTACCGGCGCGCCGCCGACGCGCTCAATGGCGGGCATCACGCTTGAACGCTGGCGTACAAAGGAAGTCTTCGGGATGCCGATGTTGTGGCGACTCAATATCTGGAACGCCCGCAGTTTGTCGCGGCTGGTGGTGATCGCGCTGCTGGTGTTCAGGCAGAACACGCCCATCTGTTCATACTGACGCACGACGGCCGTGCCGAAGAAAGTGACGCTGGCGCCAATGCGCGGGATGACTGCGTCGAAACTCTCGACGCGTTTTTCTTTGTAGTAGACGTGCGGGTTGCGCTTCTCGACGTCGATCGAAAATTTCAGCGGGTCAAGGATGCGCACCTTGTGCCCCCGCGCTTCGGCGGCGGTTCGCAAACGACGGGTGCTGTATAGGCGCGGGCCTTGCGACAGGATTGCAATCTTCATGATGGGAGTAGCCTTGGCGGGAAGATAACGCCCCCGACCTTGGTCGGGGGCTCTTGATTGATTTGGCCGTATTCTAGGGTTTAGCGCAGAAACTTGTAGCCGCTTCCGCGCATGGTCAGGATATGGCCTGGGTCGTTGATGTCGGGCTCAACCTTCTGACGCAGCTTGTTGATGAAGTTGTCTACCGTGCGGTCGGTGCCGTAGTAATCGAACCCCCAGACCTTGGCGAGAA
>JAGQRE010000225.1 GCA_020425695.1 Planctomycetota bacterium
GTGGAAGGCATCAAGATCAGCCACTTCGTCGGGCACGTTGGTTTGATGTGCGCCGTCGTCAAAGGCGGCGCGGTGAAGGTCGGCGACAAGGCCGTACTTGAGGACGAATAATGGGAATGGCCGCCATCGTCGCACTGCTTGGCTGTGTGCTGGTTGCAGTGGCTTCGGCGTTGTTCTTCCCGAACGCGCCGGAATTGCCGGTGCTAAGTGAGGGCGATTGGCCGCGGCTGATTGTGATGTTCCTGGGTGCTGGCTGGTCGTTGCTGGGGACGGTGCAGTACCTGCGATATGGCAAGGGTTTCATGGCGAAGTCGGCGATGATCCTGATGCTGCTGTTCTCACTGGGTGGCACCGGCGTGATGTCGTATTTCGTGCTGGACTACACGTACGACTTGCCGACACCTGTTGAGATGCCTGCTGACAAGCCGATCCCCGCATTTGAGTTGGCGGATCAAAACGGCGAGCTCGTGAGTGACGTTAGCCTGCGCGGTAAGCCGCACATCATCTTCTTTGCACGAGGGGTGTTCTGACCGTATTGCGTGCATGAGATGGCGGTCGCCAACTCAGTTTATGACGAAGTGCAGAAACTCGGTGGCGAGATCGTTGTCATCACACCGGACAAGCCTGAGAATCTGCATAGCACCGCGGAGAAGCTCGGGCTGAAGTATCCGGCACTGGCCGACCCTGAATTTGTCGCAATCGACGCTTTTGATATGCGCTACGAAGAACCCGCCATGGGGCTGTCTTCGGTGCGCCCGGCCATGTTCTTTATCCGCGCTGACGGCAGCGTTGCAGACAGCCACCAGACTGATAACTATCGATTTGCGTTGACCGGCGACGAAATTCTGGAGCGGTTCAAGAAGATCGCCGTGACTTCGCCGTGACGCCTGAACGCTTGTTTCCGGGCGACGATCCGGTAAATTACTGGCCCCCAAAAGACATCACGGTTTCTGCCATGAAGACGATTCAGCTGCTCGTCATTGCGATGTTGATGCTTTCGATGACGGTAACGATGTTCGGTTGTGCGGCCTCGCAAGAGACGCGCCTCGCGACAGAACCGCGCACGTACTACGAAACCATGGAATGGTTGCGCGACGAAGTTCGATTGATCGACAAGCACATCATCGGTGCGCAGTACGACGAAGCGGTACCCGACGCCGAGCGCCTGCGCGAGTTCACCAAAGCGCTCAGCCGCTTTGAGCCACCCCGCATGCCCGAAAACCGCGAGATGTACGACGAGTACTTCATGCAGGTTGAAGACCTTTCCCGGGCGACTGACCGCCTGCTGTTCTTCGTTGAGCAGCGCCGCAAGGCCGATGCGCAGGACCAGCTTGTTGAGGTTGCGCGCCGCTACAACCGCCTGTCAGTCAGCTACGGCCCGAGCATTGAAGTCAGCGTGCTCGAGCGCAGTCCTGAGGAGTTCCGCGGCTCGGAAACATACCGCGGCGAAGTCCCCGGTGAGCTACGCGGCAACCGCTAAAGGGGTCAGACCCTGTTTTCGCTGCCAACACAGACGTACATTTGAAGTCCACGCGGGCGAAAACAGGGTCTGACCCCCTGCGTCGTTTCGCTGGCTACAATACACAGGACACGCTCTGGAAGCCGGGAATTGCCCCGGCTTCCTTGGTTTTCAGGGCGGTTTCGAGGGTTCTTCCGCGTGTCGCGTCGTATGTCATACTTCTGCAACAGCCCCGATTTGGCGGGTGGGGGCTTTTGCGATTTGCCCGTAACGGGCTAAACTTGGCGCTTCTTGAGTCCCGGACGGGAGTATGCATGTCCCTCGTCACTGATTGTCCAAACTGCAGCAAAGAGTTCACGCTGCCTGATGAGTTGTTCGGCAAGCGCATCAAATGCAAGGCTTGCGGAAGCGTGTTCCGGGTGGGTGGGGCCTCAGCGCCACCGACTACGGAAGACTTCGACGCACTCGATGCCGTCGACCAGACCCAGGTGGATGCGTCCGCGATTGACGGCCCGGGTGGCCCGGGGCGCGCACTGCCGGGTGTCGGCAACGACGACGACTTCGCAACGCAGCCGCCCCCGACGGGCGGTGGTGACGATTTTGCAACGCAGTGGGGTGGTCAACCCCACGGCGACGACTTCGCCACGCAGTACGGAGGCGTGCCACAGCAGGATGAGTTCGCCACGAGCGACATGCACGTCGATGATTTCCAGACACAGGTTCCACCTACCGGCGGAAGCGTCGATTTCAGCGAGACCGTTGTTCCGGCGGCGCCACTCGGCGCTGATGACACCATCGGCGATACCTGGGGCGACACACACGACGGCGGGCACTTCGCTGACTCCGGCGATACGGTCCACGACGGCGACGAAACGTCGATCGACGACACCGCCGTTGACTACGCCCCGGGCGATTCAAGCGACACCGTAAGCGACTACATGCCGGGCGAGACGGTCAACGACCTGATGGTCGGAGACACCGCCACGGATATGGATGCAGAAGACCTCGCGGCCGAAGCCGAGGCCATGGTCGAAGAAGGCGAAGCTGACGAGCTCGCGGAAGAAAGCGCCGACTCGCCGAAGCTGCCGGGCAAGGGACCGAAGCTTCCGGGCAAGGGCGCCAAACTGCCGGGCAAGGCTACTTTACCTGGCAAAGGCCCAGTATTGCCGGGTAAGGGAAGCCTGCCGGGTAAAGCCGCCGCAGCCGGCCCGAAACTGCCGGGCAAGGGTGCGCTTCCCAAGGGCACGGCCAAGATCGACAAATCGAAAGACACGGGGCGCAAGTTGCCCGCGAAGGCAGGCAGCAAACCGGGTGAGATAGCCCCGGCCGCCGGCAAGAAGAAGGGTGGCGGGC
>JAGQRE010000226.1 GCA_020425695.1 Planctomycetota bacterium
GAAGGCAAAGGATTGGTCAGCTCTTCAAGCACCACCTTCAGCCCGCCAGCATGGTCCTGGTCAGGATGAGTGGAGACCACCACGTCAACCTCGTCTGTGTTGAAGTGGTTTCGACTGTGCTCTACGAGCTGCTCGCCTGAGTCAACGAATCCTCCGTCAATCACGATCACTGTCTGCTCTGAACGCGGGCCGTGGAGATTGCCGTACCTGAGCGTGATGGCGTCTCCGCCACTTGATTCCTCACCTACCGCTAGGAAGTCGATCTCTAGACCGATGTCGGGATTGGTCATCTCTCTGAGGCGCAGAATTCCACAACGCATCCCAGTTCATCATTGTGAGATTGACAACAAATGGAAGGCAGTACCATGTGACCTGAATACCAGACTCCGTATCAATGAGCACGCTTGCTACCAAGGATCCGACTCCGAAACCAGTCCTCATCGAGAGCCGACTCCACTATCTGGGCGCCTCGACTCCCTTCGTTCGTCTCTTCCTCCTTTCCAGTCCGCCTTCCTACCACTCAGGGTCGGTGGCGAGCTGTGGTGTCGTTGGCGATGGACTTGTGCCCAGCGAGGGTCAAGTGGGTGGTCGCTGGGGCTAGTGGAGTTGTCCCATCTTTGGGCAAGCGGTTCTGCACCCGTTGATGGCATTGCCTCTCCGGGTTGGCCCGAGTGGGTGCTCCTCCCGCCCGAGTGTCTGGCGTGGGCGATATCGACGAGCAGGGAGTGCCAGGTCATGGGCTTGCCGCGCCGGCCTCAGCGATGTAGTCGCTCACGATGAATCGCGAGCACGAGCGGCTTGTCGAACGCGAGCACGCTCACGCCATACGGGCCATGACGGTTGAGCTCGAATGAGCCGAAGCGGTCGTACTTCATGCCGTCTTCCGTCTCGAACTCACGGAGACTCCAGCCAGCGCCACGCCCTGGGACGAACAACAGTCATCACGTCGCCGGTAGGTGCGTTGCGGTTCGCGGTCACCTCGTGGTGCCGCTTCGCCGGCCCGCAGTTCGACACTGTAGCTCGCCTCCTGAAGCGGAGCGAAGGGCACCACGTTGAGCTCGGTCAACACACGTCTAGGATCGCATCAAGGTATTCCGTTCCCTCCGCAACGCCAGCTCCGGCCTCGGAGACGAGGAACTGCAGCGGCTGCTCCAGAGCGTACTCAGAGCCGTCTTCACAAATCGTTGTTGGTGAAGCGGCGCTGACTTCACCAAGGTAGCTGCACCGTGCAATTGGAGAAGTAGTGGTAACTGCACCGTCTTCGAAGGCGTTCGGATTGATCGGTTCGGCGTTGAATATGGACAGCGACCTATTTACGTCCGCTAACGTCGTCATCTGAAAGCCAAATAGTTCAGCATCCGGATTGCCGGGTGGGGTGAAGCTGGAGCACATGCGCTTCGCCTTGGCGAGGGAATCCTCTGTGCTGGTGGTCGTGTGCAAGTCGCCTCCGAGGACGGTGTCTTCCATTGATCCCCGTCCGCACCCAGACGTGAGTACAGCCACGAGCAGGGCGCAAGCGATGGAACGGCCCAGGCGGAGGATGCGGAAGGGTTGAATGGCAATCATTTCACAGTACATGAGTTGACCGATACGCGAGATGGTCCAGGAAGGCATGTCGCCAGAGTAACTGCAACTGGAACCTGCTCAAGAACCGCGATCGTGACGCCAAAAGTTGGAAGGACAGCGCGGCACCAGATCCCACAGTGTGCCGTTGCTGCGTACGACCATAGTATCGAGACGTCGATGAATGATGTGAATGTGGCGTGCAAGCGACAGGAGTGACTGCCAACACCAACCGACAGCCACGCGCAATTTCCACTACGTCCAGCTCCCAGTGAGAAACGGCCTGGAAGATATGTCAAGTCATGGACCGTGACCCTGACAGGTTTGTTTGTTGCCAAACCAAACCTTACGCCAATGCTGTTCGAGACCGTGAAGTGGTTCGTAATGCGCCATCGGTCCTTCCACTTGATGCACAATCGTCCGAACTGACCGTTCACGGTTCCGTATTGCGGGCTCAACGTGAAGCCGGCCTGGCAGGCAAGGTGGCCGGCAGCCCCACGTGTATCGACCTGATTGGACGGATCGGTGACGTATCCGTAGTCGTTCTGTAGTCCCCCTTCGATCGGGTCTACTTCGAGGAATCTGGCTAGTACCGGGTGGTATTGGCGGGCTCCCATTTCGATGACGGGTTGGAGCCCGGTGGCGTGTTCGAGCGGTCGTGCGTGAGCGCCGAGCCACGTGTCATCCATCTCGCCGGGTCGGGTGTCGGGGAGTCCGCCAGCGGTGGGTACACCGTCGGGTGTGTACACGTGCGTGCCCGAAGTCTGGGTCCCGGTGTTATCGGCTTGAACTGCGATCGAACCCTGGAGATTGGGGTAGGACCATGTGATGTTCGTGGATCCTGTACTGCCGCCGGTGATGTTGGCGGCCCAGTTGACTGCGGCGTCGAAGAACTCCCAGCCGGCTGTGTTGATCAGGTTGTCTGATACACGGTACATCCACATGCCCACACGACGCGCGGGTGCAGTACCGCTCGACATCGTGTCACTCGTGTCATAACCGAACACGGTGGCCTTCGAAGAATCACCGTGAATGGTTGCCGCAACGGTTGCTGAACCAGCTGGTTTGCCCCAACCGATCTCATCGGCCGCGGTGAGGATCGTGACCGCCCCGGCGGAGTTGCCTGCCCCCAGATCATGTGCAGCACCGGCAGCGGTGACATCGATCTGTGTTTGGCTGGCCTGCGGACCGTGATCCACCCATCCGGTCGACCCGGTCATTCCCAACTCGTCGAATGCGAACA
>JAGQRE010000227.1 GCA_020425695.1 Planctomycetota bacterium
TTTGAATCTTCCGCGGCCTTGCCGTTTTTGATCAGCTTCTCGAGCTCGGAGCGAACTTCGATGCCGTCTTTGCTGGCTTTAGCCCAGGCTGCCTCGGCGTCTTCTTCTGTTTTGAAGTCGTCCCAGTGCTGCATCACGACGGCGATCATGCGCTGGTAGTAGGCGATGCCTTTCTTGATTTCGTCGGCCTGCTTCTGCAACTCAGGTGACTTGATTTCCTTCTCGCGTTTTACGTCTACGCCGACGTCTTTGAGTTTGCGCTCGGCCTCTTTGTACATGCCCATGCGCAGCAGGAAGACGCCTTCGAAGTAGTCGCGAATGGAAACATGCAGCTCGTCGGTATGTTTGGTTGAGGCCTTCTTTTGTGCGCGCTCGTCTTTGAGGTAGCTGTCAAGCAGTTCGTTGTAGCGCTTGAGTGCCTTGTCGCCGTCAACGTCGGTGTCTTCGGGTGTGTCTTCAGGCTCGGGTTCGTCTTTGGCTTCGGGCTCAGCGCTGCCGGTCGCGATGCGCTTCTTGACGTCTTCCTTCTCGATACGCGGAAAGATCTGGGCGTACGAAACACTCGCGAAGAGAGCCGCCAACAGAACTACGATTGCAGTGGTGGTTCGCATTTGGTTCCAGCCTCTCGCCATGTTCGCCAGTGTCGCCATTAGGTTTCCGGTAGCCCGTTCGCGACTCGTCTGATCTGCTTGTTCATGCTTGCCGCGCCAAAGTTTACCAGCAATCCCAGACGCTTTCCCGCAAGCCGTACATAGGTCAACAACTGGCGCAGGAACAGGTCTTCAATGTCTTTGACCGCTTTCAGCTCCAGAATTACGAGCCCGTTTACGATTACGTCGGCTCGGTAGCCTGTCGCTATTCTAAGCCCGTCGAACTGAATAGGCACGGAAACTTCGGTTTCGACGTCATAGCCTTTTTGTCTCAGCAGGTAGCAGAGTACCTGCGAATAGGCGCTTTCAAGCAGCCCCGGACCGAGTTCGTTGTGTACCCGATACGCGACTTCGACAACGTCAGCGGCAATCCGGTCTTCTTCGCAATGAAACACACGTTCTTCCATGGCGTGCCTTATGGCGTACTTTGCGAACATGGCGAGAGGAACTGTTGCCTACAGATCTAGTCGCCGAGCCCGTAGCGTTCCATCTTTTTGCGCAGCCCCAGGCGCGACAGCCCGAGCATTTCGGCGGCGCGGGACTTGTTGCCCTTGGTGCGCTCGACGGCTTCTAGGATCTTTCGTTTTTCAACACTTTCGACGACATCTTTCAGCGACGCGCCGCTTTCGGCCAACGACTCTTCTTCCGCCACCTGTCGCAGGTGGGGGCTCAGCCCCGAGGCCTCGATCTTTTTGCCGTCGCTGAGGGCAACCATCTTGCGCACTTCGTTTTCGAGTTCGCGCACGTTGCCGGGCCAGTTGTAGTTCAGCATGGCGCGAAGTACGCCACGGTCCATCTTGATGTCGGGGTAGCCGGCCTCTTTGGCGTTGATCTTCAGGAAGTGATCAACCAGCACGGCGATGTCTTCCTTGCGTTCGCGCAGGGGCGGCAACTTGATGGTTACGACATTGATGCGGAAGAACAAGTCCTGCCGGAACAACCCTTTCCGGACCTGCTCAGACAGCTCTTTGTTGGTCGCACACACAAGGCGGAAATCGACCTTCTTGGTCTGCTTGCCGCCGATGGGGCGAATCTCGCCTTCCTCAAGGACGCGCAGCAGCTTGGCCTGCATGGCCGGGCTGATCTCACCGATTTCATCCAGGAAGATCGTGCCGCCGTTGGCCATGCCGAACAGACCTTGCTTGTCGCGCTCGGCGCCGGTGAACGCGCCTTTGACGTAGCCGAACAACTCAGATTCGAACAGCGTTTCCGGCAGGGCGGCGCAGTTCTCGGCCACGAAGCGCCCCTTGTTGGCGCGGCTTGAGTTGAAATGCAGCGCCCGCGCGATCAGCTCTTTGCCCGTGCCCGGCTCGCCGAGAATCAGCACCGGCACAGGCAGGTCGGTGATTTTGTCCAGCATGCGGAAGACTTCCTGCATGCCTGAACTTTTGCCGATGATTTCGCTGTAATCGTGTTGCCAGCTTGGCGTGTCGCGCCCTTCGGCTTCCATGCGCAAGGCCGTCAATTCGGCCGTCTGCATGTCGAGCTTGGCTTCGAGTTCCTTGCGTACGCTTTCAAGTTCGTTCTCGAAGCTGGCGATCTTGTTTTCGAGTTCTTCTTCGTTGCGGCGTGACTCGGCCGCGCCCATCAACACGCCCGCGACGTTGGCGACGTGTTCAAGCAACTCGACCTGTGTTTCCGAAATGTCGGCGTCTTTCGATTCGCGCTCAACGTACAGCACGCCGCTTACGCGCTCGCCAGCTTTCAATGGGATGTACACGCAAGGCGGATGCGCGGCCGTGCGCGGCTTGACCTGGGTACGCGCGCGCGGGGCCAGCAGCTTGTTTGCGGTGCTGAGGAAATTCGCCGGCAGTTCATCCATCGGCGTACCGCTGATGAAGTTGAAGAACGCGCGCCCCTTGGCGTTGCCGTCATGTCCTGCAACAGCGATGCAAACGCGCACGCCCGGCATCAGCCGCCCGACGAACTGTGCCGTGGAATCAAGAATCGACTTCGGCGTGTCCTCCGTAGACGCGTTCACGAAACAGGCGAACGCCTCGTTGATGCCCACGGCGAAAGGCGCGGCGCCCGGCTTGGCGCTTTCCGGAATCGCGTCCATGGCGTTCTTGGTTTCGAACGCGCTGGATTCTTCGCTGAACAA
>JAGQRE010000228.1 GCA_020425695.1 Planctomycetota bacterium
ATAGAGCATCATCGTATGTCACGGATAACGATGGCGTTAACGGAGCCGCCGGGTTGGATTTGTTAGCAAGTTGGTCAGGCTCGGCGGCTTCCGTTGCAACGGTACGCCCAGCATGGGCGTGAACTTGTGGGGTGCCATTCCTTCGGGAACCAGTCCCCTGTACTTAGTTCCAGTATTTCTTTGGGAGTCATCATACCAGATGAATAGCTCATAAGAAATTAGTACGAGGCGAGGGCAACTGCGGGGAGGTGACGAACCGTGGGGAGGAAGCCTGCGAATGTGTGCGTAAGCGCCGGGTCTGATCATCGCCACCCGGACACATTCACGCCAAGACCTGCCAGGCTACGAACAGAAACCACATCTGAGGCCGACAGCTCCAGGTGAGTGTGCCGTGCAACACGAAACCGAACTGGAAGACGGAGTGTAGGTAGATGGGGAGCTTGGGCAGGGACAGTTCACGTTCTTATCTGGGGAGAGCTGTGGGCGTACCCGTGAGTAAGCAACTGCGGCTGAAAGGCGGGACGAACCGGGGTAACTCGAATCGTGCTCACAGAAGTCAGCAGCGGTCGTAGTACCGATTCTCGAAATCCAATCGAGACGGGAAGGACCAAACGTCTTAGAGAACAAGGAAGAACTATCCGTGACCTCACGTCGTCCGAAAGCCAAGCGACCGAACATCGACTTCAGCCATGAAGCGTTGGCCAGTTGCTTTGCAGAAGAACCTCAGCGAGGCCAATCGAATGTGGCGGACACGGACAAGCCAGCCTTGGGCTCGATTTCACAGAATCTGATGGAACGCATTGTCGCTTGGGACAACATGTTGACAGCCTGGAAGAAAGTACGTGCCAATGGCGGCGCCCCTGGGCCCGACGGCGTCACGATCAACGAGCTCCCAGACTACTTTTATCAACACTGGCCCAATATTCGACGACAACTTCTGGAAGGGACTTACGATCCGGGTCCGGCCCGACGTAAGACCATTCCTAAGCAAGATGGCGGTGAGCGCAATCTCGCAATTCCAAACGTGATTGAAAGGCTCATTCAGCAAGCTATCTCACAAGTCCTGACACCGATATTCGATCCTGACTTTTCAGAATCGAGTTTCGGCTATCGACCCAATCGCTCAGCACACGGAGCCATCAAGCAGATACAACGCACGATCCGCCAAGGCTATCGTCATTGTGTCGATATGGATCTTTCGAAATTTTTCGATCGCGCGCAACACGATGTTCTTCTGGCTCGCGTCGCGCGGAAGGTCCATGACAAACGACTGCTGCGACTGATCGGTCGCTATCTGCGTGCGGGCGTGATGGTCGAGGGTTTGATCCAAGCCTCTCACGAGGGCACCGCGCAAGGCAGCCCCTTGTCGCCATTACTAGCCAACATCCTATTGGATGACTTTGACAAAGTACTGGAAGCTCGCGGGTTGAAATTCGTACGCTACGCGGACGATTTCCTAGTGTTTGCTAAGACGGCAATCGCCGCCGAACGTGTGTTCCGTAGCGTGAGTAGGTACCTGACTGGGAAACTGAAACTGGTGGTCAATCTCCAGAAAAGTCGCACCTGTAGCACGGACGGAGTCGAATTTGCCGGCTTCCAATTCCACGGTTACGGCGGCCAAATCCGAGTCAGCCCGAAGAACATGAAGAAGTTCAAACAGCGGTCGCGTGCATTGCTGAACCGAAACCACGGTAAATCAACGCGTCATCGATTGCTCGAACTGAATCGCTACCTTCGCGGTTGGATAGGTTACTTCGCGTTGGATCAACGCCAGAGCGAGTTTGGTAAGCTCGACAAGTGGCTTCGTCGCCGCCTACGAGCCTGCATTTGGAAGCAGTGGCGAAATCCAAGGACACGCATCCAAAAGCTCAAACAACTCGGCGTTCGAGAACACGAAGCCTACTGCCACGGCTTTAGTCGCAAAGGTCCTTGGCGAATGTCCAAGACCATTGGCCTTTCGATGGCCTTGACGACACAGTGGCTGACAGAACTTGGACTGCTTAGCCTTTCAGATCTTTGGAGTCAGCTTGCTCCACTGAGACGAACCGCCTAGTGCGGATCCGCATGCTAGGTGGTGTGGGAGGGCGCCCGGGCAACCGGGCCCCTATCCCGATCTTGGTTCTGGCTGTTTCGTTTTTCCGGCTGCTCCTCGTACTCGTACTCAGCATCGCGGTACTCGTACTCGTACTCGTACTCGTCCTCGTCTCGTACTCGTACTCGAATGCGTCTTCGGCAACCGATTGACTTCGCTGGATCAGTCGAGTCAGCATCGAGACGATCCGTTTCAGGTCTAATTTACCGCGCCGGTTGGATTCGTCATCGATTCCATCGCAAACTCGCAGGACATCCTGGATCGAAGCACATTCTAACGTGGAACCACGGGCGATTTCAAAGAATCGACTCTTGTCTTTCAAGCTCTGTTTGCCGTTGCCCTCGGCAATGTTCAGCGGAATGGATTGGGCGGCACGGAGCCATTGGTCTCGGGCCGGTCGATGGATCCCACGCAGGGTCTTGGCGATTCGATATGAGCGGGCGACATACTCGATTGACAGGCGGTACACGTCCAGCCGCTCGTGGTCGAAAGTTGGTTCGGTCATCACGGTCCTTTCGAGTACGAGTACGAGTACCGGGCTGCGCCCTGAGTACGAGTACGATCAAAGCCAGAACGGTGGAGGTAACCGCGTCGTGGGGTTTGAGTTG
>JAGQRE010000229.1 GCA_020425695.1 Planctomycetota bacterium
CCGAAGGCACGCTGAAGCCGCTGTCAGGCAATACGCCTTCGTTGACGCGCCCGTCCACGTAAAGGCTCACGCCATATCGACTGACCGCAATCTCGACGGTGCACCAGCGGTACAGCGCGATCCACGACTCGGCCACGACGGTCACGCCACCACTGCTGAGCGCAAGACGAACGCTGTTCGAGCGAGATTCGGCGACACTGATCGTGAAGACGCTGCCCATGGATACCAGCGTCGAGCCCGCACCCAGCGGGAAGTAATCGAACGATACGGCAATGCCTTCGTAGTCACCGGCGACGTCGTATTGCTCCATCCACGGGATCGTGAACGACGACTGGTTGTCCGGCAGATCAAGCGCGCCGCCGTCGCGCAGCAGGTAGGTGCGGCTGTCTTCGTGGGCCGCGTCACCGCCGGTGCTTGCGATCACGTTACCACTGCCCAGCGACCACTGTCCGCCCTCAAAGGCGAACGTTACGAGGCGGCGGCGGGCGAGTGCAACGATCTGGTCGTTCTTGTAATCAACAACCAGCTCAGAGTGGACTTTGCGCACACTGCTGTTCTGGCGCACGTTCGCAACCATGGCGCGAATGCTGCGGGCGTTGCGCTCAAGGGCGGGGCCCGTAGCGCCCGGCCCGAGAAACGTGGCGAACACAAGCATCGCCACGATCAGGATCGCGATCACAACCAGCAACTCCAGCATGGTAAAACCACGCCGACGGGCGGTGCCTTGATGTACAGAAAAAGCCGGCATAGCCATACAACACCAGCAGGTATCGGGGGTTGTGCGTTAATAGCGGAAGGTTACTCCGCCAATGTCCCTGCATCCTCGCAAAACGTGCAACCGATGCAAGGCGCGTCGCGCCCGCAGGTATGCCCATACGCAGACCCCGAACACGGTTGCGCGAGAAGGCAATGCCCAAATCGAATCACTGGACCGGTTTTTCGGAAACCCGCATTCTGTCGGTCAGCAGCGCTTGCCGAGGCGTCCGGGGCAAATAGAATGCTTCGTGCTTACTGCTGTGTTCGCCAGCCTGACGACAAAGTTTGCGGCGCCGATGAACGTGCACGGGGAGGAATCTCTCGCCCTGTCTAAAATTCAAGCCCTCCCACTTCGTTGAGGGACGGGTTGGACAGGTCGGAACCCACCCACTTTGCTCAAGAGGGTGCACAAACAGTTCAGTGCAGCGGCACGAGTGGTTTGCTGAAAAGAAGACGAGGTCGCGCCAAGTGCACGACCCGTTTTCGTTTTTTCAATCGCCGAACTTCGGTCCACAGATTGCGCAGAACTGACAGATTGCCGTGTACCGGTTCGCCATCTCCAGTCTGTGCCATCTGCGAAATCTGTGGACAGCATGACCGGGAATTTTCGCTTTAGCGTTTTTGTGACTCCGGCCAGTTCGTAGAACCGGTTGCGACTCATGAGGATAACGTCATGCACCGATACGCTCTGACCGCCCTGCTTGTGCTGCTCGCTCTTTGCAATACTGCGGCCCAGGACGCCCCGACAACCGAGAAGCCTGCGAAGCCAACGGACTCGGTCTACGAGTCTTACGACGATTTCGGCGTAGTTCAGCCGTTCTACCAGATCGACTACAAGCCTTTGGTTGAAAGCAGCGGGCTTCAGTACTGGCAGGGTGCATGGTGGTCGCATAACGACAGTGGCGGCGCGCCGGTGCTGTTTCGCGGCGACGACCCCAGCTTCAAGGGCGCCCAGCCCTATCACATCAAAGGCGCGAAGGCCGTCGATTGGGAAGAAATCACCATCATCGGCGACGACCTGTTGATCTGCGATATCGGCGACAACGGGCGACGCCGCGACGACCTGCGCCTCTACCGCGTCGCCTGGAACGCCAAGACGGCCGAAGTAACCCTGAAGGCCACCTACGAAATTTCTTACCCCGACGGCAAGCACGACGCTGAGGCTGTGGCCGTCGTCGGCGACAAGCTGACCATCGTCAGCAAACACCGCGGCGAGGGTTTCACAGGCGTTTACCAGTTTGATGAATTGAAAGAGAACGAAGCAAACGTGGCGACGCTCGTCGGCAAACTGGACATTGACGAGAAGTGCATGGTCACGGCCGCCGACTACGATGCCGAAAAGAAGAAGCTCGTGCTGCTGAGCTACACCCGCATCTTCGTCTATGGCGATAAGCTGGAAGGTAAGCCTGAGCGCAGCGTGCTGATTTATGCCCAGCAGTGCGAAGCACTGTGCCTGCACGAAGGAGCGCTCTACTACGGAAATGAGCCGGGTGAAATCTTCCGGGTCAACGACTTCCTTGATTCGAAGTACGCCAAGTTACTTCCACCCTGGCAGCAGTTCGAGCTACCTGTCGCAGAGGCCACCATTGAGCCGGACGGGAGCGGCGAAAGCTGGAAAGAAGGCGCGTACACACTGCCGCTCAAGAACCTGAACGAGAAAGAGTACGTTCGCTGGAAGATTTGCGGCCCGTACCTGATGCTGGCCGGACGCCTTGATTACGACAGCTTCAACAGCAGCAATGAGCAGGGCGACCGGCTGGGATCAGCGCTGATTCTCATGTTCGGCAGCCAGTGGACCGACTTTTTGCAAGGCGACGAAACCCACCTGTGGCTCGGCGACAACGGCGTTACCGGCGTTGATCTTTGGCGCCTTGACCCGAAAGACTTTACGCTGAAGACGCTGCCGGGTGTGAAATCCAAGGGCCAGGTGAAATCCAAAGTCT
>JAGQRE010000022.1 GCA_020425695.1 Planctomycetota bacterium
ACACGTCGCAAAACAAAACGCCCTGGAGATGGGTCCCAGGGCGGGTTTGATTGGAGCGGGCGAAGGGGTTCGAACCCTCGACCACCTGCTTGGGAAGCAAAGGTGCTAGGATGATGTCATTCGGCCCGCAATCCGCATCACTTCGCTAGGCCCTACAGATAGCATCTTTATGAGATTCGGCAACTACCCCGCTTCACCTTGCTTGAGCTGGCTTGTAAAGTGAAGCATGTATCGAAGCGTGTATCGCGATGAAGGGGAGAGCCATGCCGACTCCAATGAAACCGGCGCGTCTGGTCAGGTGGGCACCGCGTGGCAAAAGGAAGCGTTGGTACATATTCGCTCGCGATCCAGACACCGGGAAGCAGATCCGCCACCTATGTGCCGAGCACGGAACTACTAACGCGGAAGACCGCAAAGAACTGCTCAATCAATACCGACAGCGTGAGACGCTGGCACGGGCTGAGAACTTGAAGCGAGGCGGGTCGGTGGCTTACGACAGCCTCTTGCTCGACGAGATCAAAGCGTATGAAGACTACCTTGATGAAGCGGTCGAGAGCAGGGAAGCGAACCCAGAGGCCGGAACTGGAATCAGTCCAAAGACCCGCGAAGTTTACAAAAACACCCTATCGAAGCTGAAGAACTGGCTGAAGAAGAAAGGTCACCAGAAGCTTACGACGGGGAACCTGTCATCCAACTTGCTGACACAGTTCTTTCGGCAGTTGTCGTCTAGCGATGTTCAGTTCGGAAAACGCAAAAAGAAGCCATCTGCGGCGAGCGTTAACCAAGCTCGAAGGGTGGTGAGGACCTTCGTCCGATCCGTAAACTCGAAACGGCCACGAAGGTTTCCAGATATCACTGAATTCAATGCTGCGTTTGCGCCGCACGAGAATGAAGCCAAGGCGCAGTGGATGGCGCTGACGCCGAGCGACTTGGAGTCCTTCTTGATAGCCGCCCTTCGTCGAGAGGCTCCAGACTTCAGGGCTGACATCACGCGGGCAAGGAGAAATGGGGCAGCTGTCGAGTCTTTCCATCAGACCGCGCCCTCTACGGCTGCCACGCCGATCAGCCGCCTGTTCTTGGTACTGGCTCTCTGTGGCTGTCGTCGCGAGGAAGCCTTGCGTATGAAATGGGAACACGTTGATCTGGAGAAAGGTCGTATTACATTCCCGCATGGCCTCAAGAGATCCAAGTATAGGATCCTGCCGTTAGCAGACGACACGGCAGGGTTGGTTGCACCCGCGTTCTTGAAGCTGCTGAAATGCTGGCGGGATGAGGATCCAAAGCGTAAGTACGTGCTTCCCCATGAAAACGTCAAGCAGCCCCGGTACTGTTCGAGCGCGTGGAGAAAGACGAACGAGTTGGCTGGAATTGGCAGAATTAGCCCTCAGCAATTGAGAAAGTCTTTCACGTCCTACGCTGGCGCTTGTGGTATCGCCGCCGCCGACAGCGCATTCTGGCAAGGCCACGGGCTTGCTGTGGCTTCCAAGCACTACAGGGCACAGGTTCTTGAGCGTCGGAGGGGAGACTCGCTCGAATCTGCGATGGGCTTAAAGCCAATTGTGGAGCAACTTGTTCATGGCGGCAGCCCGGTCTGAAAAAAAAGATTTCGACGGCAGGTTGGTGCAAACCCTCGCACATATTGCAGTTGCGTCTACTTTGTAATATTACAAAGTACATAATATTGGTCTAAATATTTACAGCAGGGTTACAATATTGCAGGCTTTCATAGGGCGCAAAAAGAAACAATAAGCAGCGGGAGTTACAATGGTTTCAAACACGCAAGAATCACGCAGATACTATAAGCTGGCTGAACTGGCTAAAGAATATGGATTTTCCCAGTACACTCTAAGGCGTGAAGCGCTTAGGGGGAATCTTCGATTCGTAAGGGCGACAGCCTCGTCTAACGCGCCAATCATGATCAGGCGCTGTGACATCGAGCATTGGGTCGCGGAGTGCGCGTCGAAGAGGCTCCGAGTGCCAGCACCATCAGAGAAAGCGTAATCTAATTCGACAACTTCCCTAGGTTGTTACGAAGCATACCTCTGACAGATAGTCGTACATGAAAGAAGGCGGGTAGTCCGCTAATGGTAGCCAATTGTATGGAGCACAAAGATGAGAGAGCACCAAACTACGCCAAGTGCGGCGGGTACAGAAGCCAGCAACCTGAGCCATCTACTTGTGCCGCTGGATGACAATCTGCCAAGCACTCATGCGGAGTTGTACTTTGACGGCTGCTCCAAGCGAAACCCCGGCGAAGCATCGGTGGGAGTCTGGGGAACCATATGCGGGGAGTCCTTCGAGATCGGTAAGCGGATAGGGGTTGCCACAAACAACGAAGCTGAGTGGATGGCAGCACTATTGGCATTACTCATTGCGTCGAATAAAGGAGCCGCAACTCTACGCCTGTACGGCGATAGTCAGCTAGTCATCAATCAGCTTCGTAGAGAATGGAAGGTGAAATCGGAAACCCTGATAGCATTTATGGAAGACGCGGCTGATCTGGAAGAGAGGTTTCAGGATGTTCAGTATTGCTGGGTGCCTCGCGAGCTGAACACTCAGGCCGACCGCGTCGCTAACCGCACCTTTCTGAATACTCATACCAATAATAACGATAACCCATAGGTTAACTCAAGAAAGTAAGAGCATAACAGCTTACTTCAACATGGCTTAGGGAATGCTGCACTTTGCACCAGTACCAAGCAAGAAGCAGGCATTGGATGTATGTATAAACAGGAACGCCAAGAAGCAGAAAGCGAAGTCGGCATAGATCGGTCTGAACACTTTTCGACTTCCAAGCAAGGGAGTTCCGGCGGAAGTGTTGTTCGTGAATTCATGAAGTATTTTGGAAAAGACCAATGTAGAGCAACGGAGGCTGTCCAGAGGCGAAAGATCATCTGTTACGACTGGCACGGATCAATAAGTACTTCTCAACACACCACCAAGGTCTTTCTTCGCCACCAGCGAATAGGACGAGTGGTAATTCGCATGTACGACGATGGCATCAGAAAGCCGTTTGCTTGGATATACGTTAGACTTGATGCCGCTGCCTTCGACTACCGTGGCTACGCGAATACGATTTCCAATCACTCACTTAGGGCACGCAGAGAAGTACAGCTCGTACTCCAGAGCCTCAGTCACTGTCTAGCGACCACTGGAATTGACCTGAATAGTAGCATTCCTTTTGCCATCCCGGTTCATCATCCTAAGTTCACAGACGCTAGGCTACGAACTTCAGCGACCGGCAGATGTGAACTGGCAGAGTACTTCCCGCTTATCGATTGCCTTGGTATTCGCAACATCAGCATCCCGATTGATCTGCGGTATCCCTGTGAGGACTGGTACATGCTGCACAAGAAAGTTCATGGAGATCGTCGTAGGCGCACCCAACGCCGCGTGCTGAAGGAGAAAGACGATGCTCTTGCTGCTGCATTGATGATGCAAACCACTGATTTTGCAAAATGCGTCGGTCTCGGATATGTAAGTGGGCTGGGCTGTCGTAGTCGATCTTCCTTTCTGAAACATCAAAATGGGACGACATCTTTGTCCATTGGGCCGCATGGAAACCCGCGAGCGAAGTGTACAGTCTCGGCTAGGGCCACCAATGTCTACGACAAAAGTGTTTGCATAAAAAGTAATCCACGAAGGCACGCTTCAAAGCATCATGTGCAGTACGCTGATTTGCGGCTCAAGAAGTACGATCAGATTATTCGTCACGATGGTCAGCTCGGAAGGCCCCTTCTAAAGGAGTTGGGATTCCCAGATCTCGAATGTATGTTGGACATCAAGCTTGGGGTGTTGGCGCGAGAAACCTTTTCACCGATGTCAGTGTGCATTGGAAGTTTGGCGAAACTTCGTCATGCCCTTGCAGAGCCACGACGCAATGAAGGGCTGAGGCTTCAGGCGGATGAAGCGAAAGCATTCCTTCGACTGGTGAAACTAGTCATGCGCTACTACATCGCCTTGGCGAATGCCTGTGGTGTTCAAGTCGATGAAAGTCTGCTTCCGAACCCCACGGTGCTTCAGAGGCAGTGCAATGGCAAGCGAGTAAGAACGAAAGATCTGGTGGGCTATGTTGACGAACGGTTTAGGGAACTTGCCAATGCCATCAGGTGCACCCCAATCACATATCCGCCTCTGACACAGGACATGAAACAGGTGAGATCACCTGAAGCACTCCCGCTATCCAGATAGCATCTTTACTGGAGTTGGGTGCAGGTTTTCAAGATCAGTTTCATAAGTGCCGAATACTGATCTTGGAGTCGTGCAGCATTAGTCCCAAGTTGTGTGCTGCTAGGGAGATGGAGCGAGAGTCTGCATGCCAATTGGAGCCTAAAAACAGCTTCCAGACAAGCCGCAAACGAGATTGTTAGCCGTTTGAAGTTTTAGCAGGTTGGGGTCAACAGAATGCTAGGGCAGAATCTCCAAGGAAAGGCGGTCGAGATAGAGATTGTAGAAATAGGGCATCGCTGAGAATTCATTAGACATCCTACGGCTAGTCTCATGCCTCCAGCATGCTGAAGACTGTCCCGTCCAACCCTTCCTGCTTTTTGAAATCTCTATACGCTTCAGTGAATCCCTGCATTTCAGCTACACCCAGATCCAGCACACGCTTGAATACAACGCGGCCTTGCTCCATCAAGATTTCTTGTGGCGTCATTCCTGTAATCTGCTGGTACGTACTGCTGTGTAAACCCTTGGAGCCAGACCCACGGATATCCGACCAGTCTAGATATAAAGTCTCTACGCGCTTGAGGGCTTCACCAAGGCTAAGTATGTCGAATTCTTTCAGCGTCTTTACCACCCAGAGCTTGCTGACGCCTTCGTCACAAAGTGCCTTAATCTGGTCGTCGGTGATCATTCGCATTCTCCAGTCAGACCGTGAATAAAAGTTGCTGTGGTTCCACCAGCACTAGCACATTAATGAACGAATTGGCGGTTCATTGGCAGTAGAAGACCTTCGGCGCTAACCTCTTTCGCGACACCACAGCGAAGCTGGTAATACCGAACGCTCAGATCCGAGAGCGAAATGGTAATCACGCCTAACGTAAAAGGGGTCGCCACCGTGCTCAGGCGAATCATCTGCGCGATACTAAAGGATGATTTGAGCGGGCGAAACGTTTTCATCAACATCAACAGTGTAAGACCAGCCACGGGTAGCCTTTTTATGGATATCGGCGATTCGACAATGCGCCCATCGTCGCCGATGTTTTTCCGCCACATGCCGTCGTTGGGGCTCAATGCGAAGTACGTTGCCGTCATTGTTCATCAGCCACATCGCGTGCGAGGCGACGTCTACACCATGGCGGTTTAAGACATGACGAGCCTCCATTAACCACGCGGCAAATTGGCAATGAGCGCACATGACACGCTCCCAATTCAGATGCCGGATGTGATGAAGACCAACCCAATGGATCATTTTTCTAGATAACTCTCCGCTTCCTGCACGCGATCAGCAGACTTTTTCCATACGGCAGAAAGAGCGTCCGTCAACCAGATGCGGTCGAACTGCTTGGTGATGCCATATGATGTTTCCAAATTGCTGTTAAACATCGCTGGCACCCACTCACCGCGACCATTCTTGATGCTCTCGCCCCACACCAGCTTTGCGTACTTGTGGTCTTGGAAGGCCCGCCCAAGTATCGTCAGAGACAAGGGCGCATTATCGCCACATGCATCTTCAGCAGCATCGAGCTTGACTTTGATATCACCAAGATAGCCGACATAGTCGTTGTAGCTAACGCCAACGTCGAGCCTTGAATTCAGGGCCTTGAGTTCATTCACCAGTTCATCAATCGCATGCCGTTGTTCATCGGTCAGGTTCGATGCACTGCGAGATTCGGATGAGTTATCTCCGCTAGCCAGCCACCAGATTCCCGTTGTGGCTACTCCAAGAACGATGACGATGACGACGGGTATCAAGAACTTCAGCATGTTGTGTCTGGATCCAGAACTGGGCAAAGCGGCTTCACCGTAAGGTGTTGAACTTGCTGTGGGTGGTTTGTTCTTTGCAGGTCCGTTGACGGAAAGACGCATATCACTGGGGGGTTGCGCAGACGAAGCTGTGGATGCCGTTACTGAAAGGCCAGTCAGCTTCTCCCACCACTGGCCTTCCGTTTTGCACTTCGGGCACGCTTTAATGGCGGCAATCTTGCGCTCATCACCACTGAATTTTTTGCGGCACTGAAGACACCGAACCTTGAGTAAACTCATGGCATTAAAGTTTGCCATGAAGACGATTGTCTGCCTAGGGCATTGCGGACAATAGTCCGACGACCCGACTTTCGCCGAAGCCTACGCTTCGCGGCTATGTTCGGAAAAGTCCTCAAGGAAGCACGCCAAAAGGCAGGTTTAACGCAAGAGAAACTTGCGTTTAAGGCCGATCTCGACCGAACGTACATCTCGCTAATGGAGAGAGGGCAGCGTTCGCCAACACTGGATGTGCTGCTGCGGCTGTGTGAAGCATTGGAGTTACTGCCGTCCGAGTTAATGAAAGAGCTAGAGTCCGCCTCCAAGATCGGTAAGCCGAAACGACGCCGTTAGCACACCCAGCCCGCCGCCCATACATCACGCAGGCTACTGAGCGCTGATGTTACAGCATTGACATCGAAGCCAAGGTTGCTGCCAGAGACGTGTAGGTTGTCTCGCGATCATGCTATAACCCCTGCAAACACCTGAAGAACGACATCGCATCACCACAACCCGGCCAATGTCGCAACGCTGGGTACACTGTGGTGAAGTCGCGACGGAGAGCAGTATGGCGGGCAAGCCGAAGAAGAAGATCGCCAAGAAAGACGGGCAAAAGGATGCCTTTGGCGATTCATCAAAAAAGCGAGCGTCATCAAAGAGAGCGCCAAAAGCAAAGGCGGCTCAGGCCAAAAAGCGTGGTGGCAAGAAATCCAAGCGCGAGATCGAGCAGTACCAGCACAAGGAAGCTAAGCGCCTCAACAACCCCGACGTGGGTTTGATCAATACGGCCACGGATCCTGACAAGACGCCGACGAAGAAGACGTACCAGTACGACCCGCATCTGGACCCGCAGCTTCAGTGGGCAGGCAAGGCCGAGCACACCAGCTTTGATGTTCCCACCGTTAGCCTGCATGTGCATGAACGCATTGATCCGTTCACCATCATTCAGGCCGTGAAGCGCAGGAATGGGCCACCAAAGCAGCAGAACCTGTTCTCAAGGCCAACGCAGAACCTGCGCTACAAGGAAGCCATCGACTTCTACAAGCACTCCCACGGCTGGTCGAACCGCATGATCGCGGGTGACAGCCTGCTAGTGATGAACAGCCTGCTTGAGAAGGAAGGGTTAGGCGGGCAAGTCCAGATGGTCTTCATCGATCCGCCCTACGGCATCAAGTACGGCAGCAACTTCCAGCCGTTTGTGAACAAGCGAGAAGTAACGGATAGAAGAGATGAGGATCTGACTCAAGAACCTGAGATGATTCGAGCATTCAGGGACACTTGGGAGACAGGCATACACAGCTACCTCAATTACTTGCGCGATAGACTACTACTGTCTCGTCAGTTGCTGAATGAAAGCGGCTCCTGCTTTGTCCAAATCAATGATGAAAATGTTCACAGGGTAAGAGACCTGATGGACGAAGTGTTCGGTAGCGAAAATTTCGTGAGCTGCATTACGTTCAGCACTACGTCCAGCCTGTCTGCAAATGTATTGCCGAGAAGTGGCGACTACATCGTCTGGTACGCCCGATCCATCAAGCATCTCAAATACCATCACCTGTATGCACCACGCGGGTTGGAAGACGATGTTGGAAACAGATACACGAGAGTGGAGCTTGCCGATGGTTCCCGAAGGGTGATGACATCGAGCGAACGAAAGAATCCAGCGACGCTTCCGGCTGGCAGTCGAGTCTATAGACACGACAACTTGACATCAGCGGGTGGTTCAAGCACGGCGTACTCGTATGAGTTTGACGGGACCGAATACCATCCCGGCAAGGGGCATTGGAAAACACATGCCGCAGGTATGCGTAATCTTGATATTGCACGGCGCTTGGCAGCACCAACCAAGAATTCGCTAACTTACGTACGTTACATAGATGACTTCCCGTTTCAAGCGTACTCGAATGTATGGACAGACACGCAGACCGGTGCATTCACCGATCCGAAGATCTATGCGGTTCAAACGAACACCAAGGTGATCCAGCGTTGCATGTTGATGACGACGGATCCGGGCGATTTGGTGCTAGATCCCACGTGCGGTTCTGGGACGACCCCCTACGTTGCCGAGATGTGGGCAAGACGGTGGATAACTTGCGATTCAAGCCGCGTGTCCTTGGCCCTTGCCAAACAAAGACTAATGACCGCTGTATTCGAGTTCTACGAACTTGCGCGCCCTGAAGAAGGGATCGTAGCGGGGCTTAGTTACAAGACCACTCCACACGTCACGCTAGGCTCGATTGCGAATAATCCCGAAATCAAATCGGGAATGTCAACAGAGGCGGTTCAGGCCGCTATCGAGCGACACGCGCCTCAAGAAACCCTGTATGATTCCCCATTGGTGGACGGCTCCCGCGTTCGTGTGACCGGCCCGTTCACAATTGAGGCAGTTCCTTCACCATCCGCAGTGTCACCTACTGAACTTGCTCAGGGCGGAAAGAAGCTTGCCAATCTTGATGCCAACAAGACGATTCCGGGGATGGAAGATCCTGACGGCAAGAACAAGCTTGGCTTCACAGAAGCTGACAACTCTGTCGCTCGATCCGGTGAAACTCTGCGCCAACAGGAGTGGCGCGATGAACTCCTGAAGTGTGGCGTGCGTGCCAAGGGTGGTGCGGTGATGAAATTCAGTAGCGTTGAACCATTGGCAGGTACACGCTGGGTTCACGCCGATGCTGAATCCGAAGACGGTAAGCGCATCGTGGTATCGTTCGGCCCGGAACACGCGCCGCTGGAACAGCGTCAGGTCGAGAAGGCCATTGATGAATCATTCCAGCTAAGGCCGAAACCGGCAGTGGTGTTATTCGCGTCTTTCCACTTCGATCCTGAAGCCGCCAAGGATATTGATGATCTTACGGAAGACAAGGTTGGCATGCAGGTGCTGAAGGTGCAGATGAACACCGACCTGCTGACCGACGATCTCAAGAAGAAACGCAGCAGCAACGAAAGCTTCTGGATGGTCGGCCAGCCTGATGTAGCCGTCCGCAAGCTCACGAAAGATGAGCTGAAGCAACACAAGAAGGTGATTGCTGACCAGCTTCCGAATGATGAGAAGCGCTGCAAGTCGGAGCAAGCGCTGCTTGAACATCAGTACGTCGTCGAAGTCGCGGGGTTCGACTACTACAACCCGAAGAACGGCAAGGTCGAGAGTGGTGGTCCTGACAAGATCGCCATGTGGATGATCGACACCGACTACAACGGGCGCAGCCTGTTGCCACATCAGGTGTTCTTCCCGATGGCCGGAAAGCAAGAAGGCTGGGCCAAGCTCGCCAAAAGCCTGAAGGCCGAAATTGATGAAGAGCTAATCGAACACTACCGGGGAACGGTAAGCCTACCGTTCGATCCCGGCCCAAACAAAACCGTGGCCGTGAAAATCATCGACGACCGTGGCATCGAAAGCCTGCGCTTGCTGGAAGTTTAGGCTCTGCCTTCCCGGAGGAGAAGCAATGTCAACCAAGGTCATAGAACTTGCAAACGATGATGACGCCCAGGCGTTCATTGAGACGATCACCAAGTCCTCAAGTAAACTCTTCGAATCACTCACCAAGTTTCGCGGCGGTGGCGGCCCTCAGTTGATCGACAAGCTGAAGTTCACAGAATTCGGCTGCGACCCACTCAACGCAGACCGCCCCCTCAATGTCATCGAACAGATTAACCAAACGGCCACCTATCTCGTGTCTTTCTGTGCAGCTCGTGTACTGTTTGATTTACACAAGGACCCGCTCGCCAAAGGGCTGCGAGTGAACCTTGGCACGAGCGCGGGCACAGACATCGAAAGCATGGAGCTTGGTGTCCTTGGCGCTGAGGTGTTTGCAGCAGTTCGTCCCTCAAACAACAACAAGCTGAACAAAGACATCGACCGCATGAAAAAGCATCACGCCAAGCATAAGTACGTCTGCTACTACTCTCCGAACCAGAGTGATGAACAGTTCAAGGAGATGCAGGTCGTTGAGGACGTGAGGGTGCTGTTCGTCAACATCAACAGGTAGAGAGTTCAACCCGAAGGTGCTTGGCGCATAGCGTACACGACAGCGAGAGATGAAGGGGTTGACACAATTCTGACGGCCCGTGAGTAGGCCGAAGTAACACGGAGTAGCGAATGGATTTCCAGATTGAAGGGATGATTGGGACGCTCAAGTTTGGAGCCGCGAAGCATCTGCTTCCTCTTTTTGAAGCAGTGGTGAATTCCATTCAGGCGATTGAAGAAGCCGATAACGGTCGCGGAAACATTGAGATACGGATCCTACGTGATACTTCCCAAGGGACGATTGTTGACGAAGCAAAGGAGCATTTGGACATCATCGGCTTTGAAGTCATTGACGATGGGATCGGTTTCAATGACGACAACTACCGCTCCTTCGACACGTCGTTTTCGACATACAAAGCTGCAAAGGGGGGCAAGGGTGTCGGGAGATTTAGCTGGCTCGTAGTCTTCTCGTCCGCCGCCGTAGAGAGTCGCTACAAGGCAGAAGGTGAGATGAAATGCCGTAGTTTTGATTTTGTGCCGAGAGGGAGAGGGATCGAAGGTCACAAGGAAAGCGCGTCAGAGAGAACGACACGTCGGACTGTGGTAAAGTTGAACGGCTTTCGCGACAAGTATCGGAAGGCGTGTCCTAAGAAGGTCGAAACCATTGCGGCAAAGATCGTCGAGAATTGCCTTGAATACTTCCTGAGAAACAACTGTCCACGGATGCTGCTCAGCGATGTGGTGACCGGAAACACCGTAAGCCTGAACGACGAATTCAAGAGCCAGCTTGTCGGCAGCGCATCCCAATCGGAGTTCACGGTCAAGGGCCAGCCCTTCACACTGAAAGGACTTCGCCTTTCACCGAGCCACGCGAAGGAACACGTCGTTCACTACTGTGCGAATGAACGAGTGGTGAAGTCGGAACGACTCGCCGGTCGCATTGACGACCTAGCCAAAACTTTAACAGACGATGAGGGCCGGGAGTTTCGCTATGCGGGCTACATCAGCGCAAGCGCTCTCGATTCACTTGTAACACAAGACAGAACAGATTTCGCGATAGATGAGTCTGCCGACGGCATGTTCGAAGACACGTTGGACTGGAAGACCATACAGCAGGATGTCGAGACAGCGTGCGCGGAACAACTGAAACCGTTCACCAAATCCGTCGCCGCAGATAAGGATGCTCGCATTGAGAAATTCATTGAAACTGAAGGGCCGATGTATCGGCCAGTCCTCAAGTACATAGATGACAAGGTTCGCAGGCTCGATCCGGGTGTAAATGACAAGCAGCTCGATCAGGAACTGTACCGCGCACTTCAAGATGTTCAAGTGGAGTTGAAAGCTGAGGGCAAGGAACTGCTTGAGCTGGAGCCTTCAGATCATGACTTCGAAGGGTACACCGAGCGAGTAAAGAGCTACTTCGACAAGGTTGGGGATATCAACCAGTCAGATCTCGCTCGCTATGTATGCCACCGTAGGGCGGTCCTAGACTTCCTTCAACATCAGCTCTCTCGAACGGATACAGGCAAGTACCCGTTGGAAGAGTGCGTTCACAACGTGATCTTTCCAATGGGAAAGACATCAAACGATGTGCCGTTCCTAAAACACCAACTCTGGTTGGTTGACGAAAAGCTGGTGTACCACCGTTACTTGGCATCGGACAAGCCGCTGAGGAGTATGGACGTTCTAGATACCAAGAGCGCGAGGGAGCCAGACATCATAGTTTTTGACAAGGCGTGTGCGTTGGTGAACGAGCCTGATGCTCCATTTGGTTCGGTAATCGTGGTCGAGTTTAAGCGGCCAATGCGCAAGAACTACAACGAAGAAGAGAACCCTGTTCAGCAAGTTTACAACTATGTACGAGAGGTACGAGACGGCAAGGCACTGATGCCCAATGGCAGGCCAGTTGAAGTCAAACCCAATGTTCCGTTCTACTGCTACGTCGTCTGTGACATCACCGAAAAGCTCCGGGGTCAGATAGATCTTCTGGACCTTACCCCAATGCCCGACGGGCAGGGATTCTTCCAGTTTCACAAGAAGCTCAATGCCTACTTAGAACTCGTGTCCTATACGAAGATGATTACAGACGCCAAGAAGCGCAACGCCGTGTTTTTCGACATGCTCAAGTTGCCGACAAACATCAACGGCATGTGAGCGTTGGTGACACGCGGCAACACGTAAAACGGAGTCGTCATTGCCAGATAGAAGCATTTTCAACCAAGTCGCAATCAAACTTAACGATGCTTCGCATGGTGGAGGCAAACCCATACCTCCTGCGTTGTATGAAGACAGGATATGGTTGCGAGCTGCGGTAAAGCTCGACCGCTCAGTAGTCATTGGCAACTTGAAAGAAGGAAACCAAAGGACGCCAGAGTCCATACCTCAATGGCCGAGTCCGCGTGATGGTAAGCGAGTAAGATTCGAGATCGGAACAGAACTTCCGGTGTACCTTCCCAATCGCAACGACGAATGGGAGTACGAGATAGAGCACGCTGGCAATCAGATGTTGGTCGCAAATCGCATGGTGAAGTATCGTTTCACCACAGCGGAAGACGAGATGAGTGGCTACCAGCATTTCGTGGCTCACCACCATTTCCTGCCTGAGATAACAAAGAAAGCTCTAGGCAACACAGTGTTTGTTGACCCCATGCGGACATTTGTCTCGATGCCGTTCTACGTGGATGAGGGGTCGTCCAACGCAGTCTTTGAAAGCAAGTTTTGGAAGTGGAGCGACAAACTGCTTGCCGGGGCAAATGCGATGCTGGATGCCATCAGAGTCTGTTCAGCAAATGAGCAGGACTTCCACCTCAATACCAACTCTCGCCCGATCTTCGTTGTCGCCGCGTGGCTGGAAGGAGAACTTGTTCCGGGCCAAATCGAGTGTCATCAGGTGGCTGGCAACGTGTTTGAGGCTGCTCTATTGCCAACGTCTGGCTTCACTCCAGATCAATGGAAGCGCGTAGATGCGATTCTCTCTGATCAGGAAAATCTCAAACGCGGTGATGTTGCGCTCTCTCAGGCGAAGACGTTCAAGCGGTTTGGGTACTTGGACTTGGCGGTGATCCATTTGTGCGTTGCGGCGGAGAGCTTGCTTGGTGCGAAGTATGAGCAGCACTTGTTGTCAAACGGTGTGCCGGAGCGGTCAATTCGCGACCGTATCCGTGAGATATCAACGCTGTCTCTCTTGTTAAGCGTACACACGTACTTGTTCGTTGATCTTGGTGCAGATCAACGCGCTCTGGATGCCGTAAAGGCACTCAATTGGGCACGAGACTGCCGCAACAAAGTCGTCCATCGGGGTGATAGCCAACGGGAAATTGACGAAAACCGACTCAACGGAGCCATCCACGGGCTGGAATACCTTCGGACGTTGGTCGGGGAAAATACTTCTGAAACAGGCGCAGCAACGTCGGACGAATAGAAAATGGTCGAACAGATTGAGCAACTCATCATCAACTCGCCGTTCGAACCTCCAGCACACCACTGGAAGTACGAACGCGAGACTCAGCAGTTTAAGCTGGCCGATGGACGACGGCCTGCTGGCTACGTCATCGCCACAGAAGACAGCCAGACTTTCGATGATCCCGGCGTGTTTGTTGAGCTGCCTGAAGTCACGAAGATTCGAGAGCGTGTAGATCAGTGGCGCGAGCGCGGATATCCCGGAGCCACGGGCAT
This sequence comes from Planctomycetota bacterium, assembly GCA_020425695.1. GTDB lineage: Bacteria > Planctomycetota > UBA8742 > UBA2392 > UBA2392 > JACKID01. Next base: position 13,826 of record JAGQRE010000022.1, read on the forward strand.
CAGTAAGCGCCTGCTTGAGTTCTGGACTGACCCGGAAGAACGCGAAGATCGCCGATTTTTCTTCTGCCAGCTTGAAGCTATCGAAACATTGATGTGGTGGGCTGAAGCGCCACCAGCAGAAAAGCAGGGCATTACCATCACTGGTGATGGCGGTGAGTTCGAGCGCCTGTGCTGCAAGATGGCCACAGGCGCTGGCAAGACAGTGGTGATGGCGATGGCCATTGCATGGCAGGTGATCAACAAGGTCACTTACCCGCAGGATGCCCGATTTGCCAAGAACGTCTTCGTAGTTGCACCCGGCCTGACGGTGAAGAGCCGATTGAAGGTGTTGGAGCTGGCCGGTCCCGGCAATTTCTACGATGAGTTCAACGTCGTTCCACCCGGCCTCCGCGACAAACTGCGTCAGGGCAACGTGATGATCGAGAACTGGCACACGTTGAATTGGGAATCCGAAGAACAGATCGGGAAACGCCGTAGCGTCGATAAGCGTGGTGCAAAGAGCGACCGGGCCTACGTCAACGACGTGCTTAAAGAAATGGCGCGGGCAAAAAACATTCTCGTGATTAACGATGAAGCTCACCATGCGTGGCGAATTCAGACCGGCCATAAGGTGAAGGGCGTATCCAAGGCTGATGTTGAAGAAGCCACGAAATGGGTTGGTGGTCTGGATCGAATTCACAATGTCTGCGGTATTCTGCGGTGCTTGGATTTCTCTGCTACGCCATTTGTACCGAGCGGAAAGAAGTCCAGCGAGGACGCTCTATTCGACTGGATCGTCAGCGACTTCAGTCTAAACGATGCGATTGAATCCGGGCTGGTGAAAACACCGCGTGTGGTAGTGCGTGATGACGGTGTGCCGGATGCCAAGAGCTACAAGAGCAAGCTCTACCACATCTACAAGCACGAGTCTGACGATCTCAATCGCAAGGCCGAAGAACACGAGCCTCTTCCTACGCTGGTGAAGAATGGCTACTTCTTGTTGGGCAAGGATTGGCTGGATACCCGTGAGGCGTGGGCTAAGGCTGGTCATCCGGTGCCACCAGTAATGATCACGGTGGCCAACCGTACGGAGACGGCGGCGCGTATTAAATACAGCTTCGACAAGGAACGTATCCAGATTCCTGAGCTTTGTGACGAAGCGCGAACGTTGCATATCGACAGCAAGGTGCTGGACAAGGCTGAAGCGGCGGAAGAGCCGGTCGAGATTATTACCCGCAATGATGATGACGAAGACGATAGTGACGGCCCGGTAGAAAGGAAACTTACCAAAAAACAGCAAGCCGAATTGCTGCGGCAGCAGGTGGATACCGTTGGCCATGTTGGTGAACCCGGCGAACAGATTCAGAACGTCATTTCAGTAGGCATGCTGTCTGAAGGCTGGGACGCGAAGACCGTCACGCACATCATGGGCCTGCGGGCGTTCAGCAGTCAGCTACTGTGCGAGCAGGTTGTCGGGCGTGGGCTGAGACGCACCAGCTACGACACTTATGAGGACGAACAAGGCAGGAAAATGTTTGCCGCAGAGCATGTAAACATCTTCGGCGTGCCGTTTACGTTTTTACCACATGAAGGCGGGGAAGGATCTCCACCACCTCCACCAGCACCAAAGACGCGGATTGAAGCGTTAGTATCACGGCGGCAGTTTGAGATCAGTTGGCCGAACATCATTCGCATCGATTCGGTATTACGACCACAGTTGACGCTGGATCTTGATGCGGTGAAGCCTCTGGAACTGGATGCGCTTGATACTCGCGTGACAGCGGAAATGGCACCAACGATTGATGGAAAGCCAGATCTCACCAAGCTCAGCCAGATTCAGTTGGAAGAGTTGGCCAAGTGCCAGAGATTGCAGCGGATGGTGTTCCAGACTGCTGCCGACCTGTATGAGTCGATGAAGGGCAAGTGGAAAGGCAGCAAGGAAATGCTGCTGGCGCAACTTATTGGCATTGCCGATCAGGTGTTCAGGTCCAAGATCATCAAGATCTCGCCGCCGTTGTTTGAGCAGGATGAATTCCGGCGACGGATTATGCTCACGATGAACATGACGACGATCTTTGAACACATCAAGCAGCACATCAACGAGCAGAACGTCACGAGCCTTGAGCCGCAGTTTGATGCCGAAAAGCCGATCCGCAGCACTGGTGATATGCCGGTCTGGTACACAGGCAAGCCCTGTGCCCCGACGCTGCATTCGCATGTAAGCCACTGTGTGTTCGACAGCGCGTGGGAATCAAGCGAAGAGTTCATCATCGACCACAGCGATCTCGTGGATGCATGGGTGAAAAACGACCATCTGGGCTTCGAGATCCACTACGTGTTCGCCGGAGCAAGATCAAAGTTCAGGCCGGACTTCATCATCAGGCTGAAGAACGGCGTGATGCTGGTGCTGGAAGTGAAGGGCCAAGATTCACCAAAGAACAAAGCGAAACGCGCCGCGATGAAGGAATGGGTTGAAGCAGTGAACCTGCATGGTGCGTTCGGACGCTGGGCGTTTGGCGTAAGCTTCGCACCGGGTGAAGTGGTTGAAGTCCTTTTGGGTCTCAGTGGCGACTGATGAGCGCGTCGCGAGTTCGGCATGGAGTTGAGCGACGGAAGCCCAGATAATCGTGCCATTGAGTAGTTTAGGTCATGCGGGGAGATCAAGACAGCTCGTCAACATCTTATCCACACCGGGAGCAGCTTTCGGTGTCGCATAACATGTTAGGTTATCTCAACAACGTCAGGTGGATCGCTCAAGTGTGGCTGACGAGTGGCTGAGCACCTGACGGGGAGTAGTTGTGGCGAACGCGCACGCGGCAAGTTCTGAGGAAAGCATGTCCAACCCATCCATTCAAGAGCATGAGTGGGAGGATGGGGAGTTGGTGATAGGACTCGTGTTTCCCACTGGTGTCAACTACAGGGAAGTGATCAATCCCTTAAAGGACCGACTGAAGTTATTCGATTACGTCGCTGAAGAGATCAACATCTCCGGCGACGTAATACCAGAACTCAGTTCCGTCAAACCGTACAACTCAGAGCTAGAGCGAATATCCAATTTGCAGGATGCCGGGAACAGTGCGAGAGAGCGTTCGAAGGCAAACAGCATCCTAGCTGCTGGAGCAGTTTCATCAATTGGGGCAAATCGGCTTAGTGCCCGAAAGAGAAAGGAGATACGTTCACGCAAGGATGCACGAAAAAGAGTGGCGTACATCGTCAAATCCCTAAAGCGACCGGAGGAAGTGGCGCTACTCCGAGCTGTCTATGGGCACGGATTCTATTTGATTGGCATACATCAAGATGAAGCTGAGCGAGTGAGCTACCTAAAGGAACGCGCTCAGGTATCTCGGGACGAAGCGCAAGCGGCTATTGATCGAGACTCGGATGAAAAGGACTCTGATCACGGCCAGCGGTTGACGGACACGTTCCACTTGTCTGACTTCTTCCTTCGTGTAGGCCAAGAGAGTTCTGCGCTTGAAAGGGATGTTTGGCGATTGCTCGATATTGTCTTCGCCTATCCCCACATGACCCCCTGTTTTGATGAGTATGCAATGTTTATGGCGTACTCCGCATCTCTTAGGTCCGCTGACCTTTCTAGGCAGGTGGGTGCAGTGATCGCGCAGGAGCACGACCTTATCGCAACAGGTGCGAACGATGCGCCAAAGTATGGAGGCGGGCACTATTGGGCAAAAGGTTACAGTTTGCCGAAGGAGCCGCTTGATGAAGCGGGCGGTCGCGACTACGTCCGTGGGTATGATTCGAACAAGAGAGAGTTGCTAAAGTTGTTGCGTCAGATCGAAGACAACCTCATCTCGGGAAATGACGGAGCAGAACTGTCGGCGTGGAAGGATGAAGTGACTGCGACATTTGATGCATTGAGTGAGAAGTTGCGTGCGTCGCAGAAGAAGAAGAACCCGGACCTTGAAGCGACGTTGGAATCTAGCAGGCAAAAGTACATTGATGATTCCGTAGAGACGCTTCGCAAGAGAGTGGCTGCTGGCCTCAAAGCTAGCCCATTGGGGGACATCACGGAGTATGGTCGTGTAGTCCATGCAGAGATGGACGCGCTGTTGTGTTGCTCTCGGATCAACGTTAGTGCAGCGGGGGCGACGATGTACTGCACGACATTCCCTTGCCACAACTGTGCGAAGCACATCGTGAGTGCGGGCATCAAACGGGTTGTCTACATTGAGCCTTACGAGAAGAGCAGGGCATTGCAATTGAACGACGACACCATTGCAAAGGGCCTTAGCGAGAAGGTGGGGAAGGTATCTTTCGAGCCTTTTATTGGTGTGGGTCCGCGTCGGTTCTTCGACTTGTATTCAATGAAGCTTGGGTCGGGTCGAAACATCAAGCGAAAGAACGACACCGGAGATGCTTTACATTGGGACGCTGACAATGTCGAGCAAAAGTGGGACATGGGCAGTGCCCAATTGAAGATCCAGATGTTGCCCGTGTCGTACCTAGAGAACGAAGAGAATATCGGCTCACAATACAAAAAAACCAGAAATGCAATGAAACTAGAGGTGGAAAATGCTGACCAAAGAAAAGAAAGCAGCGAAGAAGAAAGTAGTGGTAAGAAAGAAAAAGGCAGCGGCAAAGAAGTCAGTAGGAAAAAGAAAGGTACCAGCGGCGAAAAAGGCAGTCGTAAAACGGGCAACAGTAAAAAAGGCGTCCTCAAAGAAGGCCGCAAAGCGACTGCCAGCCGTAAAGGTCAAAGGCGACGCAAGCGCTGACCGCGAAGAGTTCTTGGAAATGGCAACCAAGGCGGTGGAGTCATGGCCAGACTGGAAGAAGAAGACGCTGTCTAACTTCATGCCTATGGCACATAGTGGTTAGTGAAGTCGCTCAAGAATGATGTGTTCCGCACGAGCAGGATGAACGGAATGCGGATAGGTACGTGCTGAGCATAGCCTCAGCTCATCGGAATAAAGGCGCGACAATCGAGTGTGGTTCTTGGCGGAGTTTGGCGGAAAGTTCCGCCAAATTCACAGGGATTGGTTGTCGCGACTGTCCCGAACCCAGCGCCCATAGGTGACATCTTCTCAATTCAACCGTGGTCGGCGATTTGGCATGCGCATTGCATGACGCTGGTCGAAGTTCAACAAAGGAGATGGAACATGGATCAGCAATCGGAAGATGCCAAGAAGTTGGTGGCGCACGTAAACGCTTTCCGGATCGCAGTGGTTCGCGGTGTTGAAGCAATGAAGATCGTTAGGCAGGCGATCAGCACCGTTCGGACGCAACTCGACTTGCAGCTCGAATTCGAACCCGACACTTCACCTGTCCTGAGAGACTACCTGTTGCTCGGTGTTGCTGGTGCAGTGGAGGGCGGCGTCGGTGGAGCCGTGTTCGGCGCTCTGATCGGAAGCATCTTTGGTGACGCAAAGTCAGGTGCTCTGCTGGGCGCAGGTCTTGGCGCGGCCTTGGGAGGAGCGGCGGGCGTGAACAAAGTGCAGGTTGGCTGGCGCGTAGGAATCCGTTCTGGGATAGACGGGCAGCGCGAAATCATCGTTGAGCGGGTGCGCTAGATGATTCACATCGAACATACGTTGCCGGAAGACCCCCTGCTCTCGGAGGTATGTGTTCACGTTAGACGCCACCTCTTTGAGGTGGTTGAGGCCCGCAGCAAGAATTCGATTCCCGCTATAGCGACGCTTCTGGGACTGTCGGGCAAGGAAGCAACCGACACGCAGCTTCGACCGGCCTTAAAGTCGAAAGACCCGATTGCGGCGGCGGCAGAGATATCTGTTCCCCGAAGGGTTAGGGCAAACGGCATAGTCCATTTGGCTTTTGGTGCGGAGTTCATTGCCCAATGTCATGACTGGCTACGCCGCCGCATTCGAGAAGAGAAGGCTTTCAACACGATCATTGCAGATGACTTGGCCACCCTGCTGGTGATGTCCAACGCGATGGACTTTGCGACAGCCAAAACCATCCACCCGACAAGCGGAACCCATTTGATTCCCATACTGATTGAGGGCGAAACCGGAACCGGAAAGGAATTGCTTGCGCGTGCGATCCACGAAATTTCTAGCGACCGGCTAAGCGGACATGGGGACTTTCACGCGATTCAGGTGTCAGGGCTTCCACACGGACTGATCTCTGCAGAACTGTTCGGTGCGAAAAAAGGTGCATTCACCGGAGCGGTTGACCGAACTGGATTACTTGAAGAGGCACAAGATGGCACGCTCCTGATTGATGAAGTCGGCGATCTTCCGGGTGACGTACAAATATCGCTGCTTCGCGTGATTCAAGAGAGGGTGTTCTCTCGGCTTGGCGAAAATCGAACTCGTCCCATGAAGGCGAGAATCATCTCGGCCACGCTGCATGACCTTGAAGCGAATTCCGCCCAGAGTGGTGGAGAGACCGGACGACCCAAATTCCGTGAAGACCTGCTCCAGCGTCTTCGTGTGGGTTATCTCAATCTACCACCGCTGAGGCATAGAGGTGCTTGGGCACCTATAGTTGTTCCGCAAATGCTGAAGCAGCTTGGAAGCACTACTCAACCAGTCGCCAGCCGCAGCGTCTTGGACGCGCTCCAGTCCTATCGATGGGCAGGAAACTTAAGGCAACTGAGCGGCGTGCTAACAGTCGCGCTCAACGCGGCGCGGACCAAGACCCTACAACTGGAACACCTGCCGCACGAAATCTTGCGAAATTTCACTGCCCAGCCGATACAAATCAGGGCACCGGGAATGCTGCTTGATGTCCGCAACGAAACTACGCCAAGCAGCTCTCTCCTAAATGCTCGTTTGGATCACTTGGAAACAATCTTGGACGGCTTTGATCCTGCGCTGAACGAAGCGCATGCGCATTACCGTTCGTTGCGCGAGATGCTTGGCTCAATCCCCGATGAATCGTCTGAACATAGGTCGGCGCTGAAGCGGCTGGACGACTTCATCAAAGAACATCAGGCGTTAATTCGCGAAGCGATAGGCATGGGGTTTTACGACCACCTTTTGGCCTTGGATCTTCCGTCCAACATCAAGAATGCAGTTACTAGAAGACGCAACCGACACGAATCGAAAGCAAAGAAGTTGGCGAAGACCTTGGGAGCTAGAGAGTCAAAGCTTGATCTAAACAGAAGTCCTTTCTTTCGGCTCCTGCATCGGGCGCTGTCCCTGCCCATTCTGTCTGACGCCGACAGAGGTGGCTTGGCCAAGCTATACACATCGGCACTCATGTTACTGGATCACTTCGCGCCCAAGATAAAGGAGCGAATCGGGATTGCGGCTCTGGAGGGCGGGTGGTCTGGCGTTGGCGAAGTGATTAAGGAATACCTGTCTTCTCTAGACGACGTTATGGAGGAGGATGACGAGACTCCTCTTCCGAAGGGCAGTTGGAAGTCGTGGACAAAGCAACAATGGGAAGAACTTGTTGGTCACTTTCAGTCCCGAGCTGATGCTGCGCGACATATAGGATGCTCGGAAAAGACCGTAAAGAAGTACATCGATTACCACGGCGTCTCGCCGCCGTGGTGACTTGGAGCTGTCTCACAGTCAGTAGATTCTGAAATAGGGCAGAGTGTGTTCGTGCCAACCGTCAACTGAACTTCGGACAAACAGTTGGCTAACCTGCTGGGGGAGCACGATGCAGCCAATAGATGCAGAGCAACTAAAACGAATCGAGTCCACGCACCGTGGCTTTCTGTATCAGCATCTCGTTTGTGTTGGATGCATGATCCGCATGATCGGATTCGCCGACAGATCCATCTTTGTTGAACGGGATGAGGATGTCGAGTTCCGCACGCCGAGTGAGTGGCAGTACATACAGGTGAAAGACCTTGCGGGTAGTCTCGTTCCCAGTGACATTGACACGAACTTAGACCAGTTTGACAAGATTCGAAAAGAACACGCGGCAGGAAAACGACCGGGCACACCGCTCATGATCATTGTGTCGTCAAGCGACTTGGGGCCAAAACTAGAGAAGAGCATTAAGGATCCTAGCTGGCCGAAGGATGTGCAGTTTGCAACACCGAGTCACCGCTGTGTGAAGCTAGGCTTTGACATCTTTCCAAGCTGGGATAAGGCGTTTGCCGACTGTTCGTCAAAGTTGAAATCCGTGCCGCTAAGCAAGGTCGATTCCGATACGTTGACGTGGAAGTTGGCGGCCTATGCTCAGGCCATCGCGACAGGCAGTGGCAGCAAGACAAGCCATGAGATCACCAATGCGGAGCTGCTAGAGCTGCTGGACTTGCTTGAGGAGCTTGCAGATCTCCTTCCAGACCCACCTGACAAGTACATACCGCAGAGTGATGAACCAACGTTGGTCTGCCCCGAAGGGGTACGTGTTATTGAGGGATTGAGCGGGGCGGGTAAGACATCTTGGGCATCTGAGGCGTCCAAGCATACCGACGCCACAGTGGTGTACATGCGGGCGCGTGAACTTGGACGACGAGACTTTTCGTCTTGGGTAGCCACTCACATCGCAAACAACGTGTTCAAGGGTACTCCCGAAAAGTTAGGAGCGGCGTTTCGTCCAGACGCGACAGGGCCAGAATCGCTTCGCCTAGTTGCCAAAAGTCTGTACAAAGAGAGTCCCGGCGCTGTTGTCATAGTTGATGATGCCCAGTTTATAGAAGCAGCCCAGATCCACACCGCTGTGAAAGCCACTCCATCTCTAAACTGGGTGTTCTTGGGTCAGCCGAGCGAGTCGTTGCAACAAGCGGGAGCATCCATTGGTGTTGAAGTGCTGGAACTAAAGGGGTGGCCTGAGGACACCATCGCGAGAGTGTTGCATGAGAGAGGCGTAGTCGCGTCGGCCGAGAGCGTTAGTGAACTTCGGCATATGACCAGTGGTGCCCCGATGTGGGTGGACAATGTGGCGGTGCTGGTCAGTCAGCACTACGGCGATTCCTTGGACGCATATGTCAAGGAGTATCAGAAGCTTGAACATGCGCAGTCGGCGTCCTTTGAACACATCGTAAAGGAGAGCGTGGTTAAGACGCTATCGCCGGAAGCGCGGCGGTTGTTGGGCGCGGTAGCGTTCTTCAAGGCGCCGGTCGGGCACGAAACGCTAATCAAACTAGGTACTGCTGGTCTCAGTCAAAGCACCGGGCAAGCGGGTCGTGCGGTTCGGGAACTGACGGGTTGGCGGGTGTTGCGTTCAGTGGGTGGACTCAAAGTGATGCTACATGATGCGTATCGATCTGTTGCCGCCGAACTTGGAGACGAGTTGGGGGATGACGAGAGGAAGGCGGTCATGGCTTGCATCAAGAGCCGAGCAGAGCACGAACTGAGGACAGAGGGTGCGAGTTACGACACGATGCTCGACTACCTTCGTATCTTAGCCGAAGTCGGTGACAACGAGACGCTGGTCAATATTGCATCCAGTCTTGGTGAGTCTTGGAGGGAGCACGGCATATTGCAGGATGTGCAAACCCTGCTTACGGATGTCTATGAGGAGGACGGGCTGACCGAACTGGAGCGCTTCGACGTAGCCGACTCGTTGGCGTATTTTGCGGCCGAGTTGGGCGACAAAGGAGGTGTAACGAAGTGGCAACATAGGATGCACACTCATGCGGAAAAATCGGGTGTCCGGTCACCTGACATGGAGCGAAGATTCGTAATTCGTCAAATTCAATTGGCGCAGTTGGAAGAAGACTTTGACGCGGCGATTGCTGCGTTTGAGAACGCGGGTCGATGGCTTGAGAAGGACACCGAAGCTTGGCGCGTGCTGTACTACAGCGTTGCGCTTGTTGCTTTTGAACTAAACCAACACGAGAAGGTGCTCGAAATAACGGAAGCGGTGACGAACTCCTACATGAAGTTCTTCTTCAAGTTCAACTACGACGACATCGTTGACGCCACTGCGAAGGAAATTCGAGACAAGGTACCCGTGGAGGATCCCACTGTTGAATTTCGTCACTACGCCGATTGTTGCTATTTGCGTGCGCGGTCATTGGAGGTGCTGAACCAAGCCGTTGAGCTTGAGTATTTCCACGCTCACAAGTTTTACGAACTTTCAGATTCACCGATTTCGGTATTGAAGGTGGCAAAGGATGTGATCGATCAGCTCAACTGGGAGCAACGCGACCCAGCGCGATCTGTTGAACTCATTGAGAAGTCCCTGTTCCCACTGCTGGAGGATCGGCGGATGGCGGGGTCCAAGATGGACCTTCGTTCCATGTACGCCGTGTCTTTGGCATTGAATGGCAATCATCAACGTGCCCTTGATGAGTTGAAGGCGTTGGAGCCATACGTGGGTGGGTTGAATGAGCACAATGCTCAAATCCACGAGAGGAGGGTTGCCATTGTCCACAACGCAATCGATGGAGCGTTTGTTGCGTCCCACCGATTGGGAATCTGTACCGACGATCAGTAGTGCTCAGCGTTTTCATCAAGTAAGTTCTTTCCGCAGGCGGAAGTCGCTCCATTCGAGCGCTCTTGCGCAAGTTCGGTGTTAGCATTAGCATTCATCAACGCAGTTGGTGCCACCCTGTGGTTGCAGGGCGAAACCCACCACCAGAGCGCTGTGGTTCGTGTGAACCCGGCGAAATGGTCTTCGCGGTGGCGGCACCTTGAGGCGTAACTGCCACTGCATCAAGGCGGAGACCGTTGCTCTGTGAGGACGGGTTCGTGTTACTCAATCGAGTTGCAGCAACCTCAGCATCGCTGAGGCGCGTCTGCGTTGTCACGGAGCACTTATGCCTTCTGGGCATGGGAGTTCCGATGGAACGCATCATTGGTTTCGACGGCAAGGTGCTACCACCAACCGTCAACATGCACATCATTGGTGTGTGCAACTTCGGGTGCAAATTCTGCTTTGCACCCTTCGCAGATCGCCAGAATCCACTCCCTCTGGAGGATGGCAAACGCATCATCGAGTTGCTTGCCGCGCACGGCGTTAGCCGCATCACTTTCGCTGGGGGTGAGCCAACGCTTCATCGAGATCTCTTGGCGCTGTTGAAGCATGCGCGCTCCGTGGGTGTGGTGAGTGCGGTTGTCACCAATGCCAGCCTAATCGACGAACAGTGGTGTGAAGAGTTCTTGCCGGAGTTGCGCTGGCTGGTCTTGTCGTTGGATTCTGCCGACCCAACAACCTGCGATCTCATCGGGCGGCAGATGAAGAGCGGCTACATCAATCACCCAAAGCAAATCAAGCAAGTTGGTCAGCTCGTTCGCGAGTGGAACTATCGGCATCCAGATGTGTCGCCAGTAAGGATCAAGATCAACATTGTGGTTACGTCGTTGAGCGCCGATGAAGATCCGAGTTCGTTCCTGTTGGAACTTCGGCCTGATCGCATCAAGCTTCTGGCATGTGGCATCAGGCAGGGAGAGAACGACCACGCAGCATACCTGCAATGCTCAGGAGACAAGTTTGCAGCGTACTGTGAGCGTGTCGGAGTGCTACGTCGGCACGGGATAGTGGTGATAGCGGAAGAGGAAGATCTTCAACTTGGGTCATACGCGATGATTGATCCCAGAGGGTGTTTCTACCAGTCGCAGTCCAATGGCCGCATTGTGGTCAGCGAGCCGATACTTGAAGTTGGCCTGATAGAAGCATGGAAACAAGTCGGCGGTTTTGACGCTGGGAAGTTCGCGGCTCGCGGAGGCGAGTACGATCCCGGTGAAATCGCTTCGGGTGGTGATAACGACCGACACGAAGATCCAGACTCACTCTAGTTCACAAGCATGGGGTGCAGGACTGGCATCTATCAGTCCTGCACCCGGAGGCTCTGATGATGAAAGTAAAGCTCGAAAACCTTGGCGACGACGCCTACGTAGTGATGGCCGTGGAGAAAGGTGATGGTTCAAGCGTCCTTCTCTTGGACGGACGCCAGCTCGACCTACCTGCCCCCCGGTCGTTGTTCAGTGGGAGTACACCGTGGCTTGATCTGCCTGCATGCTTCCCGTTTGCACAGGAAAACGAACGCAGGCTCGAACGAGATGTGCATGCATGGCTACCGCTCACGACATCGCTCGTCTACGGACAGCTTGTTCGGCGGTTAGGTCTCGCTGGCGGTCGCGAGCAAGATGAGAACCCTGCCAGTGAGACGCTTGTGGAACTACCAGAGTACGCCGAAGTGTCGAACGGGCTTCAGGCTCTGGAAACCCTAACCGAGATTATTGACGTTCTCGATCCGTTGATGACATGGGCACTTCAAGCTGCACAAGAGCGCGACGTGGATGGTGATGAGGCGATGACTTCGCCACTACCACCGTTGGGCTTGCTGCCAGCCGTTGCGGATGTGGCGACCAAGTTGGGTGACAGGTTTGCCAGAGTGCTTGCGCTGTCTGTTGTTCATGTCGTTGGGCAGGAGGCTGTGTTGCTGTCAGAGGGATGCGGTGAAAGTCAGGACGCTGCCGAGCATGATGTAGAACAGCGAAGAAAGCGATGGTTCGAAGTCCTGAAGGAGTGGCTTCAGTTTCTCGGTGACAAGAATGATGAACTGGTGCCCGCAAGAATCGTGCTTCCCCGTATCATCGACAACGGTAGGGCACGGTATCGCGGCGCATGGCTCCCCGCGACAACAGTCCGGGTCATCAGTTGTCAGCTCAAGACGAACTTGGCGAGCAAGAAACGCGAAGATCTGATCTCTCGCATCGGCATGGAACTACCGTGGATGGATGGCGTTCTATGGGGACTGAAATCCAAGCCCGCCAACACCGTGGTGATGTGCGATCCGTATCCGCGCCCACTGGATCACGTTCATTGGTGGCAAACCTGTCTCGATGGCATCGGGTTGAAGTTGATTGAGGCTGCGCTGAAGCCCGAACAGTTTCATCAATGGGACGTTCTGGATGTCGTAGTGCCGTGGTACAGGCAGTCATTGGCGGCAACAATCGCACTAGCTCACAGCGCGGAGCAGTTCGTCGGTAGAAAGATGCTGACGTTGGCGTCGAAAGCAGGGCCTGAGACTGGTGCTGCACCCAACGCCCTCATCGCTGATGAAGCACGTCTAATCAGCAAGCCATACGTGGCAGATCCCGGCGAGATATGGAAGGTCGCTAATGATCCGACGCTCCTACAGGATGAACGAGTGAGTACGCCTGTTGCTGAAGGCATCAAGTACGAAGATCCCAGCAACAGGCTTGGTGTAGCGTCGAGAAATCTCGCTGAAGATGTGAAGTTGGGCCTATCCAAGATGGAAGAGTTCCGGCGCATTCGAGAGACAGAGACTCAACTGGTGATGTGGTGGAGAGCATTCAGGCCAGCGGTACACGCAGACTTTCTTGATCAAGTCTTCGGACATGGCTGGGCGTGGAAAGACGAAGTTACCGAACAACAGATGTTGCAGCAGGACTATCCACCAACGGTTAGGTTCAAGGGCGGGTGGCTGCCGTGGGTCATCGCAATGAGAGCCAGAAACAAGCGCCTGCCGCCAAACTTCGCAGTGCCTAGCGCCGTTGACCTAGAGAACATCGGCGTAGACCAGCAGTTTGATGAAGAGGCACTGGACGTGATGATCACGCGGGCCGGGACGATACCCGATCAGGATCCCTATCGAGATGCGAGAAAGCCATCGGCGCAACGGGCTGTTAGGCAACTAGTGCTACAAGGCTGGTACGGAAAGAAGGCAGCACAAGAGCGTGCGTTGCAGTGGTTGGCGGAGGCGCGACCAGAAACTGGCAAGATGTGGTGGTACGCCTACGTCACGATCTGTACGTCGATTGCACTGGCCCGGTGGATTCACCCGGAGGGCGACAAGCCCAAGGTGAGAACGAAACTCGTGGATGTCTTCCGGTATCGTCTTGATGAAGCGGCAGGATACGACGACACGCACGCGAAGTCGGCTCAGGTGTGGATCAACAGTTTCCTCCAGCCGAGACAGCCGTTTCCGGCGTGATGTTAAGGCAGCGCTAAGCAAGAACAGAACAACAAGATGAGTCACGGCCAGTTTGTAGATGATGAGATGATGCCGTAGGCTTACTGAAGGTATCGAGAGCATCAGAGGTGCTTCATGTCGAAACAATCGGCCATTCGCGGCATTCGGGTGGAGATCTTGATGGAGCATCAGCACGAGTCTGTGACGTGCTTGGACGTGCTCTTGGAATATCATCGGTCCCGGCCACGAATTGGGCTTAGTGACTGGCGAGAAGGTGAGAACAGGGATTACCCCGAACTCTGGACCACTCGTGGCAATGGAGAGATCCCGGACAGAGTACATAGGTGCTTGATGAACTTCGACCAGCGCGGTGGTGATATCACGCTTGAGGTGCTCGCGGCAAAAAGTGTATGTGGAAGCCGGGGAGAGCAGGTGCAAGGGACGCTTGTTGGCGGTGAGTTCATCATTCGGCATGGCATGAGGGTGGTGGTGTCCTCTAGCGGGCTGGCATGGTGGGACGATCTGCGCACCAGCACAAGCTACGCCGCTCCGATGGAGATGATCCGGCGCATCATATTGGATGACCCAAGGGTAGCGGGATCAACGCTGGGTTGTAGCGGCGACATTTAGAATGTCAGACATCCTGCATGTTCGGCAGGCTGAGAGGCGACAGGAGCAACCCCCGCCCACCTGCTCTTGAGGCAGGTGCCCGGAAGTTTGCCGATGGGGAGACTGAGCCGTACTCTTGGATGGTGTAGGGATAAAAGTTATCAGCGTTGGACTGCGCCAGCAGCGGCGGGCCGAAGCTGCTTGAAACTGAAAGGGTTCGTGACGAGCGATAGTTTCTCAGCAAAGTCGCTAAAGGTGCTCACTTTCCTCAAGGAAGCCGAAGGTAGGTATCGATCCATCGGGACCGCAATGGACTACCCGTTCATCTTTGAAGAGATGAAAAAGAACGGCTACGAAATCGATGTCAGGATGATTCGACTGGTGATGGAGGAAGCCTGCGACAACGGACTGATCGATAGCCTCACAACACCAGTTGACTCTGAAGATGGCTACTTCTTCATGAGGATCGACATCTCAGGCAAAGGTTTGCGGTTCGTAGAGGCTGTAGAGAGGTTAGCTGAACAAGAGGGTAAGAAGGCACCTTGGCTGTGGAGTTTCGTTGAGAAGGCAGCCGACCTTGCGCAGCTCATGTCATTTGCAGTGCAGGCGTTTGGTAGGAGCTGAGGGGAAACCACAGCGCCAATCCAATCCTTGGTCGTACCCTGTATAGGAACGCGGTCAAAAGTACAATTGGGTGGCGTTTTGGGCGGCGCGGGTTCGCTGGAAGGCAGACAAAACGCCCCGGAAACAGCCTCCGGGGCGGTGTTTTGGAGCGGGCGAAGGGGGGCGAACCCTGGACCACCTCCTTAGGTAGCAGATGAGAGCGCGCGTACTTCGTTCGGGCCTCATCTACAGAACACGAGACCGCGACCCGGACTCCATAGCCTCAGACTCGAAATAAATCCAGTGAAGCGGCCGGGAACGGAGACGACGGCCGCCTAATCGACTCTGCCCCTGCCCGCCATTGCCATTCAATGGCTTGCGCTGCATGACACCACCCATCCGTTTCCCACGCTAAGTGCAGTCACACTACACCAACTGCTACGCGCTGATTGCAGGGGTGACCCAGTCAAACCAGCCAGCCGCATGCCCCGATGCGAAACCGTGTGAACTACCAGAGCTTGTCAGTGAAAGCGGATCTGCGCTCGAAACCCGAATAGAGTACTGCGCGTCGATCTTACTGGTCCTAATGCGACACCTATTGCATTGACGCTGTCTCGTTATTGATGTGTGTCAGTAAAGATTTTTCATTTTTCTTTGGGAGAGCGTCCTCTCGCGGCGTACTTTTATCTACCCCGAGTTCGCTACAACAAGAAACTACCTAGCCTTAAATTGCTGCGCTGAGCCAATGCGTTGGCGGTTCCGCCGCGCCATGGGAGCCCACAAAACAAACTCCAGGAGAACTGAACAATGGCCACATCACCTGCTAACTCAACCAACCTGACGCAGGACCAGCTCGCGAAGTGGCTGATCGAGGATGCGCCCTACAAGATCCAGATCGCGCGTGTTTGGCCGTTCATGGGCATCCAGGGCGGAAAGATCAGCTACGCCCGCACCGCAGCCTTGGAGTCACTGGCCAACATCGACGACATGGCCACTATTCTGGGCGATGGCGCCACCAGTGGCATTACGGTTCAGACGGCGGACCCCGACAACCCCAACACCACCTTCACACT
Organism: Planctomycetota bacterium; assembly: GCA_020425695.1. Taxonomy (GTDB): domain Bacteria; phylum Planctomycetota; class UBA8742; order UBA2392; family UBA2392; genus JACKID01. The sequence continues at coordinate 29,858 of JAGQRE010000022.1, forward strand.
TGGTGAGTTGGCGACGCGCTACAAAATCGATTACTCGTCAATGGATCGATTCAAGGTACCGAACAACTTGGATGCTGTGGAATCCGCCTTGGCCATTCGGCGTCTGATGTACATGTACTTCCGCAAGCTGGACCTTGGTACGACCGGCGGAAATGGTGACTTCCCGTCCCTCGCTGACATGGCGGTACTAGGCAACGTCGTCACCAGCGCCGGCGCATCGCTGGACACCGCCGGACAGATGGAAGAGCTGCAGCAAACTTACAACCTGGTCACCGCAAACAACGGTCGCCCCACTGCAATCATGTGCAACAGCCGGGCGCTGCGCTACATCGTGTCGACGTTCTATGGCCTGGGGGCAAACCTCGAGTACGTCGATGCAGAGTGGACGGACCCGACCAAGGGAACAGTTCGCGTTCCGCAGATCGCCATCAACGGGACACCTGTCTACGTCAACGACATGATCGCCACAGTGGAAGATCCAGGTCCGCCGGCAACATCGCTGACGAAGATCTACTTCATGGTTCTCGGCGATTCCGGCGAAGCCGGCCCCACCCGTGGAATCACCGGCATCGTTCCAGGGCCGCTCAAGGACACCATGTTCATTCGCCGCGAGTCCAGTGAGCCCGTTGCCGCTTCGAGCACCTCACAGATCAACGTCGACTACACGTTCCCGGTTGCGACAGCCATGGGTTCATCAGGCGCTCTCGCCATCCTCGAAGGTGTGGACGTTGTAGATTTCGCCTGATCGAAGCATCACCCGATGGGAAGACTACGCAGCTTGGGAGCGCTTCATGGCCAGCGAGAAGGACAAGGGCGAGGGAGAAGTGCGAATGCCGTTTTCCAAGGCATTCGCACAGCGAGCTCTTTCCACCAGAGAAGGCCGTGTCGGTTTCACTGACGCGCGTGACGAAGGACGTATTGGCGCCGGCAGGGCGGAGGATGATCGATTTATCCTCCGCCGCGGCGAGTCCACCCGTTCGCCCTTGGACTTGCGTGAGATGAGTTCGGTTCTGTCGGGTGTCCAAGTCAATGTCGTAAGCAACAGGACCGGAACGGTCAAAGCAACGTCGACTGAATTCGAACGTCGGATCAAGGCTGAGCGTCAAAGGCTCGAACGGCAACGGCTCGAAAAGAATCCGAAGATCGTTGAAGGCGAGATCGTCGATAACGACCGTGCAAGAATGCCACGCAGGAATCGGGATGGTCGCCCGGATGAGCGTGACAGAACAACCGAGCTTGGAAAGCTGGCAGAGTACGTTCGCAAGACGCACAACCCGCCGAGCCCCAGCCTGATGCTGGGCGGCGGTGTCGTGGTCGGCTCGGGCGACGTAGAGGGACCAAGCTCGTCTACAGACAACGCCATCGCCCGCTACGACGGCACCACTGGCAAAACGATCCAAAACAGCGGCATTACGATCAGCGACGAGTCCGGCGACGCCATTGAGATATCCACTGCAGCAGCCGATCCGGCCACCACCATCTCAATCAAGGCCGGCGATTACTCCGGAAGCAGCGGGAATGGCGGCGATATAGAGCTGGTCGGCGGTGATGGTGTCAGCGTCGGTAGCGGTGGTGGCGTGACCCTGAAAGGTGGGTCGGGGGGTGTCACCGGGAGTGGAGGCGGCGTCAGCATTGAGGGCGGCTCCGGCTCGTTCGGCCCAGGAACGATCAGTATCGGTGCTTCCACAGCCGGCTCAATCACCATCGGTGCCGGCGCGGCGTTTTCGGTCACAATCGGCAACTCTGGGATCACCACGACAATCAACGGCACCCTCGCTCTGGCCAACGACCTCGCCATCACACACGGCGGCACAGGCGCCAGCACGGAAGACAACGCCCTGAGCAACTTGATCGGAGGGGCGACGGCACGAGATTCCTCGCTGGCACTGGACAGCCAAGTGGCCGTGCGCAACAGCGGCAACAGCGGCAACGCTTCCCTTGAAACAGCGCTTGGTCTCACTGGCCTGGTCTTCGAAGCCCGGCTGTCGCCGTCCTCAACCCTTCCGGTGCCGACAAGCAACGCGTCGAGCGTGGGCACCCTGTACCTCCACCCCTACAACGGTGGCCGAATCGCCCTGTACAACACGACAAACTCTAGATGGGAGATCCACCACCTCACTAGCGCCACCAACAAAGTCCTGACGGGATTGACTTCGGGAAGGCCTTACGACGTCTTCCTGTACGACAACTCGGGCGCCCTCACTCTCGAATTCGTGGCATGGTCGAGCACGACTGCACGCAGTACAGCACTGACAACCCAAAACGGCGTCTACGTGAAGTCAGGCGATGCCTCGCGCCGGTATGTGGGAACGTTTTACACGACAGCTTCAAACAGTACGGCCTGGGTTACCGACGGCGGAACGACCGCCAGTCCAAAGCTGTTCATCTGGAACTTCTACAACCGGAAACTGGTCACGGCGACCGTCCGCGAATCGACCGGGAGCTGGGTGTATGCGACTAACTCCTACCGATACATGAACAACAACTCGAATAATCGCGTCGAGTGCGTGATCGGTTTCCAAGAGGACCACGTCATTGCAGAAATGCGCGTTCACGCGCAGACGTGGAACACGACCGCGGGTGTCGGCATCGGAGAGGACACTAGTTCGTCGGTTACCACACCTTGCCTTTTTGACGGTCAGTATTGCGGCACAAACTACACAGGCTACATGGGTGCCTGCCTGAAAAAGCAGCCGACTGTCGGGTATCACTATTACGCTGCGCTGGAGATCGCAACTTTTGGTTCTCCAACGTTCTGGGGATCGTATGCCACGAGCCCCCGTCTCGCATCCGGCGTCACACTAGTGGGGATGTTTTAATGATTCAGCCAGTTCTTCTGCACGATGCGCTAGCCCAAGTTTGTCCGATAGATGGCATCGCATTAAATGAGCAAGGCCAAGTGGTTCGGGTCGACTGGCGATCTGAGGCAACTCCTGAGCAGCGTGAAATCGCGCAACGAGTCATCGATGAATGGGATTGGGCAAACATCCCTGCTCCTCTTACACCGGAAGAACGGATTGAATCACTGGAAGCCGAAGTCGCAGCTCTAAAGACTACACTAGGCACGAACAGTTAGGTCAGGTCAACACTCGAAGTAAAGGATCGTCATGGCAAGCGGCAAAAAAGGTTGCGGCTGCGGGGGAAGCTCCAGCAGATCTGAAAACAGTAGCCTCTCCGAAGACATGAAGCGGCGCATCAGATCGAAGATCAACACGCTGCGAACACAACGGGGTGGTTCGTCAGGAAACACACCATTCGCGAGCTACGACGAACGCTCCCAGGCTACCACCTTCGGCCAAATCCGAGTGCGCGTACCAGGCGAAAGCGACTCCATCCGGCCACTGTAAAAGCTGGCTAGTGCCGAACTTAGAGTAGATTGGACACATGGCAGGCCGAGAGTCTGCTTAGGGGAACAACCATGGCTGGAAGCGGCGATTTTATCAATCGGTTCAAAGCTCGCCTTATCAGAGAACGGCAAGACTTGGATGGTCGAACTGATTCCCGCATTGTCGATACGAAACTCATACGCGAGCATGAATATGGCGAATCGCGAGAGTCAGTCGACTACGCTGCCGGTCCCATGCCGCAAGATGATTCCCCCGACTACCCTTCAGACGGCCTGACGCTTCCCGGTCAATTCCAAGCACCCAAACTTGTTGAAGGCACACCCTTCACTGGTGTCGCCGGTGCGGGCATCACGGAGATCACAGGCGTAACACCGGGCCTTGGCGGCCATCCGATCCACGAGTCTACGGGCATCCAACCCGGCGGCAACGGGCAGGTCGACCCCGACGGCATGGATGCACTATCGGGTGCACCAACAATCGGTCTGGATCGAATATTTCGGCAGGCGCTCGGGTCTGTTACGTTCGACGCTCCAAGGACGACTTCAATATTCTTGTCACAAGTTGTGCCACCTGGTGAAACCGAGCCAGGCGGCGTGCCACTTGGGCTGACGCTGCTACAAGACGAACACGTGCCGCCACCTGAAAAGAATGAGTGCGATGCCGAAGTTACTTTTCCGACTTGCTTTTTCATGGCTCCGTGTGGGGCCAACACCAGAGAAGTGGAGTGCTATGTAACTATCGAACCTACCGGCGACGACAGGATGGCGGATTGGACAATCGAATCCCCAAAGAAACAGTTCTTGTTCGAGAGTACGCGTGAACCTGGCACATGGGTGCATAGTACGAAACGCGGGCTGGTCGCGTGCAACGACAAGGCCTTCAAGGTACGAGTAAAAGTTCCTCCGGACCTAAAAGATCCTAAAGGAGATGAAATCATCGTAACCTTTGATGGGAAGAAGCATAAGAAGTTCGTCCCAATTGTCGCGGTCGATTTTGCTAGATCATCTCTCGACGTCAGTTATCCCGGATCCCTCGACCTCATCCTGAGAGACAGCCGGGGAGAGCCAACCGACAATGTCGAACTCGCTGGCCTAGGTGGCGCGGTTAGCGCAAGGGCCGCTGACCCCAAGGAGGGCTCTGCGAAGCCTATTATACTGGCCAAAGGAACCGTTTATAGCACAAACGATGAGAATTGCTGTGACGATGTCCAGTTCTGTATCTCTCAGGAGGTACATGACTACTCCCTCGAGTGCACGTGGCGAGCACTTAGAGTCCAAGCACCAAAGAATCACTTTGTTGACGTTCCCGAAAAACTGACCGTCAACGCGGGGAAGCTTGGTGCCATGCCTGATTGGCCGGAAAAACGAGAAGGTACAATTGCGAAGTACAATGAACCCAAGAAGCACTGTACAACCGAACTCTCGAAGTTGGTAAATTGCGAGGGTGACGAGCTAGAGATGCCGGACCACGTGCAACTGCCTTGGCTTCCGATGTACCACAAGCTGGAACTTCCGGTGGAGGACAAAGACGGCAACGAAGTTGAGGACAAGACGGCCGAAGCGATTTTCTTTCTTGAAACAGTCAAGTATCGCGCCAACTTCGTCACCGTACTTGAAGTCAGCAATCAGGGCAAAGAGTGTTCGATAGAAGATCGACAGGCGTTGAAGTGGACAGAGTCCAGTGTCTCGGTCGATTTTGGGTTCGATTGGGCATATCGCGAACAAAGGAGAGAGGGAGGACGCGGTGTTCAGGTGATGCTGCCGACCCTGAAGGACGACGAAACGTCATGGAGGGCGAAACTTGAAGGTAAGTACGATTGCCAAGACAAAAATCCAGAAGTTCAACCCATGAAACCCGTGTCAGACCTTCGAAAATCTAGAGTTCAGTCGGCGAATGAGTTGGCGGAGGACGTACTGAAACAGATACAAGAACCTGCGAAGTCAACGGATCTTAAATACATTCACGGGACAGGGGAAGTTGAAACGATCAAGCAGGACTAGGAGCAGTGGACGTGCTAAAAGCTAGGGCGGTATGCTTGCTACTATTGGTGCAGGTGGGTTGCTCGTCGTTGGCAATCGAAAATGGCCAAGCGAGAGACCTAGCGCCCCCAGAAGAGTCGGAGACAAAGGATCCAGGCAGTGGTCAGCACCGCAATACGACGGATTCACCTTACGTGTGGGATCTCGCCGCAGTTGACTCCCCTGCCTTCCTAGCCGACACCGACGTTTCGATGGTGACGGTGTTCGACGAATCGGGCGTGGGCATCGCGGTTGCAGCTGAGGTGCTCTACCGATGGACGATCCTAGCCGACACCGTCGAATGGACAGAGTTGGCCACTAGTGTGGTAGCTACTGCTGTAGCCGCTGACAGCCCGGCTGTCCTGTACTGCACGGCGGACGGCGACCTTTGCACCTATCGGAAAGAAGACAGCGTTCCGAGGAAACTCGTCAATGTTGATTTAGGTAGCCTCATCACCATTGCCATATCCTCCGATGCTACGGAAGTTGCCATCCTGTTTGACGATGGCAGCGCGGAATTCCATGCCGTCAACAGATCCCGCGAAATCGAAAGGCAAGTGTGGGGACAGCTGCCACGACGCCACACAGAAGGCATAGGCTTCACTCGTGACCTCCAAACGCTCGTCGTGTTCACCAGAAGTTACTCTGGAGACGACAACGGCCAACTCTACTTTCACCAGTACGATCGAGACAGGTCGCTGGCAACACACACGTTGGCGCTGGGCCGACTTCACAAGTTTACGCTGCTCATTCAGGACGATTTCTGCTGGCTCATCGAAAAGTGGGCGATGATCTACCACCACCCTATCCCCGACCGCGGTGAGATGATTGTCAGCGTGGCACTAGAACATGCAGCCTACGAGTTTGTCGACCCGATTCGACTCCTTGAGTCGGTACAGCAAGGCCAATCCGGAGTTGGCGCGCGAACGTGGCAGGAGTACGATCAGCCGAAGTTTGGATTGCTATCAGATGTAGGCGGTGAAGGCGAGCTAGCGATGGTTTTCAAGCAACCGTCGAGGAGCTTAGTCATGATCTATGACCGTGGCTTGTCAACTTTGCAGGACGTCATTGTTGTCGACAGCGCCAGTCCTATGAGTTGCCTGGACATAAGAGGATCTCTATTAGTGTCGGTTCATTCGAACGGAGAATTCAGGATATTCCGCCGCCTTGAATGACGCGCCGTTTCGAGTGGATTTGCCAACTCCGTTGTCTCTAGCGCCGGCCCAGGTTGACTCGCACGAATTCTCAGCGAAGGTCGGGACTCATTGCCACGACACGAACGAGAAACCGTGCACTTGCGCGGATAGGTGCATTTCTTGGTTATCTGAATGCGTTTCCGGACGCGTCACGCAACTGTCATTACCGAAAATGCCGTCTTGGCAGGAGTCGACGTCGAAATGGTCGATCTGCCGAGGGAGTGGCTGACGAGATAGGCGACGTGAGCTCTGCGAAAAGTGGCTGATACGGGCTATTTCGAGGCATCTGCAATGAATCACCTACGACAACCAGCGCACCAATAGGTGCGCTCTTCCTTTAACAGAGGTTGATCAGCATCTATCCGGCGTTTCGTCGGTAGGTGTGATGCAGTCCACCGAGCCACGGGACGGCGTAAACTCGTCCTTCGTGTTCAACTTCACGGCATTCGGGACAATCGCCTTCCAAACTCAGGTGCGTCCGTGAAGTGTTGTAGTACTCGACGTACTCCTTGAGGATCTCCCGCAGATGGTTCTCACCAAACACCATGACGTGATCCAGGCAGTCCCGCCGGATCGTGCCGATGACGCGTTCGACGTATCCGTTCTGCCACGGGCTTCGCGGAGCATTCACCAGCTCCTTTATCCCCATCGCGTTGACTTGCCGTTGACACACATGACCAAGGGTGCCGTCACGATCACGCTGCAAGTAGGTCGGCACATCGTCCCAAGGGAAGGCTTCAACGATCTGTTGAGCAGTCCACTGCGCCGTGGGATTAGAAATAACGTTGACGTGCAGGATCTTACTTCTACCGAGCGACAGCACGACGAACGCATACAGGATGCGGAAGTTGGCTGTCGCCACTGTAAGGAAGTCGATGGCCGCAGTCTGACGGAGATGGGTACGTAGGAAGGTCGACCACGCAGGCCCCTTCTTCGGTAAACCCTTTCGATGACGCACCATGTACTCCGCTACGGTGGACCGAGCAACGTAGATCCCTAGCTTAGCCAGCTCAGCCTGAATGCGAGGTGAACCCCAAAGCCGATTGGCCTGGCTCATGTCGCGGATCAGTTGTCGAAGCTCTTGGGACGCCTGTGGCCGACCTCTTCCGGGCCTGCTCTTCCAGCGCCAGAACAGTTTGAAGCTCGTCTTCTGGCAACCGATGACCGTTGCCGGCTGAACCAGGACAAGAGCATCCTTCCACTCCGTCCAATGCTTAGAGAGCGACGCCCAGAATCGCCGATCCCTCGGCTTAAACCTTGGCCGGCCAGCTGATCGCTGCAGCACAGCAAGCTGATGCCGCAGCGCTGCGTTCTCAATCGCGAGTGACTGACTCCCTTGAGCAATGAAACGGAGCATCGCCATCACCAAGAACATCATCTCGTCGCCTCATCACGTTGTGGGGCGCGAGACAACCATCGCTGACAGCTATGAAAAGACGGTGCTCTGCTACAATCTGGACTGAATCGGCTGGGTCCC
>JAGQRE010000230.1 GCA_020425695.1 Planctomycetota bacterium
CCTCGGGCACGCGCTGGAAAGTTGCGGGCGATATGAAGAGGCCGAGCGCGAGTACCAGCGCGCAATCGAGCTAGGCGAAGAAATGCGCAACACCCGCGGCGTTTATATTGCGAAGCTGATGTACTCAGAAACTCTGCGGCGGCTCGGGCGCACGGAAGAGGCTTACGCGCACCTGAAGCAGGGGCTGGCACTGGCAACCGAGCGCAAGGACTGGCACTGGATCGGCACGGGCGAGGGGCAGCTATGCCGGTTCCTGATCGAAGACGGGAACGAAAGCGAGGCCGAGCAAGCCTTGCAACAGGCACTGAAAACCGCCGCCGAGCACAACCAGCCCGGCAGCGAGTCCATGATCGAAAAATTCAAACAAGCCTTCGGGCGAGAACCGACGAGTTGTTAGCGCCAGAAGCTAACCATCGAACCGCAAAGCCCCGCCCCGTGCGAAAGCGCTGGGGCGGGACGTCTCTTGGCTGGGGCGGGCTGAAGTTTTTCGAAATTCCGCGTGAAACAGTCGTGACCTTGTGCGTGAGCAGGTTGACCCCTGCTTCACCCCTTGGCGGCACACACCATGCGTTACTACACCCTCGCCTTCCTGGCATGCTCCATCTGCTTCACCCTGCTGGCCGCGGCGTGCGACCAGTCCGGCACTTCTACCACCACAACCGCGACCTCCACGGGCAGCAGCTCGGGCGGGGGCGGCGGCAGTGTTGGTACGCCGGGCGGGCTGACGCTCACCTCAACGGTCTTACCCACCGCTTTCGTTGAGCAATTCTACTCAACGAGCCTTCCGTTCACGGGCGCCGCGGCAGCGGTCGTCTGTGAAATCACCTCGGGCGCGTTGCCGATTGGCGTCAACATGACGTCAGGCGGCAGCATCAGCGGCACGCCGGCGCTCACCGGCCAGTGGGGTTTTGAACTGACGGCGACAGACGGCGTGGACACCATCGTCGCGCAGGTGTCGTTAACCGTGCAAGGCGTGCAGGGCAGCCCGCAGCTAGAGCAACAACTGCGCGGGCTGATCGCCCAGCGAAACGTCGTCGGGCTTGGTACGCAGAACCTGCCGCAGTTGAACCAGTCGCAGGTCGAGCTTGGGCGCGCGCTGTTCTTCGACAAGATCCTCAGCGGCAACCAGGACGTCGCCTGCGCAACCTGCCACCACCCCGGGCTCGGCTACGGCGACGGGCTGAACCTCAGCATCGGCGTGGGCGGCACCGGCGGCATCGGCCCCGGGCGCGACCACCCGACCAAAACCTTCGTGCCGCGCAACGCACCACCGATCTACAACATCGGAATGATGCCTGAGCTGTTCTGGGACAAACGCGTTGGCATCCCGCCCGGGCAGAACCAGACCATCACCCCCGAAGGCGCCATGAACCTCGCCCCGGATGCAGCGCAGGCGCTGTTCCCGCTCGTGAGTATCACTGAGATGCGCGGCACCGGGCACAGCCTCGATGGGCTCAGCGACACGGCCTACAGGCAGGCGCTGGTAAACCGCCTCGCGCAGAACAACGACTACGTCAACATGTTCAACCAGAGCTTCGGCAACGGCGGCATGACCGTCGAGAACATGGCGCAGGCCATCGCGGCCTTTGAGCGCAGCCAGACGTTCGTGAACTCACCGTGGGACCGCTACCTGCGCGGCGAAGCCACGGCCTTGAGCGACGCCCAGAAGCGCGGCGCGAGAATCTTCTTCGGGCCGGGCGGCTGCGACACCTGCCACAGCGGGCCGCTGCTTACAAACTTCAGCACGCAGAACATCATCGTGCCACAGTTCGGGCCGGGGCAGGGCCAGGGCATTCAGAACCGCGAAGACTACGGCTTCGAGAACACCGTCGGCAACCAGCAGAACCGCTACCAGTTCCGTGTGCCGCCTCTGCGCAACGTGGCCATCACCGGGCCGTACATGCACAACGGCGCGTTCACCACGCTGACGGAGGTTGTGAACCACTACCGCAATAAGGCGCAGAGCACCAACGCGTTCACCGGGCAGAACATGGTGCAGGCGACTGACCTTGCGCCGACGCTGCTGCCGACCAACAACGTGCTGCAGACGCCCAGCCAGTTGTTCCTGAACGTGCGCGGCAACTTCAACAATCAGGAAGTGAATGATCTGGTCGCGTTCCTGAACGCGCTGACCGACCCCGACGCCGTGAACCGTCTGAACGAAATCCCTTCTTCCGTCCCCTCGGGCTTGCCCGTCGACCGCTAACACGCTGGTCGCCACACCCACGCCCCGGTGAAGCATCGCCGAGGCGCTGGGTTTTAAGCACGACGCCGCTAACATCTGGCGGTGCCCACTTCAGCCGAGACCGAGTATCTGTTTCGCCACGCGCTGGTGCAGTCGGCGGCCTATGAGCTGCAGCCGCCCAGCGCTCGTGCGCGGCTTCACGCCCTGGCGCTTGAGATTCTTGAGGATCACTACGGCACACCACCAACCCTTGAGCCGCCGTACTGGGAGACTGAGTTCAGCGCACACGCTAGTGACTCGGTGGCTCTGGAACTTTTCGAACACGCACAGGCCGCCTGCGAAATTTCGGATGCTGACGCACCTGAACCCCTAAGGCGCAAGGCTGCCATCTACCTGTTTCGTGCGGCGCACCTTGAGGGCGCGGGCTACCGGACGCTCTCCGCGATCAAGCTGTA
>JAGQRE010000231.1 GCA_020425695.1 Planctomycetota bacterium
GTTCACTGCAAGGCGAGACCATTCCGGTGAACGACAACCTGTTCGTGTACACGCTGCGCGAGCCGCTGGGCATCGTCGCGGGCATCACGCCGTGGAATTTCCCGATGATGATGGCAGCGCGCAAGATCGCGCCGGCCATCGCCGCGGGCAACGCGATCATCCTGAAACCAGCCAGCCCCACGCCGCTTACGGCGATGCTGATGGCCGAGTGCATTGCTGCAGCAAAAGTACCGCCAGGGATTGTGGCCGTGCTGAACGGCAAAGGCAGCGAAGTCGGCCAGGCCATCGTTGAGCACCCGGACATTTCGGCAATCAGCCTTACCGGCAGCACCAGCGTCGGCGTCAAGATGATCAAGGACGCCGCGCCAACGCTGAAGAAGCTGACGATGGAACTGGGCGGCAAATCGCCCAACGTCATTTTCGCAGACGCTGATCTCGACATGGCCGTCAAAGGCGCACAGGCCGCGATCTTCTATAACAAGGGCGAAGTCTGCACGGCCGGCTCGCGCCTGTTGGTTGAGGACAAGGTCTACGACGAAACCGTCGAGAAACTGGCCGCGCGCGCCAAGAAGATGACCTGCGCCGACCCGCTCGATGACGAATGCCGCTACGGCCCGCAGAACAACAAGTCGCAGTTCGAAACCACGATGGGCTACATCGAGAAGGGCAAGGCCGAAGGCGCGAACCTCGTCGCCGGTGGCGAGCGCATGGGCGACAAGGGCTACTTTGTCGCACCGACCGTGTTCGCCGATTGCACCGAAGACATGACCATCGTGAAGGAAGAGATCTTCGGCCCAGTGCTTGCCGTCCAGAAGTTCAGCGAATTCGACGAGTTGGTCGCCAAGGCCAACAGCAGCGAATACGGGCTTGCCGCAGGCGTTTGGACGCGTGACGTAAGCAAGGCCCACCGCTACGCAAAGGCAGTGAAAGCCGGCGCGGTGTGGGTGAACTGCTACAACTGGTACGACAGCGCGGTGCCCTACGGCGGCTACAAGCAAAGCGGCTACGGGCGCGAAATGGGTCTGCAGGGTCTAGCCGCCATGACCCAGACAAAGAGCGTCTGGGTGCAGTTGTAGGATGCGGAAATGTCGGACTGGCCCGAATGGTGGGAGTGGGAGCTGGATGGTTCAAACCCGCATTTGCGGGAGAGGATGGCCGAACGCCGCTTCAACGAAACCGATTTACGAGATATGATGGGGCGTGGTTCAGCGCTGAAACCGGACTACGAGCCTGACCGTTGGGTACTTGAAACGACATTCGAGAATGCGCCCTGGGAAGTGGTTCTAGAGCCAGACGAGGGTAGGGCGCGGTTAGTCGTCGTAACGGCCTACGAAGTGTACTGATGCCCGATTATCCATACCTGCATGTGACCTTCCGCGACGGCAAGTTTCTTGCCGCGTACCTGTACCTTGCCGAGCCCAAGGGTGACCGGCGGCCCCGATCCAAGCGGCTATCCGGATCGGTTCTGGCGGACATGGATGAGCAGGGCAACGTGATCGGAGTCGAAATCTTGTCCCGCGAGGGGCTGAATGCTGACACGCTGAATGTTCTTTTGAAGCCTTACGGCGTTCGTACCATCCAGCCGCGCGAACTTGCGTCCGTAGCATGATCGTGCTGGCACCCTTAGCAAACTGCGTCTGGGTGCAGTTGTAGGGGAGCGAAAATGGCGAAGAACCGCGTGTTCGCGATGAAGTTTTCCGGCGCCTATCCGCACTACGTTGCCAAAGCCGAGAAAAAGGGCCGCACCAAGGCGGAAGTCGACAAAATCATCTGCTGGCTGACCGGCTACAGACCTGCGGAACTTAAGAAGCAGCTCAAGGCGGAGGTAGATTTCGAGACGTTCTTCGCGCAGGCACCAGAGATGAATCCCAACTGCTCGCTCATCAAGGGCGTCGTATGCGGTGTTCGGGTAGAAGACGTGGAAGAACCACTGATGCAGAAGATTCGTTATCTCGACAAGCTGATCGACGAGCTTGCCAAGGGCAAAGCGATGGAAAAGATTCTGCGAACGTAAACGCACGCCGACACCGCTTTCGCAGAAGACAGAACCAACGAGCAACGCCCGGAGCTAACGACTTCCGGGCGTTGTTCGTATGATGAGACCTATGCTGCCACTTCTGGCGAAAACTCAGGAGACTGCTTCCACGGGCATGACGCTCGCGGAGATCATTGGCTATGGCGCGCTGGCGTTTCTGCTGGTGTTCGCACTCGTCAGCACCCGCATCGTGCTTGAGTGCGTACGCAAACGCTATGTGCACCCGGCCATCATGGCGGCAGTGCTGTATCTGACGAGCCTCGGCCCGGCCGCCATGATCCTCATGGCGATGTACGGAGTTCTGCCGGCGGCTGACTGGATGATCCCGACGGCAATCGGCGGCGCTGTTTTGTGGGTCGTTGCGCTGGTCGTCTACAGCGTGACCTCGTCGAAAAAGAAGAAGCAACTTGATGCCGAGCAGGCAGCCGCCGAAGCAGCGGCGGAGGCCGCGATCTATAACGACGACCACGCCTCCATGCGATACGCCGAACGGACGGGGCAGGCAACGTCACAGCCGACCGACGACA
>JAGQRE010000232.1 GCA_020425695.1 Planctomycetota bacterium
GTCGTTCATGTGAACTTCCTTCACTCGCCACCCCTCGCCGATGTTCTTGTTGACCTCTCCCTCAATCCCTTCATTCACATTGAGGCGTACAAGCACCTTCTGTTCTGGGACGGGTTTTTCTTCGACATCACCCTCCCCACAGGCACCTAGCGTGAGCGCGGCAATTGTCATGACTGAAAACGCGAATGCTCTCATGGCTGGTCTCCGTTGAAAAATCTAGGTGACCAAGATAACGGGCAGAGCATTGAGGGCTAGTTTTGAATCTGACACCGAATCACAGCTCTGCCGGTGAGGGCGCCCACGCCACTCGTTCGGCCTGTCGCAGCTAAACTCTGGCGCGGATTGGCTGGCTTAGACACAATTCGGGCATGCCCGATCCGTCGAACATTCGGCAGGCGCTTTACCTTATGCGTGACCATGCGCGTATGCGCCTGAAGGAATACGCCACGCGACACCAGATGCGCCCGACCGGCTGGCACTTCCTGCTTGACCAGATGGCGACACGGGGCGAAGGCGGCACGGGCTCCGGGCTTGTGCTCATGCGCTGCTCCGGCGAGCGCTATTTCTGCATTCGCGTGACGGTCGAGGCCGGCACCGACGGGGCCAATGTGCTGCCAAGCGAAGACGCCCAGCTCGATATCCTCGACGTAGACGCCGAGCGCGTGGCGCACCTGATTTTCGCCCGCGAATCCTGGACGGAAACCCAGTCCATCAAGAAGCACACCGACGACATCGTGCTGAACTCAAAGCCCGCACCTGAGCCTGAAGAGTAAACCCTCTTCAGCGTTCGCCTGCATTGGCTACTCGGAACTGCGTCACGCAACGGCGCTACGAGCGCGACGACGCCACGGGCATGTGAGAACTCCGCAGCAGGCCTCTTCAGCTATCGAACACAGAATGCAGTTCGTTGCGCCCGTCGCGCGCTTGGCGTCGTCGCGTGCCGCAGTTGCCTTTCTTGCGCCACCCCGGCCCTGATCCGGCCATGTCGCAACCCCTGCTAAACTGGCTGTCAGCGCTCCCCCCACAACCTGTGGACGGGTTCGTGGTAAACGGACGTTTGAACTTGAGCAGTAAGCGCAGCGGCAGGTGTGGCACTAACAGGTGCACTATATATGGTGGTCTGGTTCCACAGGATACTGTCAACCAAGGCGTTGTTGACAACTCGCCGTCAGCAAAACCTTGATTTCTGGGGATTGCGTGGAAATTTATCCACATACTCTTGTTTGTATCCACGAGCCATCGACACCCATTATCTTGCGGTTTTTCTTGACCGACCCATACGCCTGAGTATACTCCCACCCGACGTCGGTAGGACCGGCGTCACAATCCTAATTTTACGCATGAGCACTAGGGGTAGCGTTGCCCCCGCCCACACGGGGCGGCAATCACATACTCTTGATTCTCTTCCGCGCGTCGGAGATGGACTCCTTCGCGCTTTGCAGTCCGGAAAGGCAGGCAATGAGCAGAAAGACCAAGACCCCTGGCGCCACCAAATCGCGCCGCGTCAGCAAATCAAAACGCGAAGTCGGCGGCGCCAAGGCGGAAGCCCGCGCCAGCAACAGCAAGGCCTGCCCCACGGGGCTGGCAATTCCGCGCATCTTCACAAAGAAGGGCGAAGATGTACTCGCCAACGTGAAGTACGCGCGTCGTGGCACAAAGATCACCAACCCGGACGGCAGCATCGTCTTCCAGATGGACGGCGCCGAAATTCCCGCGGATTGGTCACAGCTCGCCACCGACATCATGATCAGCAAGTACTTCCGCAAGGCCCAGGTACCTCAGTACGCGGAAGGCGCTGATCCGATCAAATCCGAGCCGCTTAAAGATGAAGAAGGCAACGTCATCTACGGCCCCGAACGCAGCGCACGCCAGGTGGTCAATCGACTGGCCGGCTGCTGGCGTCACTGGGGCGAAAAGTACGGCTACTTCAAAACCGCCGAAGACGCCCAGGCTTACTACGACGAAATGAGCTTCATGCTCATTAACCAGTACGCCGCACCGAACAGCCCGCAGTGGTTCAACACCGGGCTTGCGTGGGCCTACGACCTGAAGGGGCCAAGCCAGGGTCACTACTATGTAGACCCGGACACCGCCAAGCTCACGAAGTCAAAGGACGCCTACACGCATCCGCAGCCGCACGCCTGCTTCATCCAGCACGTCAGTGATGACCTCGTCGGCAAGGGCGGCATCATGGACCTGTGGACCCGCGAAGCGCGCCTGTTCAAGTACGGCAGCGGCACGGGCACCAACTTCAGCAAGCTGCGCGGCAGCGGTGAGCCGCTTTCCGGCGGCGGACAGTCCAGCGGGCTCATGAGCTTCCTGCGCGTGGGTGACCGCGCCGCAGGCGCCATCAAGTCGGGCGGCACCACACGCCGCGCCGCCAAGATGGTCTGCCTTGATCTGGACCACCCGGATATCGAAACCTTCATCAACTGGAAGGCGCACGAAGAAGACAAGGCCAAGAT
>JAGQRE010000233.1 GCA_020425695.1 Planctomycetota bacterium
GGTTTAACTTCCGCCTCCGGCGGTTCCGGTTCAGGCTTGGGCTCCGGCTCCGCTTCGGGCAGGTACACTTCCGGTGGTGCCGGAAACTGCGGTGAGGCAGCCTGTTCCGTGGTCGGCCAGGCTGCCTCACTCATACTCTCATCCGGGTCCAGTTGCTGACTCGGAAGCTTGCGAACGTCGGAAGAAATCACCGATGCAAGCTCGATCTCACGGACAATCGGCTGATTAATGACGTAACACGCAGCGCCTATACCGCCGGCGTGAAGCGCCAATGCAATCACCAGGTGTCGTGTCTTCAACTTTCTACCACTTCAACTCCGCCGTAAATGCAACGTTCGTGCCGGTGCCAAAGGTACCACTTCCCATCGGGTGATAGCTGCGGTTCCCGATGTTCTGAATGTTCAGGCTCATTCTGAAATTGCGGTTCGGCGTCCAGCCTGTGCGCAACCCAAACAAAACATAACCCGGCGCATCGCCCGGCGTGAAGCGGGGATCACCGGAGACTCCCGGCGCATACTGATCCTGCCGCCCGACGATGTTCATGTACGGCTCAATGTAGATCTTGCCGTACATGGCCGAGTACCGCATCGACACTTCAGAGAATACGGGCGGGATACGCCCGATCGGCACATCGTTCTTCAGATCGTCGCCACGCGTATAGGTGAAGTTGGCGTGGAAGCCGAGTGCGTCGCCTTCAAAGAACAGGTGATCCGTCGGCAATCCAACCCAGCCAAGCGCCTGCGAAAGGTAGAAGCCTGCGTCGGCCTCGACACCAAAGATACGCCCGCGACCGCCGTTGACCGTGCGGAACACGTTGACACCCTGGACGACGGCAGGCTCACGCACGAGCAAATCATCGAGGTAGTTAAAGAAGAAGACAACCGATCCCGTAACTTCGTACGGCGCCGCTGATTCGGTGTCGACCGTCGGCATAAACGCCTTTGCGCCAAGGTCAACCGACCATTGGGTCTCCGGGTCAAGGTCCGGGTTGGGGACGGCCTCACCCGCGCCGAAGCCCTTTGATGCAGCCAGTTCGTCCAGGTTCGGCGCCCGGAAGCCACGCGACAGGTTCAACGTAATGGCCAACTCGTCGATGGGCTGGACGATGACCGCAAATGCGCCCGTCACGTCGGCGACGAATGTGTTCAGCCCGTCGATTTCGGGGTCGTTCAGGTCTACGTCGGAGAGCGCGCGGAACGCTGAGAAACGAACGCCGTACCGGAACTGAAGCATCTCGTCAAAGAACGTCGTCTCGTTTTGCGCGTAGACACCGAGGCTGGTGTAACTGCTCCAGTCGGGCACCTGCACCCGCCCGTCTTCGTTGGTGTACTCGCCCGTGGTGCGGTTCTTGTCGATGCTGCGAGTGTGGACGATGTCGTGGTAGGCCTCGGCGCCTACGGTCAGGCGTGACCATGTGCCGAAGTTCAGCACGGCTTGCCCGCGTACACCGAACGTGTGCACATTGAAGTTGGATTCTTCAAGACGATTGGGACTCCCGTTTCGGATTCGCTCAAGTGTCTCCTGGATCTTGTGATAGCTGACGTCCACGAACACTTCCTCAAGGATGCCTTCCGGCTCAAAGCGCCAGTTCAGTATCGCGAGGTCGTCAATCTGGTTCACGAACAACCTGCGAATATTCCGCCCAACTCCGGGGGCCGGCAATGCAGAAGGATTGGCAACCAGCGACGTAACCTGGTCGGTACGGTTCACGTCGTTCTGCTGGAAGTGGCTGTAGTTGAAGTTGAAAGTGTGGTCGCCGAAACGCGTTCCGAAGTTGCCGTAGATCCCCCACTCTTCATAAGCCGTGAACGGCTGGCGCCCAATGCCCGCGCCGCCAACCAACTCATCGACATCGGCGTAGCTGCCGTCGATGATCGCGCCGAAGTGCGGGCTGTCTACTTCGCCGAACAGCCCTAGCTGCTTGCGCATGCTGGAGCTCTCAAAGCGCCCGCGCGCTCCAAAGGTGTAGTCCCAGGCCTCGTCGAAGGTTGGCTTGCGCGTGATGATGTTGATTACGCCACCCAACGCGTCGCTGCCGTAGAGCACGCTGGCCGGTCCGCGGATGACTTCAATGCGCTCGATGGTGTCGGGTCCGATGCTGCTGTAGTACTGGTTTGGTCCGCCCCGGAACATCGAGTTGTTGAAGCGAACGCCGTTCACCAGCATCACAATCTCTTTGCCGGTGCGCCCGCGAATGAAGGGTGACGCCTGCCCGTGTGCCGTGTGCTGGATGTATACGCCGGTTGTGCCTTCAAGCAGGTCAGGGGTCTGGCCTGCCATGCGTTCCTGAATCTGGCGACGATTGAGCGTGGTAACTGAGTCGGGCGTATCCAGATAGTCTTTCTTGCTGCCGCCGGGCGTCACGACTTCGATGTCCGTAACTTCCGAGGTTCGTTTCTCGCTGGCACCGTCCTGCGCGACCAACACCGGCGCAAGTAAGGACAGCATC
>JAGQRE010000234.1 GCA_020425695.1 Planctomycetota bacterium
TCCCCCGCAGCCCGGGCAGGGCTTGATAGGCGCAGAGGATAGCCTGGCGGATATCCAGGTCTTCAGGGCACGGCGCCAGCACGTAGTTACGCTCAACGTCATCGGGCTCATCTGCACCGAACGGATCCACTGCCCATTCCTTGCGAACCAGATAGCCGTTATCGACAAGCTCTGTCGTGGTCGTGGCGGGTTTGCCTTTGATTGCGAAATGTGCGCAGGCGGCATCCTGCACGCGCAGCAGGTCGTCGCGAACCTGCTGGTTCCTTGCAACGTCGCGGTAGTGGATCGCCATGCTGCGCATCTGCTCGCGGTCGGGCCAACCGGCCGCGGCAAGGCGTATGCTGAAGCTGTTGTCGGCGCTGCGTGCGCTGCCTACGACAACTGTGTCGGCGAAGAACTCGGCGAGGAAAGGAATCGGGTCTTCGTCCTTTTCAGTGTCGTCGCGGCTGAAGGTGCTGTCTTCGTCTTCTTCCCAGCCCCAGAAAAAGTTGCGACGGTAGATGCCCGTGAACGTGTTGAGTAACGCGCCGAAATTGACGTACATATGCAGGCTGCCGGTCTCCCACAGCAGGCCCTTTGCCTGCGTCCAGGTCTGCTTGGAAGTCAGGTTGTTGCCGTGAGTCTTTGCCGCGGCGATGGCCTTGAGGGTGCTGATGCTTCCGGTGATGAACACGCCCGCGCCGTTTTCGGCATCAAGGAACGCGTAGCCCCATTTGCCTGCGTTGTCGCTGTGAATTTCGATGCCATCGACGACGGTGACAGGTGTAATTTCGCCTTCGACGTCGTCGAATATGTTGCCCTGACGAGAGCGCAACAGCTTCTCATAGAAGTAGGTCTCGGCGGCTTTGCGGTCTTTGAGCCCCAGAATCCCGGCAACATCTACCGGATTGAACTCGTACTCGTTTGTTTCGCGGGCACGAATCACGATGGCCTGCCCGCCGCCAAGGTGTGACAGTGTTTCATCAAGCGAAGCGTCGTCGTCCTTCAGCTGTTTCTCAAGACCTTGCCAGGCTTCGATCAACTTCATCTGACCGGCGGCCTTGGCGCGGCTGAAAAAGAACTCGCGCGACTTCTGGTAAAGGTCCTGAACGTCGTCCACGCAGTCAGTCAGCGCGAACACAGCATCGGCCGGTATGAATTCAGTCAGGGGCATCGTCTTCGGCTCAATGCGCACGGTATCGAACCACGCCGGCGGATTGTGGAACACCAGATTGGCGTCCATGCGAATAGTCAGCGCCTCTTCATCAAGCCAGAAGCCTGCCGCGAAGCTCTTGAACTGCTCGTACTGGACCAAGTTGAAAAAGAACTGCACCTCTTCGTTGTTCGTCCCGATCATAGCCTGCAGAATTTCCTGCATCGGGCCTGAACTGCCCTTGTCGCCGGCAAGCCGCTCAATCGTGTTAATCACGGATTGAACGTTGACGAAGAACACGGCCTGCGGTTCGTCGAAGTCGGCAATAGCCTCTTTGTAGCGCGAGTTGCCCAGCAGGGTGTCGATCGGGTCGTCCGGGAATGAGATGAAGTCGATGGCGTCTTTTACGGCGTTGTCGCCGTTTGCGATCAGCAGGTACTTGTTCTCGAAGACGTTTATCCAAAGCGTGTCGCTGGCGAGCCACTGGTTGATGGGGTTGACTTCAGTCGAAAAGTCGCTGCGCTGCTCAGTTGCTGCCACCGGTACTTCAATTTCGTAAATCAGGCTGCCGTAGTAGTCGTCGGCGCCCAGCACTGTCGTTGAGCCTGCCGAGTGCGCTTGTTTCAGCGCACGGGCAAGCGCGCTCAGGTCTTTGTGTTTGAAGACGACCTGAAACTTGGGACCACTAAGCGCGACGTCAAGCAAGCCGCCGGCCACACCCTGCACGCCCTTGGCCAGTGCTTCGACTTCGGCGTCGGAGAGTTCAAGCTCAAGGCGGTCACGGGCGATTTCACCAAGGTCGGGCACATCGACTTCGCCCTCGAGTCCTGCGAAAATCTCTTCGGGGTTCAGTGAGTCGAAATAGTCGTTGGTATCGGCGCGCGCGTAGACCATCGTCGTACTGGGGAACGCGACGGCCAGGTCTACCTGCGGTTTCTCATCTTGCGCGACCAGCACGGGTGCAAGCAGTGCGAGTGCGGCAATGCAAAATACAACGCGCATTTTGTCTCCCGAGGCGGGTCGATAGTCAGGCCGGGCATTCTACGTGACTTTGCACCCGATTGCTAACTCTGCCTGATACGGTCGAGCGGGCGTGTGGCGGTGTGTGAAATCACAGCTTCAGGCGCGGAGCGACGATTTGACCGCATTGATAAGCGCTTCCCGAATATCACGCCAGCCGCGTGCGGGCAGGGACGAATAGCGGTGGTTCAACTCAATCTCAATCCCAGCATAGCGCGTGGTGGGTAGCTGCTTTCGCAGCCACGTACAGACGCCATCCGTGACGCCACGGTACGGGTT
>JAGQRE010000235.1 GCA_020425695.1 Planctomycetota bacterium
CCGCACCCGCCACCAGCGCCGTATTCGGACTCGGCCCCGACACCGTGGCCGCACTGCTGATCGCGATCGGCGACAACCCCGACCGGCTCCGCAGCGAAGCCGCCTTCGCCCACCTCTGCGGCGTCGCCCCGATCCCAGCCTCATCGGGCAAAACACATCGCCATCGCCTACACCGCGGCGGGGAGCGGGCCGGCAACAGCGCGCTACACATCGCCGCGGTGGTCCGACTGCGCTACGACCCGCGCAGCCGCGCCTACGCCGACCGCCGCACCACCGAGGGCATGTCCATGCCCGAAATCCTCCGCTGCCAAAAGCGCTACCTGGCCCGCGAGGTATTCAAAGCGCTACGCGCCGACTACGCCGAACTCAGCACTTGACATCTATAGGAGCGTCCACCGAGATCTCCTTGAGCATGTCGATGTCGAGGGCCTGGTTGGCGACCAATTTCTTGAGTCGGGCATTCTCGGCCTCGAGTTCCTTGAGCCGTTTGGCGTCGCTGGCCTTCATGCCGCCGTACTGGGCTAGCCAGCGATGCCACGTCGACTCGGCGACCTCCAGGTGCCGGCACACCGCGTCGAGTTCCTGACCCGAGGCGAGCAGTTTGTTGCCCTCGGCGAGCTTGCGGATGATCTGGTCCGGCGTGTGCCGCCGGCGCTTCCTCGATGTCATGTCGTTTTCCGATTCTTCCTGCCCGAACATCCGGGCAACAAAGTCGCACAACAACTGGACCACTACGAGGGGCTCACCTCAACCCAGCCAAAACTGTGCGGACTGCGCGAGCCCCAGTCGTAACAATGTCCAGCCGCTCCGGTGGACAAAGGTGTTCGCCCGGGAGATCGTACAAGCATGATCCGGAACTGGCAGCAGGCTCGGCTCTCACGCAACGGCAACGCTACGCCGAAGCACGGTTGACAACCGCGCAACGGATTAGGCTCCCAACGAAGCCTCGAGAGACAGTCAAACGTGGGGGGAAGCGAAATGCTGTTTGCCGTCGACATCGACAGCGCGACGCTCAGTGAGCAGAAGGCGATGCAATTCAAAGAAGTGGGCTGGTTCGAAAGGGAACTACAACGACTGGTGCGGGCAAATCCATTTGTCCTTGGAGAAGATCTCTTAATCCTCGAAGAGGAGTTCCGTAACTGGCAGGACTCTAAACGTCGTATCGATCTGTTGGCACTCGATCGCGAAGGCCAACTTGTCGTTATTGAGTTGAAGCGGACCGACGACGGCGGCCATATGGATCTGCAGGCTCTGCGATACGCAGCCATGGTGTCACCCCTGACGTTTGATCAGGTCGTTGACACGTATTCCCGAGTGCTGACACGAGACTCGCCCAACGAATCCGACGGTCGTGATCCGCGAACTGTAGTGGCTGAGTTCATCGGAGTTCCTGACGCCGACAGCACTATCCAGATCTCGAGCCTTGTTCGCATAATTCTTGTTGCGCAAGACTTCAGCGTCGAAATTACAACAACTGTGCTTTGGCTAAATGAATTCTACGGTACCGACATCAGATGCATCCGCATGGTCCCGTATGAGCTTGATGGGAAGGTCTACTTGGACGTCCAACAAGTGATTCCTCTTCCAGAGGCGCAGGACTACCAAGTAAAGATTCGTAAAAAAGAAGCCGCCCGTGATCGCGGCAATCTTGCGAGTGATGGCAAGGACCGCAGGCAATATCAAGTTCTCTTCAACGGTGTCCCGTCTGAACCTCTTAGTAAGCGACAAGCTGCCCTTACCCTAGTTACGGAACTTCACAAAGCCGGTGTGCAATACGCCGAAATCGCGAACTTACTACCCGGAAGCGTCATGGTCCAATTGGACCGCCAGATCACTGAGCGCGATGAACTACTTGACGCTATTCGTTCGGCAAGGCCAGCAACAGGTGACCCAGAGAGACGATTCTTCCTCGAAGATCCACTTATAGATGCGTCAGCCGAATGCACATGGGTGCTAACCAACCAGTGGAGCTTCGATAAATTCGAGAAATGCTTCCGTCGGCTATGCGACGCTTTCCCACAGACAGGAGTCGACTATTGCGCCGTCGATGACGACGGGGAGGACACCCGAGACGGCTGAATTTCCCTTGTGACGGTATCAACCCTGACTTGGCTCATTTTTGGGGTGTTTGTTTAGTGAAGGGTCGCTGATCTGCGGTTTTGGCCGCGGTTTCGGCTGAATTTGAACACTAGGATCGGGCCGTAAGCTGCCCGTGTGGCCTACGTGCGCACGGTGAAGACCTCGTCGGGGGCCACGGCCGTGCAGGTCGTGTGGTCGTGGCGTAAGGGCTCGCGGTCCATCGAGCACCTCGGTTCAGCGCATAACGAGGTCGAGTTGGTTGCGCTCAAGGCCGCTGCTGCTGAGCGGTTGGCCGCCGGACAGACTGAGCTGGATCTGGGAATCGCCGGCCATCTGGAGCCGGGTG
>JAGQRE010000236.1 GCA_020425695.1 Planctomycetota bacterium
GATCAAACTCGTGGGCTCGAAGGTGTCCTCCTCAGGGAATCGGAACCCCAGCGTGTCCTCAAAGGTGTTGTCGCTGACTGCGTGTAGCCACAGGCGAAACTCCCTGCCCTTTTTCTCGATGTCCGATTCGCTGGCCTTGGCGCGTTTCATCTCCAGGATTCCGCCCAGATGCTCGACGCCCTCCTCCATCAGCTTGGTCGGTTCCTTCCGCGGCTGGCCGTTCTCATCGAACAGGAATTCGTTCTGTTCAATGCACACAGCCAGGCGGCGAAAGATCGAGGCTTCCTTGCTGAGCGCATCCTCGTTCTTCTCCCAGTTGCGCAGCGTGTTCCGATGGCAGTCAAACGCCAGCGCCTGCACTTCTTCAGGTATCCCGGCGAGATGAACCTCCCTCACCCTTGCCCAACTCATGGTTTTCTTCGCGTCGATCATGCGGATAACATACCGCTCATTTTTGTGCGTGTCAAAGTAAACTCGCACAAAAATCATCGCTCAATTCCATTGGCGACCTAACTTGTGTGTTCCAGAGGAGTTGCAAGGGAAAAGGTCACCGGCACTTCGCCCGGCATACTGCGGGGCCAAGACGCTGGCAGCGGTGACCTGCTGAAGAACCAGGTTGGCTTACGCTCTATAGCTGACGGAATGGCAAATCTCCGCCAAGCACCGACCGTGCGCGCAGCTAGTCCGACTCGTTGGCACCGGTTGCCAACTCCGGAAAGAGGCTTTGGAGTGCACGCGCTTCGTCCGAGTTCGGGAACGCGATCTTGACTTCTTGACGAGAGAAGCGCGCCAGAGATGCGTGGGCCACTTGTCCCTCCGCCACTCGACCGACGCTTTTGACGTACAGAACCAGATACTTGCCTACCGCTGCGATGACGCTGGCGTCTTCGATGGCTGCGGATCTTTCGCTGGCGGTTACCCGAAACCCAACGAGCTTTGGGTTTCTCCAGTGCGCGGGCAGGAAGTAGTCCGGTGTCTCTCGCCAGGCCGTTGGGGTGTCCCGCCAGGATAGAGGAATCGGGCACAACCAATAGCTCCCTCGATGGTCTGAGCCTATCTGTGTACATGTGTAGCCGCTCACGTCACCGCTATAGAAAAGCGATGCGGTCCGGAAGAGCGCATCCTCCGCATTCGGCGCATCAGCGGCACGCTCCACTGAAACGGTTTCCACGATTGGAACCGGACGGATGACTTCCGTCGGCTCTTGCTGGGAACTGTTCCGTCCCATCCAATTCCCAAGCACGAAGAAGAAGAACGACACGAGTAGAACCGTTCGAAGGGCGAATCGCTTGCCGATTCGTTGTCGCACATTTTCGGCATCCAACTCAACGAAGTACTTTGGAACCGCATCGCGGTGAGTGATCAGCTTGATGTCCTTCGCCCACTCTTGATGTGTGGCGCTGTCCGCTCGTTCGTGGGCTGCCCTTTCAAAGGACCTCAAGGTCTCGTCACCTAGGTGCGATGTAACCGGCGCGAGTACGAACTGCCGTACTCGGGGAGCAACGTCGAATACGGTTTCGATAGCAGTCAATATCGTGGCAACGTCGCCTCGAACCGTGTTCGGCGCAATGTCCAGGCAGCGCCCGACGAAGGACTCGTCGCCGTGAAGTAGAACGATGCAGACCCTGGAGTCGAGAGCCGATGACTTGGCGTCTGGCTTTCCTAGGTCCACCACAGTGGCATTGTTTTCGAACCCGGTTCCAATTCGGAACGGACGAAATGGAAGCTTCAACTCCCGTAATTTTTTCGCGAGAGATTCTTCAACTTCCTGTAACTCACTGTCGGGTGGTGAGCCTTCGGCAATGTGCCAAATGAGGAACGGCTCTGCTTTCGGCTCAGTTTCAGGCTCGCTCACAATCACTCCTGGTCGTAGATCACCAGTACGGCGCGACTTCTACCTTGCGCCACACGCCGCGAGTTTGCCCGTTCTATCGTGTCGCGCGCGTGAGCGACCAGATACTCCGGCGAACCGCTGGATACTCGGAGCGTGATGGTTGCTTCTCCTGCTTCCTCCAGTGTTGTGGCAACCCAGGTTGAAAACTGTAGGTCGTTCAAAACCTGATCATTGGAGAACCGATAGCCTCTTTCCACGATTTCTAGATCTTCGACGACGGTCTCCGGTGCTTGAACAGGCTGCTCAATGCTTGGTGGTCCGCTGGGCGCCCCATGTCCTTGTGTGTTGCCTTCAGCGCCCCCACCTGCACCAAAAAACGCCAGATACCCCGCAGCAGCGGTGATAGCACCGTACTTCGCCGCAGCTTTCGCCCCTTGCGTGAGCGCGACCTTTAGCCCGGTACGGAGAACTGCGCCTGCCGCAAAGCCCGCACCCCCAGTTCGCAACCACACTAAAGAAGTTCCTAAGAATATGACCCAATCTTGTCAGGCAGTAAACCCGGGCATTTAAACAAGT
>JAGQRE010000237.1 GCA_020425695.1 Planctomycetota bacterium
CTCGACTTTGTTCATGGCACGCTCGACGCGCTTGGCGTCGCGGATGGCCTTCTGGTCGCCTGTCAGCTCGACCTTGACCTGTGTTTTCTCAATTCCCATGTGCAGTCTCCGAGATGCCGACTTCGCGGCCGATGGTTGCGAGGCTTTTCAGCACTCGTGCTATGTGCCGGTCAGCCTCTTCGTTGGCTGCCGGGTTTGCGCTTGCCTGCGGGGTGGCATTCCAGATGTCCAGGCCGACACCTTCCCACGTCCACAACTCTGCAAGCTTGACCGTGAGCTGCCGCAGGTCCTGCTTGTCGCCGTCGCCGCTGAGCATGCGAAGGAACAGGCGACCGACTTCGGACCAGCCCTGCTGGTGGAAGCGTGCCAGGTTCTTCAGGTCGTCATGGTTCAGGATGCTCAGGTCTTCGTCGAGGAAGCCCTGCCGCGTGAGCAGGATCAGCGCGTCGCGGATGTCGGCTGCGGTTCCATCGTCGACTTCGGCGAACGTCTTTGCCCAGTAGTCGCGTCGTTTCTGTTTTTCGTCCATGGTCAACCCTCGGGTGCTGCGTGTCGCCTTCATGCGATCTGGTTTTTGGGTGCCTGTTCCATTTCCTCGATGAACTGGCGGAAGCGGGCGGCGCGGTCGTAGTCGTTCATTTCCTGCTGCTTCTCCTGCGAACTTTCCCACAGCGATTCCGGGCGGCCGAGGGCGTAGCGAAGCAGCAACTGGATTGCCTTCAGGTCTCCGGCTTCAGCCATTTCGAGCAGCTTGTCCACGATGCGCACGAAGGCCGATTGCGTCACCTGCTGCGTGAACAGGTTCAAGTATTCGGTCTCGGTCTCGCGCTTCGGCCTGCCCGGCCCGCCGGGGTTGCCCGGCTGGAACGGTCTGCCGCGTGGCTTTGCCTTGCTGTTCATTTAGCGTTTTCCTCGCGTCTAAACGCGGCGGGTCAGGCCGCGAATCTGTCTGCTAGACGTTGGCCGGCAGTCCCCTTGCCCTCATGTCGGCCTCGTCTTTCTCCGCGGCGGCGCGTGCCTTCTCAGCGTCACGCTGCATGGACTCGCCGACCGTCTTCATTGCTGCCTGCTTGCGGGCTGCCTCGTCCTCGATGCTGACAGCGCGGCGGCGGGCGTTGTTGTCGCTGTGGACTTTCGCCAACTCGGACTTGCGGCGCTCAATCTCACGCGCTTCTGCTTCAAGTGCCTGCTGTTCGCGGAATGCCGCAACCTCGATGGCGGCGCGGTCCTCGATGGCGGACACCTTGAAACTCGGAGCTTCTGCGGCCAGGTGCGCCGGGCTGAAGTCGCTGTCGAGAAACTCCTGCAGTCGGTCTGCCGCAACTTGTGCCTCGTGGTGCTGGCGGTATGCAGCAATGGTCTCGCGTACAGTGTCGCGGGCCACGCCAACTTCTTCGGCCAGGCGTGTCGCATAGGGGCCGATCTCGCGCCCGGGGTTGGCTGCCAACTCGCGGAAGTCCGCTGCAGTGTCGGCATCCACGAAGCTGAAGTTCGGCTCAGGCACGGCACGAAGCTGCCGGATCTGTTCGCTGACAACCATGCGCCGGAACTCTGCGCCGATCTCGCGGCCCAGGGGGGCGCTGCGGGCGTCGTTCAGGATGTCGGCGTTAGTGCCCGACATTGCTTCCAGTTCACGCAGCCACGCGGCTTCCAGCGGTCCGTCGATAGCGCGCAGCTTCTGGGTGCTGTCAACGCGGGCGTAATGCGCAGCCTTGGCGATGCCGCTGTCAGGCATGGCCAGCGCCAGTGCGATGCGTGTCGCCGCGCCGCTGTCGCCGGTTGGTATCTCGACGGCCATTCCGTCCTGTTCGGCCATCACGGCGGCGATCAGTTTTGCAGTCTTTGGGTTCATATTCTGGCTCTCCAGTTTCGGTGTCGCCTTCCGGCGTTGTCTCAGTGAACGCGGGGGCTGACGCTTGGCTGCCTTCGTGTCAGTTCGGCGTACTCGGGCAACCGCGACAACTCGCGCATGTATTCATCCAGGGTCATCGGGTGGACGCGACCGTCGCCGGAAGCGGCGAGGCGCCTGCGGCCGTGACTGTCAACGGGCACGGCTTCGAAGCTGTCGTCCCTTCGCTCAACTCCGATGCTGAGCTGGTCCTGCAGGCGTGCCATCAGCTTCGGAGAGACAAAGCCTGCGCGGGCTGCGGCTTTCTCGATGGCGTCCCCAACGACGAGCTTGCGCATTCGCTGCTTCCACGTCACGGCGTCCTGCCTCGCCGCTTCGACCTCAGCTTCCATGGCCTGCTTGCGCTTCTCCACTTCGGCGTCAACGTAGCGCTGCGCCTCTTCTTCGGGCCGGTGGTTGTCCAGCATGGCAAGGGCTTCGTGCACCTTCTCGGGGTCAAGG
>JAGQRE010000238.1 GCA_020425695.1 Planctomycetota bacterium
GCACGTAGTCGTCCTGCCAGTTGCCGGTGTTCTGGAACCGGTACGCATAGCCGCAGGCGAGGAAGGCGCACTGGTCGCGGGCTTGCAATTCGGTCAGGTACACCAGCATGTGCAGCGGCAGCGCCAGGGCTCCGCTTGCCCCACCGACGAACTCGTTGCGCAGGCTGGTCGGCAACCCCGCATAGTTGCCCGTCGTATGATAGTTGATCTCGTAGATGTTCAGGTTCGTGCCGTTGCCGCCGTTCACCAGGTATTGCTTGCTCTGGTACATGCGCCCGTTCGTATTCAGCGCGTCGTAATAAGGCTTGGCGAACAGGGGGTAGTACACCTCGGCGTCCGTGCCGAAGTTGCTTAGCTCGCCGAAGTACGGTGCCAGTGCTGTGCTGTCGTGGTCATCGGCGTTGGCTTCGATCTCTTGCTGGCGCCCGGAGTAACCGGCCTGCCCGCCAATGATGAAGTCAAACTTGGCAGCGTTGGCGGCGTAGTAGCCGCTGGTTTTCATGAACTCGAAAGCACGGTCTGCCAAGGTGCCGAGGCGCACGCCGCCGTTTACGCTGGCCGCGCCGAAGGGGTCGCCGGTCGTGCCTGCGCCCCACAACTCGTTCCCCCATTCAAGGTGGATCTGGTTGAAGACATTGGTCCATGGCGCGGTCTGCCCCTGGTTCATTCGCAGTGTGGCGTATGTGCCGCTGGAGCCGGCGAGGTATTCGACGAAGTGAACCAGGTCGAGCTCGCTGGCCGTTGGCGGCATCACAATCCACGGCTCAGCGCCGACGTAGTCACACAACTCAAGGAAGTCGGGTACGCCGTAGTTCCAGGTGCCGGGCGTCGTGCTGCTGGGTTTGTAACCGCAGGTGCCGCGGTCCTGCCAACTCTGCATCATGTTCTCAAGCGTCTCACCAAGCTGCCCCGCCCACCAGCGCAACACGCCGGGCTGATAGTCCTGCAGGCGCCCGACGATACGGTCAGCGAAGACAGTCGGGTTGGTGGCGTCGTCAACGCGATAGAGTTCGACTTCGTCGATCCACACGTTGCCGGTGTTGCTACCCGGCACGTCGATCGCGAAGATCAGCGCCGGCTTGTACGTCCCCGTCGGCCACGGGTTCGGTGTCTGGTCGGTGCCTGCCGCGATCGTCTGGTCTTCCGTATAGGTCGCCCAGCTTCCGGTTGTCGTGAACGTGCGGTTAATGAACGTCGGGTTATACGGCGCGCCACCGTCGCGATACAGGCGCACCTGTACCTGGTCTCCCGCGTTGGCCGCGCGTGCCTTGATTCGCACACGCCAGTTACCTTCAACGACGATCAGCTTGTGGCTGCTTTGGTCGCCGTCGCGCCAGCTTGTGTCCATCACGTAGTCGAAGTTTTCGCCCGGCGCCATGCGCAGGCTTTGTGCACCGCTGTACGGGTTGCTGGTGTCGGGTGTACCGGCGCTTCCATGCATACCGTAGGCCGTGCCGGGGAATGCACGACGGGTGAACATCACGTCACGGTCGTTCAGACCGATGTTTCCGTTGCTTCCAAGGTTGAAGTTGTAGTCGCCGCCTGCATGCGTAAACGCCGTCACGTTGCCGCTAGCGCCCGCACCGGGGCCGTAGACGATCTCATACTCGGCGCCATCCCAGAACCCGGCCGGCTGGTTGCCGCTAGTCGTGTTCCATTCACGCGGCACGAAACTGTCTGACGTTGAGACCGTGTCGGCCAGCCAGACCGTGCCCATGACGCCCGGCTCGAAGCCCGGGTTCGGCAGTTGGTTCTTCATGATCTTGCTTGCACCCCAGCGGTCGTGCCCGCCAAGATTCAACCCAAGGTGCTTCACACCACTGACGCGCACCGTGTTGCTGACGTTTACGTCGGTCACATTAACGCCCGGCGGGAAGCTGCCGGTGCCTATCACCACCGTGTACGGCTGCGATGCGTTCTCGGTGCCGGTCGTGACCGAGACCGTGAAGTTGTAAGTGCCTGCCGTCGTCGGCATGCCGCTCAGCGTCGTGGCAAACGTCGTTGACGCCGTATCAAGCGTCAGCCCCGGCGGAAGGTTGCCCGTGCTTGACCACGTGTACGTGCCGCCGCCCGTCGTGCAGTTAATGCCGATTGTGTACGCCTGGTTGATCACACCGTTCGGCACGCTGGTCGTGTTGATCTGGAAGGTCGGCGTACCGGACCCGCCGCCGCTGCTGCCCCCACCACCGCCACCGCAGGCCGCGAAGACAAGAGCCGCAAACAACAAAGACATCCAGATGCGAGTGTGCATGGTTCCACCTTTGGCAAAGCAGGCGTACAAATAGGATGG
>JAGQRE010000239.1 GCA_020425695.1 Planctomycetota bacterium
CGCCGCTGACACACCGGCCAGCATGCTTTACGTTCTGCCGGCCAGGGCGCGCCTGGCGCTGGGCGCACGAGATATCACAAAGGCACGCTCGGTGCTGGCTGAGTCTGAACCGCTGCTCGTCAACGAGGCACCCGAAGTTGCTGCGCGCCTGCGAAAGGGCGTCGAGGTGTTGTCCGAAGTTCTTGAGCAGGCCGAGCAAGCGGATGAATGGCCACTGTTCAGGGGTTACCTGCCCTCGGAACTTCCGGGCGGCTGTCGCCAGTCCCTGCTGGAAGAGATGCCGCCCGATGAGCGCGAGCAGCTCAGTGAAGCCGTCCTGACAGCCATGCAGGCCTGATCTACTACGACCCGTCTGTGCGCTTGCCGGTTGAGGTCTTGGCCGGGAACGCCGGGTGAACGTCCAGCGAGAACGCGCGGGCGGGAATCACCTGCCGCGGGATCAACTCCTCAAGCGCTTCGTCTTCGCCCCGCGTTGCGCGCCACTCGAGTACACATACCTCGTGCTGGTTGTTTTCAAAGAACTGCATCCGGAAACGGTAGACGCCGGGCACGAGATGCACGGTGGCCGTGTTCTCGGCGGGGGCCTGCGGGTGGTCGGCGTCGATCACTACGTTGTCGTCGAGCCACAGCTTCATGCCGTCGTCGCTGCGACAGATGAACTCATAATCGCCTTCTTCTTCTATTATGAGTCCGCCAAGCCACTCAATCACAAACGTCTCAGCCGGGAACGGCAGGTCAAAGTCAGCAACCGATTCAAAGTTGATCTGGCGATCCTTGCGAACCTTGAAGCAGGTCAACGGCGCAAGGTCAGGCAGCTTGCTAAGCCCGCTGCCTTCGGGCACATCGTATAGGTACCCAACCAGACCACGGTTGGTGACATCGACGTAAACGGGTTCGCTCGCTGCCGTACCTTGGACGGCAACTATGCGCCCTTGGCCAACGCCTTCTGGCATGACAGCCCGGCACCGCTGCGTCCGGCCTAGCGTAGTCTCAGACACGTCATCGACGGAATAGTCAAGGATCACGTCGTCAACGAATACCTCTATCACCAGTTCCGACTCGACTAAGTGGGCTGAACCAAGATCAAGTAGTTCAAATGTGAACTCCTGGCCAACTCTCACCGACGGCCATGACGAATCGTCAACGTAGGGAGTTACGGGCGGCGACTCGCCTTCCTCCCAAACTGGAAGGACACTACGTATCTCGGGAGGCGAAGGGATGCCAACAGCTGGGAAATAGTACTGACGTTGCACTTCAGTGGACCGTGTTACCACTGCCACCTCAGTCTCATCGTCGTCAACATCCTCGTGCCATTGATACAAAACGAACCACTCAGGAGTCTGTTCCTCAGACACCACAACCCTGACTCTCAGAAACATGTAGCCTGGATCAATTGAATCAGCAAGGAAGGCAACTGTGTACATGCCATCACCGACGTCCTGAGCAAGTTTCGTCTCAGCGCCCAAAGTGATCTCACATGGGGCATATGACCAGAACTCGTAGGCAGTCCCCTGACGGAGCCTTCGCCATGCATGTGCGTTGCTAATACCCAATCGTCCTTCCCAAGCGACGGCACACGGCTCAAATCCGTTTGGTCTGGCCTCGTGTCCTGGCGATTGCTCGAAACGAGTAACCGCAGCTACATGTGTATCGAAAACCTCGAAGCCGAAATTGTTCCAGCCGGACAAGTCGTGCCATTCAGCCGTTAGACCGAACTGTGTGGTCACTCGGAAATCTAATGAGTTCGAGGGTACTGCTGCTCCCCAACCCCATTCGACAGGCTGCCAACCACCCATGCTGCCAGAGAATCCTAGAGCCTTGGCTTTATGGACAATCACCTTCCCGGTTTGCGCCCCGATGGGCACTCGAATTGTTATCTGCGACTCTGACTTCTCGACAACCGTCGCTGACTGGCCTGCGAAAGTAACGCGTAAGGCGTCGTCATGCTCACCAAACGGACCTGTACTCTTGGTCTGTAGCGACTGACCTTTGATCGTGATCTCGTCGCCGATCTCTCCTTCGGTCTTGCTTAGACTGGTAATGATGGGTGCGTTGTCGCTCCACATCCATTCGGGAACCATCAACATTTCCGGCGGCACGGCGATTGGCTTGCTTTGACCTTCCGGCACGTACATGAAGGCGGCCGCGCATTTGGCTGCGTCGGCGACTCCGTTCATCTGCTGCGCGAACTCGATCTTGATCGGGTGCAGGCCGGGCTCAAGCGTCAGCACGGCGCTGACCTC
>JAGQRE010000023.1 GCA_020425695.1 Planctomycetota bacterium
CTGAAGCCCAGGCCTTCAAAGAAGTCCTGGTCAACGACGATAGCGCCGGTGCTGACGATGGCGTCAACCATGTTGTTGTTGACGAGATCAGTGATGACTTTCTTCAGACCCGCACTAACGAGCGAGCCGGCGAGGCACAGCACCACGCTGCAGTTTTTGTCGCGCAGGGCCATGTCGAAAATGTCGGTTGCGCGTGACAGGTTGCGGGCCTGGAAGCTGGTGTCGCCCATCATGGCGACCAGCTTGTCCATATCTCGGACCTTGGTGATGTCGATGTGTTTAACGAGCTGCTTCTTGTTCAGGAAATCGGTCTTCTCTGCCATGTCGATGTCTCCTACGGGTCAACAACGCGGGTAGCGTCGAGCGCGTAAAGTGCGATTGTTCAGCCCGGTAGTTGTGGGGCGTCTGGCCCCTTGAGTGTCGTGGCTACTTCGTTTGAGCCCTGAGAGGCCAACTCCCCACAAGGCTGAACCGCAGCGGCGCGAATGCGCTTTTCACGACGACAGAAACTCTACAGCATGAACGCCAGTACGCAAATGAAACCGCCCGATTTCCAATTGATTTCTTGCACCCGGCCAGCTCAACACCGGTAGGCGCGGGGGCGTTGTTTTACTTCGTCACACTTGCAGGGGATGGCTTTGCAGCGGGGGCAGCCCTTGCCGTACCGCTTGGCGCTTACTTCCTCTAGATCGACATTGGCGATGCTGGCCAGTGTTGTCAGCCAGGCAAGCACGTCGGCGAACTCTTCACGCAGGTTCTCGCGGCTGGTGCGCCCGTTGATGGCGCGGGCAAGCTCCCCTACTTCTTCGCTGAACCAGAGCCAAGTGTTTTCGATACCCCGCTTGCGGTCCTTCTCGCCGTAGGTCTCTTCAATCAGCTTCTGGAACTCGTTGATCTGCATGTCGCCCTCCGTGTGTCACGCAGTATAGTTCGATCCTCAACGAAGTCCGGGACAACGTGACGCACGCCGAAGACATCTACTTCTTTTCACACGCGGTACTGCAACAGGCGGCGTATCAACTCCTGCCGCCTTCTGTTCGCGCCCAATTACACGAGGTCACAACCGGACTGCTGACAAACCTACCGGAGCCCCCGGCCGCGGACATCGCGCTGCATGCGCGATTGGCACAGGAAGGCGTCACGCAGTTTGACGATCGGTTGCTAAAGCTGGAACGCCACTGGGTCCGGCAGGCGGGTGAGGCCGCCGAGGCAGCGTACCGAATTCAGGACGCGCTACGTTTCTATGAACGACTCACGGAGATAGTCGCGGCAGGCACCAGCGATCATATCCGTGTCCGCTGCAAGATTATCGACCTATTGATGCAACTTGATCGGACTGCAGAAGCGCTGCCCTTGGCCGACAAAGCCGTTGTGGATGCACGACAGCTCAACGACGTCAGGCTAGAGGCCACGGCACTTTCAGCGCTCGGCGCTGCGGTGCGGGACGGCACCCGCAACGCCGAGTCCGTCGACTACTTCAGAAGTTCAGTGTCGCTGTTTCGGAAGACAGACGACGAGGCTGGCTTGGCGAAGGCGCTACTCGGGCTGGCTGGTTCACTTTGGACGAAAGGTCAGTTAGGCACCGCAGAGCACGCCGCGACGGAGGCATGCACCATCGCCGATCGTTCAGCCGACACCAAGACCAGAGCCAGTGCCTGGATGAACCGCCTCGGCATTGTGCTGCACGCACAGCGGTTTGAAGAAGCTGAGTCACTGATTGCGAAACTCGCAATAATCGTTGGTGATACTCCTGACCCGGCGCTACGAATGCGCCTGCACGCGTTCCGAGGTTACGCGATGGATGTCATGGGGCACCCCGCCGAGGCGCGCAGCGACTATGATAAAACCATCGAGCTGGCCAGTGAAATCGGAAACAAGGCGGAAGTAGCACGAAGCCAGACAAACCTTGCATCGCTGGATGCTAACGAGATGCGGTATGCCCAAGCTCGCGCCCGTCACGTTGAGGCCGAGCGCGTCGCGCGTGAACTCGGCGACCTTCGCATCGCGGCGTACGCATGTGCCGGACAGGCAGCCATTGACGAAGCCCTCGGCGACTATCGCTCGTCTCTTGAAAGATACTACGCGGCGATACGCATTGGCCAAAAACTCGGGATGAACGTGATTCTGCCAGCCTGGAGCATTTCGGCAGGGCTGACACACGCCGAGTTGGGCGACTGGGACGCAGCCACTGAGCTGCTGCTCAAGTACAGGGGCAATCAACACCTCGGCCTTGAGGCCGGCAGACTCAGCGCGCTGGCCGTCTTTGAATCACAAAGCGGCAACACTCCAAGGGGCATTGAACTCGCCCAACAAGCCCGCGACATCCTTCCGGATGACTACGAAATAGGCGACCCACTGCCGAGGCAGTGGGTCGAGAGGGCTTCAAAGCTTTTGGACTAACGGTCCATCTGTGCAAGCAGTTCCTTCACGGTGCGCTCGGTCTGGCGGTCAATTCCCTTATCGAGTTCATCGGGTGTGTTCTCGACAAAGATGTCCGGCTTGCGCCCGACCAGCTCAAGATTTTCGCCATCCACAGTGTATGCACCCGTACTGGGCAGGCGCATACGGCTTCCGTCCAGCAGCGTGTAGCTGCCTGTTCCGATGCACCCCCCGGCCGTATCAACACCGACGACAGTGCCGATGCCTAGCTGGCGGAAACCCTCGGCCATGATTTCGGCGTTGCTGAAACTGGCTTGATTGATCATGAGAATGCTTGGCTTCTCAAGCGCGATTGAGCGGTAGATGTTCTCGCTTACTTCATTCATGCCGCCGTACTGGCGCTTAAGCCAGGTACGCTTGATCAAAATCTCAAGTATGTCGACTGAGGTTGACCCGCCGCCGTTATAACGCACGTCGATCACCACACCTTCTTTGTCGAGCATCTCATCGCCGAGCTCGTGCTTGAAGTCGGCAAGTGAAGGCCCGTTCATGGCCTGAATGTGGACATAGCCGAGCCGCCCGTCCGAAAGTCGCTCCACCAGATCACGCTGGAACTGAACCCAGCGGTCGTAGTACAGCCCGTAGGTCTCGCGGCGCGAAATCGGTTTTACGGCGACGTCCCAGGTCGCGCTGGTGCTTTCACTGGCAGTAAACGTCAGCACGGTTTTCCTGCCGATCGCGCCCAGCATAATCTCCGCCATGTTGTCGCCCGGGCTGAGCATGCGCCCGTTGATCTTCAACAGAATGGCACCGGGCTCCGGCTTGCCTTCAGGCAGGTCGCAGGGGCCGCCCTTCACGACTTCAGTAACCTGATAGCGCCCGTCGGCAAGCATCTTCGGTTCAAACATCAGCGTGAGACAGCCAGTCGAGTCGTTTGCGCCGTCGCTGCGAGAATCTACGCCCGTGAAACCCTGGTGGCTGCTGTTGAGTTCACCGAGCATCTCGTCCATCAGGGCGTCGTATTCGTCGCCTGTACTGACGGAGTCCAACGCTTGCTTATAGCGCGCTGTCGTTGCGTTCCAGTTGATGCCGTGGTGGTTGCTGTCATAGAAATAGCTGCCCATCACCCAGGCCGCTTCGTCGAAGGCTGCGTTTCGAACTTCCATACGATTGCGGCGTTGCTCAACGCGGAAGTTGTAGGTGGTGGTCTTGGTGCTGGCTACAGGCATGCTGGTGATCTTGCCGGAGTCCAGCCACCAGAGCGTCTTGCCGTCGGCACTAAGCGACAGCGCTGACTTGCTGCTGCGACTCTGTGTGATCTGCTTCAGGTCGGGCCCCTTGTCGGGGTCCAGGACCAGCTTCCAGACGTTTGACTGACCCTGCGACGTTCCTACAAAGAAGTAAGTCTTTCCGTCGGGCAGCGCGACTGGATACAGCTCACGCCCGTCAAGGCTGGTGATGCGCTTTGCGCGGTCCTTGATGCCTTCCCATTCGACTCTTACTTCGGGCTTCTTGGGTTCCGGTTTGTCGTTCCCGTTGCCAGCGTCGTCAGTCTTGTCTTCTTTGGGCTCAGGCTTCTTGAAAAGCTTGTCGAGCTTGTCTTCCTTGAACGTCGGCGCTTCCGGGGCCAACTCTACGCTGTAGACGTCGTAGTCACCTTCCTGGTTGTTGATGAAGACTACGCGCTTGCCGTCGGCCGAGAAACGTGCATGACCACATGAGCCAAACAGATGGGACAGGGCACGCCCTTCACCCGTCACGGCATCCGCAAGCATGATGACGTCGTCGTACAGTTCATTGGATTGCTCATAGAGAACCCAACGCCCGTCGGCGCTGATCTGGAAAGCATCTCCGCCCCACAGACCGCCGCCGTGGAAGTTGCCTAGGATCGCCTTTCGATCTGCCATCGGGCTTTCTGACTTGTCAGCGATCATTCGAATAGAAGCTTCGTTTTCGAGGGCCCACAGGTTGCCGTCGCTGTCGTACGCTGGATGGGCGTGTCGAACGGTCGCGTCGGCGGGAATAGCGGGCGAGATCTTTGGGCCGCCCGTTTCGAAGTCAGTCATGTCGGCAGTCATCACAACGCCGTCGAGATGGTCCAGAAACGTCAGCCTCAAGCTGTCTGGTGCCCAGACAATAGAGACTTCTTTCTTCGGCGTGTCGGTTACCTGATACGGCACGGCGTCGTCATCAACCGGCATCACAAACACGTCGCCGCCGGCGATGAAGGCCAGCTTCTTGCCGTCGGGGCTGACAGCGTATTCGTCGGCCGAAGTCAGTGTGCTGGTCTGTGTTTCCGCACGGCGAACGTCGCTGGCCAGTTTGATATCGGGTGTTGAGAGCTTCGTGGGCGGGCGCTTACCGAGCTCGCCAACGTGAAGCTTCCAGCCACTGTAGTTACCGGTCGCGAAGGCGATCTTGCCCCCACGGACGCTGATGTCTTTCGGGTCAAGGCGCGTTTCGCCACCCCACCCCTGCAGTGTCTTGCCATCCAGACCCATCGCCGTCAGACGACCAATCTGCGAGCTGGCCGACTTGCCGTCCGCATAGGTCACGTAAACCATCTCT
Source organism: Planctomycetota bacterium (assembly GCA_020425695.1). Taxonomy (GTDB): domain Bacteria; phylum Planctomycetota; class UBA8742; order UBA2392; family UBA2392; genus JACKID01. Next base: position 4,948 of record JAGQRE010000023.1, read on the forward strand.
GTATCGCTTGTGAACACGGGCCACGCGTCGTGGCTGCGGTTGTTCGTGAGGCGACGATGGTTTGTGGTCACGACCCCATCAAAGTCGCAAAGCCAGATTTCACTGTCGGCCGTGCCGTTGTATGCACGCCGGCGGGCAGGGTCGCTGCCGCTTGTACAGTAAGCGATGTGTTTACCATTAGGCGTAATGCTGGCCTGGTACTCGTGTAGTCCGAAGCCGCCACCGGTGATCGGCCAAGGCTCGCCGCCTTCGAGGCGCACGATCCATAGGTCGCGACCGTTTTCACGCCGGTAGCTGTTGAAGATGATGCCTGAACTGTCAGGCAGCCAGCAGTCCGGGGCGTCGTAGGAATCTGCGAACGTCAGTCGCTTCGCTGTTCCGCCTTCTGCGGGCATCACGAAGACGTCGTCATTTCCGTAGCGCCGACTGCGGAACGACAGCCACCTTCCGTCGGGTGAAAAGCAAGGGCTGCCATCGTTGTCTTCTGTGATGGTCAGGCGACGCGCATGGCCGCCTTTGCTGGGTACGCTCCAGATATCGCCGTCATAGACAAACGCTAACGTGTTGCCGTCCGGCGACAGGGCCGGCTGGCGAAGCACGTTGGTCGCAATCTCCGGCAGCGAGCTGTCCTGCGCGACTGTCTGCTCTGGTTGGATCGCAAGTAAGGCCAGCAGAATCGCGGGCAACAGGCAGGGAACGTATTTCATTCTGGGCTCCGATTCGGGGTATGACCTTCATACGAATCAGAGCCGGTTGGGCTACCTGCCTCTTGGTGATTTTGGTGCTAGCCACTAATCCTGCTTGTCGCCGCGTTGGACGGTTGACTGAGTGCTGGCCTCGTCAGAGGCGCCGCAGGCATTCCAGGCTTCGCGTAGTCGCCGACCACGATCCAGCGCATCGTCGACATCCTTGCGCAAGCGCGGGACGTCGCCATCTATGGAGTGTTCCGGGTGCAATTGATAAAAGTACGCACCGGCTGAAATCAGCCCGACGGTGAAAAAGAAGATGTAGCCAATGATGCCGCGCACAGACGAGCTCCCGCGGGTGAATCGGCAACAAAAGGGCCTAAGCTTCAGTAATTCATGGCCCCGATGGCAGCCACGACCGACTTCGAACGTCATGAGACTGTCAAAAACATTGTCAGCAAAAACGACTGGTCCGTGAAACTCTTGTGATAGTGACCGGTTACAGTTACACGCGTCGCCAAGGCGACCTAAAGATAAGAGCTAAGGCCGCTGTGGGAGATGTCGCTAGTTAAGGGGGGGCGGTATCTTCAAGGCCTTTACTCCGGCAAGGGCGATCGGGAAACCGGTCGCCCTTGTCCTTTTTCGCAGCATCCCGACGCTCCAGAACATCTCAAGATCAACAAGCTGCCCAGTTTGCAGCGCAATCCCGCAACCGTTGCTACAATCTCGCGCCTTGCAAGGATTTGTGAGCGACCCCGGTAACGGGTCGCAAGGACCGGAATGCCCTACGTCAGTACGTACGAGTTGGAAGTTCGCAGCTATGAACTGGACGTTTACGACCACGTCAACAACGCTGTGTACCTCAACTGGCTCGAGCACGGTCGAAGCAAACTGTTGCAGGACAAAGGCTTCAATTACTTGTCGATCATGGACACGTGGGGTGTACAGTTCATGACCGTGAGAACTGAGATCGACTATCGCAAAGCCCTGAAACTGGGTGACCGGGCAGTCATACGTACGCAGGTTGACCGCGTGGGTAACACCAGCGTGACCATTGCGCACCAGATTGTTGTCGTCGGTGACCCCGAGCCCGCCGCCGAGGCCAAAGTCGTAATCGTCTTCACGGATGCCAAGTCGGGTAAACCCACGCCGGTGCCCGAACACTTCACGAGGCTCTACGCTTGAGCGGTACCCCGAACTGGCAAGCGCTTTACCCCGAGGGCGTATCCCGTGAATACGCGCCGCCAAAACGGTATTTGTGGCAGTTCCTTGAAGACAACGCCCGGGAACGTCCAGACAAGACAGCCATCCTTTTCGAAGACCTGAAGATCAGCTATGCCCAGTTGTGGCACCGTGTAAAGATATCCGCTTGCGTCTTGCGCTCACGGGGCTTTGCCCGTGGCAAGCGGGGCGATCGTGTTCTTCTCGTACTGCCGAATTGTCCTGAGTTTATCGTCCAGTATTTCGGGGCCCTGCGTGCAGACATGACACCCGTGGCTGTCAGTCCGGCGCTGACCCGCGACGAGCTGACAGCGGTCATCCGGGCAGTTGAGCCGCGCGCCGCCTTCGTTGACCGCGAAATCGCGGGTGAATTCGAGGCCGCCCGCGTCAGAGCCCACATTCGCGAACCCAAGGTCTTCTTCGTGAACCCAGGCAGCGAGTTCCAAGCCGGTGCAGGCGACAGCTCCGTGCTGCCGGCGGTACTCGGTGAGCCGGACGATTCGCAGCAACGCAACGACGTAGACATCGCCGTACTGCAATTCACAAGCGGGACAACCGGCAGCTCCAAGATTGCCATGATCAGCCACCGCAATCTCGTCGCGAATGCTGAACAGAACAACCGTTGGTTTGGTTGGACCGCCGACGACATCATCCTGGGCGCACTGCCGCTGTATCATACCTGGGGTATGTGTTGCGCCATGAACGCTACGTTCGCAGCCGGGGCAACCCTTGCACTCGTTGGCGAGTTCAACGCGCCCATCGTGCTGGACACGATTGAGCGTCATAAGGTGACCGTGGCATACGGAAGCGGCACAATGTTCACTCGTCTACTTGACTGTGCGGGTGACGCCGCTGCGACGAAATTCGCGTCGCTACGCTACGTGAAGGCCGGTGCCATGTTGATCGACCGCACGCTGAATCAGCGCTGGGCTGATGCGGTGCCAAACGTACCGATGATCAACGGCTACGGTTTGACGGAAGCCAGCCCCGAGGTCACGAACAACCCGCCGGGTCGCGTAAAGCCGGGTACCGTCGGCATTCCGCTCCCCGGTACGGAAGTGCGCGTATGCTCAACGGACGATCCACTCAAGCTGGTTGAGTCCGGCATTGAGGGTGAGATTCAAGTGCGCGGTCCACAGGTGATGCTCGGCTACTGGAGCCTGCCCGCCGAGACACGAGCCACGGTGCTGCCGGGCGGTTGGTTGCGCACCGGCGACATCGGGAAGTTTGACCCCGACGGCTATCTCAAGATCGTTGACCGCCTGAAAGACCTGATCAAGTTCCGCGGTTACAGCGTCTCACCAAGCGAAGTAGAACGCGTGCTTATGACCCATCCGTCTGTGCAGGAAGCCACGGTTGTCGGCATCCCCGATGAGACAGACGGTGAAGTCCCGGTCGCGTATCTCGTATTGAAGGAAGGCGCACCGACTGAAGTCGCCGATATGCCGGATTTCGTCGAGCCGCATCTGGCCAGCTTCAAGCGCCCACGCCGCTATCACGTCGTACACGAGATTCCGAAGAACCACGTCGGCAAGCCGCTGAAGCGCGTGCTCAAGGAAATGCCCGAACCGGGCGCTTTCTAGCTCTCGTCCTCAGGCCAGTACTTGCGCAACTCTTCGTAGCTCGGCGGAAACGTGCCGGTGTATCGAAGGTAGTTTGGTATCGGGTAGCGAACGCCGCCCTTGTGGGTGCCTTCCAGCCCGTCAACCAGCGTCTGGGCGAAGCTCCATGGCAGGCTGAACGCCATTTCGTGATCTTGTGTTTGCGCGAAAATCCGGTCGCCGTAGCACGGTAGGATCACCTGCGGTTTGCCTGTCTGCATGGTCTCTATGACTTCGTCGGCGCAATCCGTACGTCCCGAAAACTTCGAGTGGATGTACCCCCCACTCTCCCACAACGAACCGGTAACCAGGCGCATGACCTGTGCGGGGTTGCCAAAAACCAGCACGACGTCAGGCGTGAAGTCGATCCGGTTCAGTGGGCCGCTGACCATCGCGTAGTACTTGCCGAAGTCAAAGCAGGGCGCAGCAGCTTCTGTCTTGGCGCCGGCCGCAGCATCCTTGGTGTACATACCGGCGCAGCAATGACCCTGGGTGAAGTGGTCAACCTTCGGCTGAAGCCCGAACAGCGTCGCGCCAATCGGGCAGGAGATGTCTTTGCGGCTGACGGCCACCGTCCAGCCGTAGTGTCGTGAGATGCTCATTCCCTGGCACAGCGCGCTGTCGAAGTGCAGGTCTCGGCCCGGGCGTTTTGCTCTCTCCGGGATGTCACCTTCGCGCTCAACCATCTTGATTCCGAGCGGGAATGTGTTTGGGCGGATGTGCTTCTCAATCGCTTCGTTCAGGCTCGTCGGATTCAGCTTCTTCGTTTGTGTCTGGCTCATCCGTCTTCTCCTCGCTGGGGCTTGTTTCAGACCCTTCAACTTCGCGCTGGATACCTGCGTCCTTGTCCCACTCCTTCTCTTTCTCGGCCAGGGCGGCGCGTACATCACTCAGCCCGGCGATGCTTCCTGCACCGGTACTTCCACCCATGCCCTTTTCAAACGGGACGCTGAGTGGCTGGTTCTTCTTGCTTTTGGAACTGGCCTTTTCGCTGTCCTTTGAGGGAGGATACATCGGCTCATCGGCGATCACGCGCCCTCGCGCACGGAAGTAGACCAGCATGCCGATGCCCACGCAGACCATGATCAGCGACAGCACCTGCCCCATGCTAAGCCCGAAGAACACAGTCCCCAGCGCGTTACCTTCACTTTCGAACTGAACATCCGGCTGCCTGAAGAACTCGCCAATGAACCGCGCAATCGGATATGCGATGAAGAAACCCGCCGCGACCATGCCAGCGCGCTTCACACGTCTGCGCAACCACAGCAGGAAAATGAAGACCAGTACTCCTTCCAGGATCAGCTGATAGAGCTGGCTGGGGTGCCGGGGCGTGGTAACTACTTCTTGAAAGCCGATGAAGATCTGGCTGTGGTCGTTGGTCTGATGGTATTGCACACCTTCGGCCGTCCGGCTCATGAGCTCATAGCTTTGGTGGTATGCGTCCGGGTTTTTGTAAAACACTGCGCCGCCCTGCTGGATTACTCCGTCAGGGTTGGCTTGCTTCAACGTCGCCAGCCAACTCTCAAACTGTGCCGTGTCCGCGGGCGGGGACATGCGCTCATACAGTTCGCCGTTCAGGTACAGAACCTTGTTGCCTTTTCCGCTGCGTACCGGAAAACGCATCGCCCACGGCAACCAGTCGGGTGCAACTCGCCCGTACAGCTCGGCATTCATGAAGTTGGCAAGTCGAATCCAGGCCGCCCCGAACGCGCTCGCAATCGCACCCAAGTCACCAATCTGCGCGATGGGGAGCTTCTTGCCGGCGCGAAGACGCCATAAGAAAGCCATCGTCAACACACCGGCTGCCGCACCATGACTGGCCATGCCGGACCAATTCAGGAAAATGCGCCGCAATTGATCGGCCGTATCGACCGGGCCATAAGGCGGCGGCCCAAAGTAGAAGTCTGGATTATAGATGAAGATGTAGGCCGTCTTTGCGCCGACCAGCACACCGATCATGGCCAGTAACAGCGTGTCATACGGGACGTGCGGCTTGATCTTGAGCCAGCCCGTACGCCTGTAGTGGGTGAAGATGACCAGCACGCCGATGAAGGCTATCAAGTAACACAGGTAGTAGAAATCGAGCAACACTTCGCCGCCGCTGCCCGTCCACTCATGGAACCCGTCACTGTTCACCACCCAGCGTTCATAGATCACCAGCCCGTCCGCCGACCAACGCAACAGCGTCGTCGTGAACCAGTCGTAGATCAATCGCGGATGACTCAGTACGCCAAGCATGGAATCATGTAACCACACAGGCCCGCACATGAACACGGTGTAGACGGGAGTGGAGTCTACGAAAACAGAAAGTCCTTACCCGCGTAGCTGCCCGCCCAGTTGATCGGTAACCGCCTTGATCACGGCATCCAAACGACTCTGGATTTCTTCGCTGGTCAGGGTCTTGGCGTCGTCGCGGAAATACAAACGGAAGGCGAGGCTCTTTTTACCGGCGCCGATCTGCTTGCCCGTGAACTCATCGAACAGGCGAATCTCGCGCAGCATTTCACCGCTTGCTTCGCGGGCCGTGCTCTCGATCTGCGACCACGTAACGGCATGGTCGAGCACGAAAGCCAAATCCCGCTCGGCCGTCGGAAAGCGAGACAGCTCGGTCATCGTCGGCACCGGCACCCAAGCGTCCACAACCGCGCTGAAATCAAGCTCGGCGAGGGCGCACTTTCCCTCAACACCGTACTCGGCCATGGCCTTGGTGGTCGCTTCACCGATCACGCCGAACCTGCGTCCGCCGAGCTTCAGTTCGGCCGCGTGCCCCGGCGCGAAGACAGCGTGCTCAATCGAGTTTGCTTCAAGCTTCTGCTCGCAGCGCAGCCCTTGCAGCAGACTCTCGATCGCACCTTTCAGATCAAAGTAGTCCGCTCCGATCAAGCCGAGGACTTCGGTTTCGCCGCTGCTTGATCCGTCGCCACTCGGCAGGAATACGTTGGCGACCTCATACAGACGCACGTGATCCAGTCCCTGTCTCTGGTTCGTACCCATGGCAAGCAAAAGGCTGCCGATCAGGTTGCGTCGAAGCGACGGCGTCTCGGCATTGACCGGGTTGCGCGCTTCGAGGCGCACCGCGCCTGTGTTGAATGGGCTGAACTCGCTGATTGCCGTCTTTGCGGTAACGAAAGTGTCGGTCAGGGCCTCGCTGAAACCCATGCCCTGAAGCGCGAGACGCACAAGCTTGCGTACCTTCTGACGGCGGCTCGGCTTAGCGATTTCCACAACCATGCGCAGCGGTGCCGGTACGTTGTCCAGCCCGTAGACGCGCGCAATCTCTTCGACAAGGTCAATGCGCCGGGTCAGGTCCGGGCGGAAGCTGGGAACCGTGACCTCAACACCATCCGCGTGGGTCTTCGTTACGGGAACATCCAGCCCGCTGAAAATTGCCTGCATCGACTCAGCAGAAACACGAACACCCATGAAGCGCTGAATGTCTTGTGAAGAAACGTTCAGGCTGCGTGTCTGGGGCGAAAGCACACCTGCCTCCAGCACGCCATCAAGCACTTCTCCGCCCGCGATCTCGGCGATCAGTTGCGCCGCGCGGCGACTGGCGTGCAGGACGCTGCCCTGGTCAACATCGCGCTCAAAGCGATAGCTGCTGTCGCTTTCAAGCTTCAGGCGACGGCTCGTGGCGCGAATGCCGGCTGGGTTGAAATACGCACTCTCAAGCAGAACGTCCGTTGTCGCTTCTGTAACGCCGCTTTCAAAGCCGCCCATCACTCCGCCGACTGCCTGCGGTTTCTCGGCGTCGGCAATCACGAGCGTCTCAGGGTCGAGCCTGATTTCTTCACCGTCGCCTACGACCGGCTTGAAACGCTCATCCTTCTTCGCCATGCGGACAACGATGTGCTTGCCGTTGAGCTTTTCAAGGTCGAAAGCGTGCAGCGGCTGCCCGGTTTCGAACAGCACGAAGTTGGTGATATCAACGATGTTGTTTATCGGCTTAAGCCCGATGCTTTCTAGGCGTTTCTTCAGCCAATCCGGTGACTCGCCAACCTTCACGTTCCGAATCACCTGCGCGCTGTAGTATGGGCACGCTGCCAACGCGTCTGGTTCAATCTCGACGCTGCTGACCTCTGACGCCTTGCCCGTTGTCTTGTATTCGACAACAGGATGCACGACGACTTTACCAGTGCACGCCGCCAATTCACGCGCCAGCCCGATGATGCTGAGACAGTCCGTGCGGTTTGAGGTGACCTCCAGGGTGAACCGGACGTCGTCGCCGACCTCTTCCATCTTCTCGACTTCCGTGCCGGAGAGCGTGAGCTTGTCCGCGATCTCCTGTGCGCCGAGACCTGTTTTCACGTAACTGTCGATCCAGTTGGCGGTGGCCTTCATCATGCCGAGTCTTTTAGCGGAAGTTCGCCGACTGGCAATGACGTGGGGCAGGCATCTTGGCTGACCGGGCAGGCTTGAAGCCTACCCCACCTAGTGCTTGACCGTTACCGGCTTGCCGTTCATCAAGTCAAGCGCAGCGTTCAGCATGCGATCGTCGTAATCCCAGTAGTTGCTGGTCTTGGCGATCTCGTCGCGGTTGTGTCGGGCCTGACGAATGCGCAGACGGTAGTGAATCCTGTCGCGCTCGCCGTCTTTGTACTGAATCAGGAGATCCGGCTGGATGCCGCCCGGTTCGCCCTTCTGGCCTTTGTGTACCTTGCGACCCAGCGGCGTGAAGTACTGCGTCGTGGTGATGTTCACTGAATAATTCGGGTCGCTCTCAAGGCGGTAGATCGTCTGGACGACGCCCTTGCCGTAGGTGCGATCCCCCACCACATAGGCGCGCCCATGATCTTTCAACGCACCGGTAATGATCTCGGCCGCGCTGGCCGTCCCGTCGTCCACCAGCAGGACAATCGGCAGATCGGTGATGCTCTCCGAGTCTTTGGTCCGGTAGGCCGAGTCGTTCTCGCGATTGCTCTCTCGGCTTGAATGCGTGAACACACATAGCGCATCCGGCTCGTCAATCAGCCCGTCAATCATGGACACTGCGACACTGACCCGCCCGCCGCCGTTGCCGCGCAGGTCTATAACAAGCCCCTCCGCGCCCTTTGAAGTCAGTTCTTTGATGGCCGGCACAAACTGTTCGTCGTAGGTGTTCGCGTTGATGTCGCTAACCTGCAGGTAGCCGTAGCGGTGCCCGTCACGCTCTTCAATGTGGACGTCGTGCACGCTGTAGATCACAACCCGCCCGCGCGTCACGTTGAAGTCAAGACGTACGCCCTTGGGGTCCGTCCCGATGGTCGGGTCGCCGCCGCGCAAGACGGTCAACTTTACGACGGAACCCTCTTCATCGCTCTTGATGCGCGCGATGCTGCTGTCGTACGTCTGGTCAATAATGGAAACACCGTCCACCGCAATGACTACGTCATCTTTCAGAATGCCGGCCTCTTCCGCACCGCCACCGGGTTGCGGCTCCGTGATGCGTATGCTGCCGTCCTCGTTGGGATCAATGTAGGCACCTATGCCGAAGAACGCGCCGCCGAGATCACGCTTTTGTTCCTGCGCCTGAATCGGCGGCAGCACTCGCGTGTACTTGTCGCCGGTGCCGTTGGCCAAGCCCTTCAGGGCCTCGTTGCGAAGCTCGGATTCTTCGAGTTCACCGTCGTAGTGGTCAATCAGCTTCTGACGTACTTCGACGTAGAGTTGAAAGTCTTTCTCAAGCCCCTTAGCGTCGGATGGCTCGGCATCCTTCTTCGACGTCAGCGCAAGCGTTACCACGCCGGCGATCACAATCACCGGCAGGATGGCAAACGTCGCTACAAAGTAGGTGTATCGGGCCATAGTGTTGATACGGATTAGAGTACGCAGACAACCGTACTTCCGTCCGGTCGCCGCGACCAGCCAATCGTCACTTCTTCTTGCTTTGGCTATCGAGGAACTTCTTCTCGCTGCGGCTCAGACTGGTGATCCCCTTCTCGCTGATCTTCTCAAGGATCGCGTCAAGCTTCGCCTGGTCGCCCTTCTTGCGCTCAAGCTCCTTTTCTTCGGCCTTCCGTTGCTTGTCGGCGGTCGCGGCGAACTTTCGTTCATCGAAGGGTTTGTCCTCGTATTTGTTCAGATAACCGGGTTTCTCCCACTCCTGCAGATTTTCTTCCTGCTGGTAGCCGCCCGCAACACTCGGCACACGCCCACGCTTCTTGAGATACAGCATGAAGACTGCGCCAATGCCCGCACCCCAGATCAACTGAGTCGGGCTTAGCACAGCAGGACTGCCGGTGTTGGCAACTGCCAGCAGCACTGACAGACCGCCGAAGAAAGCAATCATGCCGAGCACAACGTTGCGGAGCTTCCAGCCAAAGAAAGACTTCTGGTTGGGCGCAATCCAGACAGGCGTAATGAAGCAGGCAAAGATTCCTCCGCTCGGCCCCATGATGACGCTGTAGCGGGCACCCACCAGGAACCAGTCAACGAGTGACGCCAGGAACCCCGAACCGATGCACCCGACCAGAAACAGAATCAGAAAACGCTTCGTGCCGAACAACTGCTCAACCAGACGCCCTACGAAGTAGATGAAAACTACATCCAGCAACGCGGCAAACAGGCTGGGCGGTACAATCCAATGGGTGAGCAGTTTCCAGTAGCCTGCGTGATACCCATCGAGAAACGGCACAACCGCATCCGGTGTCAGCACAAACAGCTGAAACCCAAGCAGGGGCTTCGGATTGGCAGCGCCGACCGCGCGCCAAAACGCATCGTCCGCGTAGTTCAGCGAGTCGCTAATCACCAAAGCCGATATGTACGCGGCGATGACGGCGATCAGCAGCCCTTTGGTGCCGTTCATAAGCCCGGAAGAGAACTCGAACTTGGGCTTGCTCTGGAAGTAATCGCGGTCTTCGTAACCCATGTTGCTATCTCAACCGAGGTACTGTTCGCGGCGCAAGGCACTAGCTTCTTCAGTTCTTTTTCATGCGTCCGTGTCTCAGACCTGTAAATCCACGTCTAGCTGCTGTGATTCGCGAACTGAAGTACAGGGGGTACGCAGTCCACAAACGCCTATATTTATGGGTTTATGCCGACTACACGCGTTTGGAATGGCCAGTCGGCGATTGCAGTCCAGTTGTTGCGAGGAATAGCTGAAAGTGGCCTAGGGCACTTGCCGCTCAAAAGACCGTTGGGATTAGGCCAATTTTATGTAATTTTAACCGCTGAGTGACCGGTCAGTGCCGATAACTAATCGGACAACCGACGCCATCACGACGAGTAATCACTACATCGACTTCGCAACGGGGCACATAGGTATGAAGGCGAGTCTGGTAATCCGGGGGGGCTCCAGAGACGGACAGCGTGTTACGCTGACACCGTCCGGGCGGGTCACTTTCGGGCGCTCGCCATCCTGCGAAGAACGTTTCGACGAAGACACTCTCAGCCGCGTACACTTCGCCATTGAGGGCAAGGGCAGCTTTTATCTGCTGACCGACATGCAGTCGTCGGCGGGTACCAGCGTCAACGGCAAGAAGGTCGCCAGCAAGATTCTTCACAACGGTGACCGCATCGTCGCAAGCAACATTGAGTTCGCGTTCAAAGTCACTGACACCTCAAGCAACAAGGTTTCCGCCCACAGCGGGCTGCTTGATTCTGAGCCGTCAGCGGCCTCCATTCGTGTTGAGGCCAACTTTGAAGACGGCAGTTTCACCTTTGAAGACACTGAAAAAGAGGGTGCGGCTCCGGAAGCTGACACCAGCCAGTTGCTGGGTCGCACCCGCCAGGCACTGCAAACGATCTACCACGTCGGGACCTTGGTCTACACGCAGGAAAGCCTCGACCGCGTCTGCCACACCATCATGGATGTGGCCATGGAAACGCTGGACCCGGACCGTGGCTTTCTGGTCATGTACGACCCGGACGACAAAGTACTTGAGCCTGTTGTCGTACGCCGCAAGCGCAACGGAAATGGCAACGGCTCGGCCTCACGCAGCACGCGCCTCTTGCGCGCCGTTGATGACGAGCTGACACTTTGCCGCCCGATCATCCTGCATAGCGTGAAAAAAGGCCTGAGCGTCATCAGCGACGCCGTATACCCCGAAACCGGCGACGCCAACAGCAAACACATCAAGAGCGCGATGTGCGTACCTGTGCGCACGAACACCGACATCATTGGCGCGATCTACCTTGATCGCGTGGACAATGATGAAGCCTTCCACCAGCACCAACTTGAGCTACTAGCGGGCATCGGGCGGCAGGCCGGTATCGCTGTCGAGCGCGCCAAGATGCTCGAAGAGATGGAAGGGCTGTTCTACAGCTGCGTACGCGCGCTGGTCACCAGCATTGAAGCCAAGGACCAGTACACCCACGGACACAGCGAACGCGTGACGGCCTTTGCCGTAACACTCGCTGAAGAGATGCAGCTCGATGCCGAGACACTCGACAACGTGCGCCTGGGCGCGCTGCTGCACGACGTCGGCAAGATCGGCGTGGCCGAGAAGATCTTGACCAAGCCGAGCCGCCTGACACCTGATGAAGTGAAGATCATCCGCCAGCACCCGGCCCGCGGCGGCGAGATCCTGAGCCATATCGGGAACATCCCCGGCGTGATCGCGGCCGTGAAGCATCACCACGAGATGTACAACGGGCTGGGCTACCCGGATGGGCTGGTCGGTGAAGAGATTCCGCAGACAGCGCGGATTGTCGCTTTGGCCGATGCCTTCGATGCCATGACCAGCAACCGCAGCTACCGCCGCAATTTCGATGTGGACGAAGCCATCAGCGAGTTCACCCGTTGCTCCGGCGACCAGTTCGACCCGGAAGTCTGCGAAGTCATGATCAAGCTGCTAAGAGACGGGCGCATCATCCCGTGCAACGAGCTGTTCGCCAAAGGCATCGACATCTCCAAGTCGATCTACTAGGCCACCCGTAAGCTTTTGATTCTTTCAGCGTAGTCGCCGCCGAAGACGTAGCTGCCGGCTACTATTACGTTAGCGCCTGCCTTCACTGCCTCGTGGATCGTTTCGCCGTTGATGCCGCCGTCGATTTCTATGTCGAGCTCGGGTGCCAACTGGCGGGCGGCGCGGACGGTTTCCAGAACCTTGGCGATGAACTTTTGGCCGCCGAAGCCAGGCCAGACGCTCATGACCAGCAGCATGTCGATCTGATCCAGCCACGGTTTCACGGCTTCGATCGTTGTGTCCGGGTTTACCACCAGGCCGGGCTTCACGCCGTGCTTGCGGATATCAGCGAGCGTGTCGCCTATTGGCGCGTTGGATTCGATGTGAATGGTCAGGTAGTCCGCTCCGGCCTCGGCGAAGGCTTCTACATAGCGTTGCGGGTCGGTCATCATCAGGTGACAGTCCAGCGGCTTCGTGGCGACGCTCTTGATAGCCTTCACGACGGGCGGGCCGATGGTCAGGTTCGGCACAAAGTGCGCGTCCATCACATCGACGTGCAGCAGGTCAGCACCGGCGGCTTCGATGGCGCGGACTTCTTCACCAATACGGGCGAAGTCGCAGGACAAAAGTGACGGAGCAATCTTCAGTTCAGGCATGGAGTCAGTCCAAAGTGGCTGGTGATTGGTGGCTAGTGTCTGGAGACTACCGAAGACACGCTTGCGCACCAGCCACTAACCACCATCCACCAGTCACTTGATTAGCGCAGCGAGCGCCGGCATTTCTGCGCCTTGCAGCAACGTCAGGCTGGCGCCGCCGCCGGTGCTTACGTGGCTTACCTTTTCGGCAACGTCGAAGTGTTCGACGGCTGAGGCGCTGTCGCCGCCGCCAATGACACTGAACGCGCCTTCGCTCGTGGCGTCTGCGATTGCGCGCACGACGATCTGCGTCCCGTTGCTGAAACGCTCTTTCTCGAACACGCCCATGGGGCCGTTAAACAGGATGGTCTTGGCTCGCTTGATTGCGTCAGCGTAACGCGTGGCGGTATTGTCGCCGATATCGAACGCAGCCTTGCCGTCTGGCACGTCGCCGTTGACTTCCTCAACGCCCTCGGCGTCGATGCTGTCCCCCACCACATGGTCCGACGGCAGGTGCACGATCACGCCAAGCTCGCTGGCCTTCGCCAGGATCGCCTTGCAGTCATCAACCAGCGTGTCGTCGCACAGGCTGTTGCCAATGCCGATACCCTGCGACAGCAGGAACGTGTAGGCCATTCCGCCACCGATGCAGACCTCGTTGACCTTCGGCAGCAGGTTGTTGATCAGCGGGATCTTGTCACTCACCTTCGCACCGCCGAGCACGGCCAGGCACGGGCGTGCGGGATTATCGAGAACTTTGGCCATGGCGTCCACCTCGGCCTTCACCAGCAGTCCCGCCGCGCTTGGCAGTAGTTTCGCAGGCCAAACCATGCTGGCATCGCTGCGGTGGCAGGTGCCGAAAGCGTCGTTCACGTAGGCATCGGCCAGCGACGCCAGTTGCTTGCCGAATTCTTCAGAGCCTTTGCTTTCGGATTCGTGAAAACGAAGATTCTCAAGCAGCACGGCCGCGCCTTCGTGTATGCCGCTGACGCTCTTCTTCGTCTGGTCGCCAACACAATCCGGCAATAGAGAAACGTCAGCGCCGAGAAGTTCCGACAGGCGTTTCGCGACGGGCGCGAGCGAATATTTCTTTTCGAAACCGTTTCCGGCCGGGCGTCCAAGGTGGCAGGCAAGAATCAGCTTCGCACCTTTGCCCAGTAGCAACTGGATGGTGGGCAGGGCGGCCGTGATGCGCTGGTCGCTCGTAATCGACTCACCGTCCAGCGGCACATTGAAGTCAGCACGCATGAACACATGCTTGCCGTTCAGGTCACCCAGCGAATCAATGTCCGGAATCTTCGAGAAGTCCATGTTCAGCCCCTGTACTCGATCAACCTTTTCTTCGTGGAGTATAGTCCGGCTCAGCAACCGAACTAGCACAACCCTTGGGGATGCTGCAGTGAGTTAGTTAGACTTTCACGCTATGCACCCGGAAACTTCTAAAAATCATCACAGTAGCGGCGGCGGCAAATTGACGAGTTGGGACTTCCCTCACCCGAACCCGTACTTTCCAGATCCGCCTCGCCCAGTCGCACGGCTGGGCTGCCTTGGGCCGTTTCTGGCTCTCGGTTTGGCTTTCTTAGTGCTGCTTGGATACGCCTACATTGCGAAGGAATACCCGCTCGTCGCTTTCGGGCTGTTGGCCTTGGTGCTCATTCTGATTGGGATTTCTTTCGTGCTTGCAAATGACCGATGGGAGGCCAAACCATGGCGCAAGGGAGTCGTGATTCCGGCGCGAGTCATTCACGCGCCTGTTGGATCGCCCGGCAGTCCCGTTTGGCACTTGCTTAACTTCGTACCTGGATTGGGGCTACTCGCAACGGCAGTTGTTCAGTTAGCGCTCGCTAGCCGAACAAACGCCACGATTGCCATCTGCATCGAGGGACATTCTAGTGTTGTGCACCTGCAGACAAACGCTGACTGGAAGTACTTCCGCGACAACCTTGACGTCTGGGTCTTGGAAAACACCGATGGCACAATCATTCCGATACAGCGCTGTGCGCCAATTCATTGGCGGCGGCTAAGTGTCCCTCCGGAAGTGTCGGACTGGCTCGACCGCGTCCTGACGCCGGAAGTTCAGTTCATGGCGGCCCATCATCGTCACATGCTCTTTGAACGAGCTATGGACGAGGCGGCGAAAGCAAACACGTAGACGCATCAACTCAGTCTTTGCCTTTTGGCGACGGCGAAAGTTGTTTGGCCGTTTGGCATAGGCAGTGCTATTGCGGATTTGTTTCTGCCAACCTTCTGGGATATCTTTCGTTCTAACACCAGACGCATCACCTGACTCAAGGAGACGACGCACCACACAGAACAGATTCCGGAGGACGGACTCCCATCCAGGCGCAGCACCCCACGGCTGTGCCTCCTCCCACCCACGATTCCGCAATGCGGACTCCGAAGTTCGGAACCTGGACTGACGCCAAAACCGCAAGGCCGCCTTCAGACTCTCCCGGATCTGCCAATCCACCAAAGGCCTTCACCTCGGCGTCTCCTGAGTCACCTTCCCGGGCCCCTTCAAGGGGCCCGCTTCTTTTAACTAGCGGACGTGTGGCACACTCTCAAGGATTCTGGGGTGAGGGGATCAGACCCTGTTTTCGCCCCAGTGGCTTTCATATCGCAGTCTGTGCCCGCGCGGCGAAATCAGGGTCTGCCCCCTTCCCGCCGTCACCTCTCAGCTATCCCGCCATGCGCTGCGGCGCTTCGTCTTTCAGTGCGCGTCGGCGGGCGACTTTGATTTCGATAATTCTCAGGGCCCGGTTCATCAGCGCGTTGGCGACACTCGGTGAAACCTCCCAGCGAGTCGTGACAGGCTCGCCGCGTTTGCGTGCTTCGTTGCGCTGGCGAGTTTCGGTGCGATTCAGCGCAATGGCCTCGCGGGCGGTCTCAAGCATCTCGTCCAGGAACTCGAGCTCGGACTGTTCCAGCATCTCGCCTGACGTTTCCAGCAAACGCTGCACGCGCTTACGGATCGGCTTCGCTTGCGACTCTTCAGTAGCTGTCGAATCCGCGTTCTGGGTTTCAGTCTGGGCTTGTGCCTGCGCTTCGGCCTGTCGCTGCTGCTTGCGTTGCATCCGGCGCAGTTTGCGTGAACTGTTGGTCATGATCGTACACTCCTCGACGGCCCATTCCGTCCGTGCAAAGAAGTGTACTTCGACCTGCGACAATCCTGCTGCTAGCGCGCGATGCCTATAAATACAGTAGTTCGGCCAGCCGGTTGGCGTAGCCCCACTCGTTGTCGTACCAGGCGATGATGCGCACAAGCGTGCTTTGCCCATTGGGTTGGACGTGCGTCAGTTGCGAATCATAGATCGAGCTGTGCGGGTTTCCGACGATGTCACTGCTGACAAGCGGGTCCGCGCTGTATTCGATCACGCCTTTGTATGCGCCCTCCGCAGCCTGCTTGATCGCATCGTTGAGTTCACTGACCCCGACGTTACCTTCCAGCTCAATGACCAACTCGACGTTGCTGCCGTTCACGACAGGCACGCGCTGGGCCATACCGCTGATGCGCCCGGCCAGTTCCGGCATCACCTGCTCAAACGACACGAGGCTCTCCGTAGTCGTCGGCACGATGTTCTGTGCGCCCGCCCGCCCCCTGCGCGGGTCGCGTTCGTGCCCGCCATCAACCATGTTCTGGGCGCTGGTATAGGCATGAACGGTCATCATGTAGCCGCGCTGCACCTGCCAGCGCTCATGCAGCGTCTTCAGGATCGGGGCATAGCAATGGGCAGTGCAACTGCCCGCACTGATGATGCGATCTTTGGACTGCAGTTCTTGCTGGTTCACGCCCATCAGGATCGTGCGGTCCGCCACGCCGGACGACAGAGGCTTGCTGACAAACACACGATCGGCGCCGTGCTCAAGAATCGTCTCAAGGTTTTCGCGGGTGTTGTTTCGCCCTGACGAGTTCACGACGACGTCGCAACCGGACAGTTCACGCGCCGAGAGTCGCTCGCAGTGGGTGAGCGCGACGCGACGCCCGTTGACCATCAGCGCGCCCTCCTGAATCGACACCTCGCCGGGGAAGCGCCCCATTACGGTGTCGTACTTCAACAGATATGCGAGTTGATCCGCGGGCAATGGGTCGTTGATTGCAGCGACTTCCGCTTCTTTGCGGGTTTCAAGCAGTCTGAACAGCGCACGACCGACG
Organism: Planctomycetota bacterium; assembly: GCA_020425695.1. GTDB lineage: Bacteria > Planctomycetota > UBA8742 > UBA2392 > UBA2392 > JACKID01. Next base: position 22,069 of record JAGQRE010000023.1, read on the forward strand.
CGCCCGAAGCCGTTTACGAGAATGCGTTTGGTATGAGACATGCACGGCTTGTAACAGGAGCAAGCGGATGGTTGTAGTGGCGGAGATTACGCCAAGTCTGCGAGGCGATCCTGAATCTGTTCAACACCCTGTTCATCCAACTCGGGATTGAGCACTTCATACGTTTCGCGCTGGCTGGCCCTTCCGGGTGTTTCAAACACCAGATACTCACGCTTGCCGGATCGCCGTGTGCCTTTCAACTTGAGCTTCCGCAGGCGCATTAGTCCGAGCGCGGCCACGTATGCGAAACGGTCCAGATCCGGGCGCGAAAACTCTTCGGCCGGCTCGTCGCCGGGTTCGGTGTTTTCCTCGGCCTTGGTCGGCTCTTCGCCGTCTTTGCGGCGGGCTTTGTGAAACACCTCCCACAATGCGTCAGGGTCAAGCAGGGCCGGCTTGCGTTTGCTTGAGTGCTCTGTAGGCCACCAGGCGACAAAGCCTGCGTCGCCTTGTCTTTCCCACGCTTCCATGCAGATGTCGATGCGCTGGAAAACACCCTCTTGCTCGCCCTCAACCTTCAGGGCGACGATGTACTGCTCGCCATCCTGAAACTCATGCCCCGTAATGGCACACTTGCCCTGCCCCCGGTTGATCTTGAAATCGCTCATGCCCGTAAGTTTCCTGCGTTTGTCTTCAGCCCAGCAGCCTGCGATCACTCGCCCTTCAAATCCACCTTCATGCTCTTGGCCAGTTCCCGAGCTTCCTCAAGCGACCGTACACGTTTGCCCGTTAGCTCAAAGATTGCGCCGATGGCCGGCACTTCGTGGAAGTCATCCATCTTCCACAGTTTGATCAACGCGCGAATTCCCTCGGGATTTCCGAGTTCACCAATCGCTTCAATCAGATGCTCCCGCCAGGTAAATGCGGCCGTGTCGGTCGCGGCCTTGTCTATGACGCGCTTGCCCGCCCGCAACGCCTCCGGGTCGTACTCTTCCACAACGACCCGGTCGATCTCTGCTTCAAGCGACCTCAAAGCCTTCGGGTCGTGCAGGCGTCCGAGCAACTCAACGAAGTACTTGCGATAGCGCCATGTCGTTCCAACCGACTTTCCGTCGCTGTTGAGTGAATACTCAAGCTCATAGATCGCCTGTGGAACCACACGCGGGCCAATCCGGTACAAAGTATCGCTGATGTATTTGTTGTAGTTGGGGTTGCCGAAAACCTTGTAGACGGTCTTGCTGATTCGCCGCCCCGTTTCCGGGTCGATTTCCTCTTCGGTCGCCATCACGAGTTGCCGGTGCGAGGTCCACATCGAAGCACACAGTGGCTCGACCGCCGGGTCGCCGATCTGCACGAGAATGTCCTGCGCGCGCAGGCAGACATCCTCAATCGGGTTACTCATGGCGACGATCATGTTCGCAATCAGCAACTCTTCGCCGTCTTCGCCGTAAGCAAGCAGGGATTCAGCGAATCGGCTCCAGTACTCGGTTTCGCGGGTCGGCGACGCATACGGCTGGCGCGTCTGGAACTCGTGCAACAACGCGTACATCCGACCGTAGTTGCTCAGGCGACGTCGGTTCTCTTCGCTGTCCCAGTCTTTCTTCTGCAGCAATTCACGGATGTGCTCAGGCCACAACAGGTAGGATCGCCACCTGCGCTGGCTGTCACTGAGATCATCCGGGTCTTCCGGCGGCCATTCGTAGTTCTTTCGCGCGACGCGCCCATCTTTGTCAAAGTCGTACGGCGCACGCGGAATTGGGTAGACGTGGCGTCGAACCCGGTGCCAGTCATCAGGCTCCTGAGCTTCCAGCGACGACAGCAAGTCAACCATCTCGGTGCCACGGAACTTCTGCACATCCGAGCGGTCGAGAACGATTGTCGGTTCTTTGATCTCGTCCCCGCCGTCGCCTTCGCCCGCTTCAGCGCCGAAACCGCCACCGTCACCCCCACCGCCGTCACTCGACTGCTGGCCGGAACAGCCGGCTAGGGCAAGTAAAAGCAACGCTAGAGCAAACCAGTTCTTCAAAGCGAATCTCCGGGGGTACGCGAGCTGCACGCGGTGAAACGGGGCAGCCCTATCCAACCAATGATAGGCCCTGTCGGCAATCTCCCGTCAGAAACCGGTGTCGGTCCGTAGGTCACCTAAACCTTCTGATTTCCCGAGAATTGCGGCGCGCCCAATGCAGCGTTATAACGCGCGCCCCACTGAACCAGGAGTTGAGATGAAGGTCGGAATTCCCCGCGAGATCAAGGACCACGAATACCGCGTAGGTATGGTACCTGCAGGCGTCCACGCTTTGACACAGGCCGGACACCAGGTGTTCGTTGAGGTTGGTGCGGGGCTTGGCTCCGGCATCCTGGACGAAGACTTTGAAGCTGCCGGCGCGAAGCTGTTGGCCACGGCGAAGGAAGTATTCGACGCGGCGGACATGATCGTCAAGGTCAAAGAGCCTCAGCCGGTTGAGTACGAGCTGATCAAGAAGGACCAGATCGTCTACACGTACTTCCACTTTGCGGCGTCCAAAGAGCTGACCGAAGGGATGCTCAAGACGGGCGCAGTCTGCGTGGCCTATGAAACCATGGAAGACAAGCGCGGCACACTGCCGCTGCTGACGCCCATGAGTGAAGTCGCGGGGCGCATGAGCGTGCAGGAAGGCGCCAAGTACCTTGAGCGACCGACCGAAGGGCGCGGCATTCTTCTCGGCGGCGTGCCGGGAGTTGAGCCGGGCAAAGTCGTGATCATCGGCGGCGGCGTGGTCGGCACGAACGCGGCCAAGATGGCGGCCGGCATTGGCGCACGCGTAACGATCATGGACGTGAGCCTGGATCGTCTGCGCTACCTTGACGACGTGTTGGCGGCCAATGTCGTAGAGATATACAGCAACGCCTACAACATTCGCGAAGAGATCCGCACGGCGGACCTTGTCATCGGCGCTGTGTTGATTCCGGGTGCCAAGGCGCCCAGCCTGATTCGCCGCGAAGACCTAGCCGACATGAAGCAGGGTGCGGTGATTGTCGACGTAGCCGTTGACCAGGGCGGTTGCGTCGAGACCACCAAGGCCACTACGCATAGCAACCCCACCTACATTATCGACGGCGTCGTTCACTACTGCGTGGCGAATATGCCGGGCGCGGTAGGTCGCACGAGCACGTTTGCACTCACGAACGCCACGACACGCTTCGCCGTTGAAATCGCGAAACTGGGCTGGAAGGACGCTGCCAAGAAGTGGGGCGAAATCCGCACTGGACTCAACGTCGTCGGCGGAAAGGTTACATACGAAGCCGTCGCTGAGGCTTTCGGTATGGAGTACGCGCCACTGGAACTGTAGCACGCCATGTTGATCAAGTATCGAAGCAGGCGTCGGTCACCGGCGCCTGCTTCTTTTGTGATCTGAAATCTCGTTCGCCGTTTTTCTGACGCCCGCTGTGAAGTTTGCTACCATCGGGACTCACTCATTCACGGGAAACACCATGTCTGAGCTTGCACCTTGGGAGTCGGGCGAGGGGAAGCAGCCCTTCCACCCTGAAGCGCCCACACAAAAGGTCCCGCGGCGCAACGCTGCCGGGCGCTTACCGGAAATCTATAAACGTCAAACGGAAGGTTTCGTCGTGCCATCGGGCAATGTTGTGCCACGCCCGCCACAGGCACCACGGGTGCTTGAGTCTCGAGGGCGCAATGCGCTTATCGCGCTGGGTGGAGTTGCCTTCCTTGGACTGACCTGGGCCGGGCTGTGCTTCGTCATCTTCTCTGCTGAAGCCGGTGCACTGCGTTTCATCTACGCAGGCATCGGCATTGCACTGGCTGCCGTAGCCGGAGTCGTTTTGCTGGCAGAGATGCCGCGTATCGCGATCTATCGCACCGGAAACTTCATACCCGGAATTCTCGTCTACGGTGCTCGCTCAAGTATTGAAAAAGTTGTGGGCCCGATGGCCATTCCTCCGCTGACGAGCAACCTGCTGAGTGGCTCGGGCTCGGGGCTTCTAAGCAAGATCTTTGATCGATCGGCCCATAACACTACGCCGCCTGAAATTGTCGCGCTGCATATCAACCGTGGCGGAACACCCATGCTGGTTGGCATTGAGTGGAGTGCAGTACATGAACTACAGCGCGGAGACATCGTCTGGTTTCAAAACAAGGGCGCAAACAGCCTGCTGCTGTTTCACAAGCTCGTGCCCTATGCGCCGTGGGTGAGTCAGGACGAAGCGACGAGGAAGGAAGTATTCGAGGCGCTACGCGTTGGCGAAATCGAGTATCAGGATCGCGCCGAGAAAAAAGCGATGGGCCAGACCAAGGTCTTCAATACCGACGCGGATGGCAATCTAGTCGTTGGTGGGAAGCAACCTAACGCGCAACAGCCGGGGCGCGGGCAAGACACAAAGCAACTCGGGTTGAGTTCGCAGGGCGGGCCACTGGGCGGGAACGACCAGTACAATCAGTCGGCCGAGGAGTATGCGCCGGAACCCTACGCACCCGATCCTCCGGCGCACGACTATCGTATTAGCGAACCCGGCAAGCCCCTTGGCGGTTACGACTACGACCCGGGTGCCGACAACCAGCAGTAGATAAAGACGATGGGAGAAACATGTCCGCAGATTCTGTGATTGATGCGTTGTCACCTGTGCTTGAGCGTCTGAAGACTCTCGACCTCAATGACCCCGGCGCGGCCAAAGAACTTCTGGACATGGAGTATCCGCTGCACACGGAGTTCGGTGACAAGCTGCGCGAGCTAGCAAAGCAGGGCGTGGATGCCGGCTGGTTGTGCGGACGCGAGGCCGGTGATTCAAAGTTCTCACGAGTTGCCAAGCCCGACGCCGGGCAGGGTTTCAGCATTGATGCAGTCATGCTGTGGGGCGACGGCCCCTGGCACAAGCATGTAAAGGGTGAGGTAAACTGCATGCTGTCGTGGGAGGGCGAACCTGAATTTTGCGGTTTCAAGGAAGGCTGGGCGGTCTTCCCGCCGGGAAGCGCCCATGTGCCAAGCGTGAAGAACGGCAAGATGCTGATCTTCTATATGCTCCCCGATGGTGCGCTTGAGTGGAAGAAGCCTGAGTAACTTAGGCATAAGCATTTCCGCACGGCATATCGGAAGTCGATATGCCGCGCGTTTCGATTGACCGGATGCTTAGACAGTAAATCGATTACTCGAGCAGCAGATTCGCTAGACGTGCGAGTTCTTCAAGGATCGCTTCTTTCTGCCTGAACGTGGGTAGTCCATCCACCTGAAGCCGCGTCTGAAGCTTGCGCAGTTTGCGAATCGCGTTGGCAAGTTCGGGGCGCTGGTTGACGCGTGAGAAGTTCCGGCGTCCACACTCATACCAGAACCGTCGCCCTTCTATGTGCTCGATCGCGCGGTCCACAACCCAGAGCCAGAAACGCTGTTGGTTCCACTCGGCTGTTGCGGCCTCGCTGTGCCCCTGCCCCAGACGTTCAATGACATCCTTGCGATAGGCTTCGGCGGCGGAGTGAGCAGCGCGATAAATTGAATCCGGCTTCATGGCGTCACTTTGCGAAATCCTGCCGTCGTCGCCAGCCGAAATAGTATGCGTTGAAACATGTTGATAAAAGTTTGAACGCGTTCGAGTCTCTGCCGATTGTCAAGGGGAAATCACCTCATGATGTTCAGGTCGCGATCAGTCGATCGACACGCGCCAAGCACCTATTTTTAGGGCATGAAAGGTCACGCCCAGTCGGGATTTGACGACAGTGTTTCTCGGTGCTACTTTCGCCCCTCCACCGGTAGGAAGCTGCAAAACAATCGGGGACGACTGTTCATCAACGCGAACTTTCACGTTGGATGCAGAGTTTCTACCGCTGATCGGGTGGAGGGGGCCGTGTGACTGAAATTCTCGCCAAAGAACATTGGAACAAGGTCCTCACTGACCTGCAGGATCACGTAGGCGAGGAAGTCTTCAACCTTTGGTTGAGGAACACGCTGATCGTCCGCCTCGAACCCGAACTGATTGAAGTCGGAGTACCCAACCTAGTCGTATCGGACTGGCTCAAGAGCCAGTACACGCACGAAATTCTGGACAGCGTCAACCGCGTGGTCGGCTATCGCCCGGGCGACATCAAATACAGCGTTAACGGACACCTCTTCCGTCAGCTTCGTAAACAGGAAGAGACGGCACGCCGCGCCGCCGGTGAACCCAGCCCGACCGCGCGTAACCGCGCGAAAGTTGAGCCCGCGCCCAAGCAGATCTTCAACCTGAATGAGCGTTACACGCTGGACCGCGTGATTGTCGGGCCGAACAACCAGCTCGCCTTCAACTGCGCGTGGGAAGTCGCCCGCAAGCCTGGCGAAAGTTTCAACCCGCTCTTCATTTTCGGGCGTACCGGCGTCGGCAAGACACACCTGTTGCAGGGCATCGCCCGCGAGGTTCTGGAGCGCTTCCCCAGCAAAGAAACGCTGTATATCCCTGCCGAGTACTTCGTAAATCAGTACGTGCAGTCGCTTCAGAAGCGCGATGTTGAGCCATTCCGTCAGCGCTTCCGGAACCTGGACATCCTGATCATCGACGATCTTCACTTCCTGGCCGGCAAGGATGCCAGCCAGCAGGAGTTGTTGCACACGCTGAACGCGCTTGAGCAATCCGGCAAGCAAGTGCTGCTCGCAAGCGACCAGCACCCGCGCGATCTTGAAGAGTTCATGGAGCACCTCACGACGCGGTTCATGCAGGGCATGATCGCCGAGATTGAGCTGCCACCGCGTAACACACGCCTTGCCATCATCAACAGCAAGCTTGAGGGGCACCGTCAACTGTTCCCAGTGGCCGTCATTGAGTTTCTCGCCGACAAGCTCGAATGCAACGTGCGCGAGATGGAAGGGTACGTCACACGACTGGTCGCACTGGCCGGGCTGACGGGTGAGAAGGTAACCCTGCAACTGGCAGAGCAGGCCTTGCAGGATTTCCTGAGCAGTCGCAGCCGGATGGTTGACCTGACGGATATCGAGAACGTGGTAATCGCCCACTACGGTGTCAGCAGCGCTCAGCTTCACAGCCGGTTGCGCAAGCGCCCGGTGGCTCTGGCACGACAGGTCTGCATGTTTCTCGCGCGTCGTCTTACCAGCTACAGCCTGAAAGAGATTGGTCGTTTCTTCGGCGGCAAAAATCACACAACGGTTGTGTTTGCCGTACAGGCCATCGAAGAGAAGGTCAAAAAGTCCGCGGCGTTGAACGATGAAGTTGAGCATCTTCGCCGAACCTTGATGGGTGACGGACCTAACACTCAAACCCGCTAGAAATCATTCGGCAACGCACTACAATTCCGGCTCGCCGCATTGCGGCGAGTTTCTTTTGCCTCGGGGGCATCACCCGCGGAGCTATCAATTGGCAATGCAACAACCCCTTGTCGTTGGCGTTACGCCCATAACGGGTGAGCCCAAACGTGTACAGACCATCCCGGACGAACCAACCCGGACGGCCGTTGAGTTGCGCCTCGATCTCGGCGCCGGTTGGCACACGGTTCTGAACGACCCGGACAAATTCGTTGAGCTTGTGAGCTGGTTCGGCGACGACGTCGCCGAGACCTGCCCCCCACCGCTGGTTATCGGCACATGCCGTCGCCGCGAAGATGGCGGCGAGTTCAACGGCGACGAACAACAACGACTCAAGATCCTTGAGTTGTGCGGCAAGGTCTGCGACTTCGTTGACGTCGAGAGCGGTGTCCGTGCCAAGGTTCCCGAGAAGAAGATCATCCGCAGTTACCACGACCTTGATGGCGTTCCAGACTTCGACGAAGTCGCAAACGAGCTCGCCCTTGAAGGCGGAACCATCATCAAGATTGTGGGCACCGCAAAACGCCTGAGTGACAATCTGATCGTACGTGAGTTCCTGCAGGATCGCCTTGACGCAACTGCATTCCTGATGGGCGAGTACGGCCAACCTTCAAGAATTCTGGCACTGGCCTGGGGTAGCCGCATGACCTACGGGTCGCTCAGCGGCGGCTCGATTGCGCCCGGCATGGTCGACTTCCAGCGCCTCGTGAACCTGTACCGGGCACAAGAGATTACACGCGACTACGAGTTGTTTGGCATCACCGGGCGACACGTAGGCCACAGCCTCAGCCCTGCCATGCACAACGCTGCGCTTCGCGTATTGCAGCAGAAGCGCGTTTACCTGCCGCTGGCCGCAGCGGACGTGCAGGACTTTGTTGAGTTCGCGCGCGGCATAGGGCTTGTCGGTGCGAGCATCACCGTGCCGTTCAAGGAGTCCGTCGTGATGCGCTGCGCCAAGCTGGACGAGGTCACCGAGCGCGTGGAAGCAGCCAATACACTCATTTCGCTGGGCAGCGGCGGCTACCGCGGGCGCAACACAGATGTGCAAGGATTCATCGACGACCTGAAAGTCGAGTATGATGGCCCCCTGTTCGGGCGGACCGCATTGGTTCTGGGTGCAGGTGGTGCCGCCCGGTCTGTCGTGTTCGCCCTGCGCCGTGAAGGTGTTGCGGTACAGGTGTTGGCCCGCCGCGAGGAACAGGCAACCGAACTCTGTAGTGAATTAGGCGGCGAGCCCGTTGCGGAAGCTTCAGGCAACTACGACCTGATCATCAATACAACACCTTGCGGCATGCAGGGCAAACACGCCGGCGAAATTGCGGTTCCATGGCAGAGACTGCAACCTCACCTCGCTCACGATGCGCTGGTCTACGATCTGATTTATGAGCCGGATGAGACTCCGCTGCTGAAGATGGCAGCGCAATCGAAGTTCCGGGTGGCAAATGGGCTAGGCATGCTGCGGGCGCAGGCTGCTCTGCAGGCGAAGATCTTCGGCTATCGTCTGTTGTTCGACCCACCTGAACCACCGAAACATTCGGAGCACATATGGTTGATCGGCTATCGCGGCGCAGGCAAGTCCGCTTTGGCCAGAGAGCTTGCCATCAAGCTGCGGCGTCGTGCCGTCGACACCGATGCGCAGATCGAGCTGAAGGGTGGCGCGCCAATAGCCAAAGTGTTCGAGACCCAGGGCGAAGAAGCCTTCCGCAAACTTGAAGTTGAGGCCGTAGCGAAAGCGGCTGTCGGCAAGCCGGATGCTGTGATCGCAGCCGGCGGTGGCGCGATTGAGCGCGAGGAAAACATCAAGGCGATGCGATCATCCGGCACGGTCATTTTTCTCGACGTGCCGGTGGATACGCTGATCAAACGCCTGTCGCGCGATGACGACAGACGCCCATCGCTTACTGGCAAGCCCGTTGAAGAAGAAGTTCCCGAAGTGCTGTCCCGACGTCTGCCGCTGTACGAGCGCGCGGCGCACCTTCGATTTGAGCTTGAAAATAAGCCAATCCGGGAGCTGGCTGGCGAAATCGCCGCGAAGCTGGCAGAGTTCCGAGGTAAATGAAGGAAGCCCTCGAGATCATAGGTGAAATGCCGCCCGCATTCTGGCTGGTGCTGGCGTTTTTCCTCGGGTCCTTCGTCGGCAGCTTCCTCAACGTCGTCGTGTATCGCCTGCCGCGTAACTGCCTATCAATCAACAATCCGAAACGCAGCTTCTGCCCAAGTTGCAAAACCCAACTGAAGTGGAGCGACAACCTGCCCATCGTCGGCTGGGCGGTCTTGCGCGGCAAGTGCCGCTACTGTGGCGTTCGTTTCGGTGTACGGTATCCGCTGGTCGAGTTGTTGACCGCGACGCTGTTCACGCTGGCGACTTGGCGGGTGCTTATAAGTGACGGTAACGTCGCCAGCCAGCCTCTCGCTTGGCTGACGTTGCTGCATACGGTCCTTGTGATCAGCGTGTTGCTGCCATGGGCGCTGATCGACCTCGACCTGCGCATGATTCCTGACAAACTCACCCTCGGGCCACTGATCGTGTTCGTTCCGTTTGCGGCGCATGTGGACGCCATGAAATTCGGGCTTCCGGGCAGCGTCGATCCGCTGATCTTCCATTTCGGCCCCACATGGCTGAACGGAATCCTCAGTGCACTAACGGCCGGTATCGCGGCCTACGCCGGACTCTGGTTGATCGGGAAAACCGCAAACGTCATCTTCGCCAAACGCGTTCAGGAAATGGGCGGCGAGGCCATGGGAGGCGGCGACATTAAGCTTATGCTGCTGATGGGCGTGATGCTGGGCTGGCCGAAACTGGTAGCTGCGTTCTTTATCGCGATTTTCGCCGGGGCGATCATCGGAGTTTTCCAGATCATCCTGCGCAAAGGGCCGGGCACACCGTTCGGGCCCTATCTGGCACTTGGGGCAATCACAGCAGCGCTTGGCACGAAGTGGCTTGTCGCGCTGTATGACTGGTACATGAGCTTTCTGCAGAGTCTGGTATGAGCGACTACGGCTACACCTTCAGTATTAACGGCGAATTCGTAGACGAGAGCGACGCGAAGATCAGCGTCCTCGATCACGGGTTTCTGTTCGGTGATTCGATTTATGAAGTCGTTCGAACGGTCGACGGAAGGTTGTTCGCAGCGGACCGGCACCTGAAGCGCCTTCACAACAGTGCCAATGCGCTGGGCATGCCGCTGCAACGTGATGACGAGTGGCTCCTCCAACATTGGCGTGACATGCACGCCAAGCGCGGTGGCGGCGAGTCGTACCTACGCATCATTATCACACGGGGTGTCGGCCCCCTGTCCCTGGACTTCTCGGACTGCGAAACCCAGAACGTCGTAGGCATCGCCAAACCACTGAATCGCTGGCCCGACGAAGACTACGCCCACGGCTGCAAGATCGTACTGGCCAAGCTGCGTCGAAACCCCAAGCAATCCACCGATCCCGCCATCAAGTCGGGCAACTACCTCAACAACGTCATGGCCTTGAAAGAAGCGCGCGCCCAGGGGGCAACAGAAGCAGTCATGCTGAACGTCGAAGGCAACGTTACGGAAGCCACCACCAGCAACATTTTCATGATCAAGGATGGCATCGTGAAAACGCCCGCACTCAAGGAAGGCCTGCTTGAAGGCGTCACCCGCGGCTTCATCCTCGAAGTCTGCCGAGACGTTGGCTTGAAGTGCGAAGAGGCTGTGCTTTCCGGCGCCGACCTGCTGAACGCCGACGAGGTGTTCATCACCGGGACAACCCGTGACGTCATGCCCGTAGGCCAGATCAACGAAGAGAAGCTGTCGCGTGCGCCAGGATCATTGACCATCAAGATCGCCAACGCCTACCACGAGGTGTTGCACGACCCAAAGAACAGCCAGTAATGCCTGATCGCCGTCTGCTTGTGATTGCCAACCCGATCTCCGGTCGTGGACACGCGAAGCGCCTTTTGCCGCACTTCGCGGAACTGGCGTCGGCGGCCGACGTCGAAATCGAAATCAAGCTGACGGAACACGCCGGTCACGGACGCGAGATTGCAGCAAACGCGGCGGCTTCGGGTTTTGACGCCGTGATCGCCGTCGGCGGCGACGGTACACTCAACGAAGTCATCAACGGGCTCGGACCTCACGGCTTGCCGATGATGGTGATTCCGCAGGGCACGGGGAACGTGCTGGCCAAGGAGATCCGCGCCTCTCGAAAGGTGATGGATTACATTGACGCGGTGAAACACTGGCGAGTTGCCAAACGGGATCTGGGCCGCCTGCAAGACGGGCGTCTGTTCAGTTGCTTTGTAGGGGCAGGCTTTGACGGGCAGTGCACAAGAGCCTTGGCTGAGCGCGACGGTGCCATTCACATCGCGCAGTACGTTCCGATCATGTGGAAGGCCATCAAACACTCCGACTTCCGGACTTTGAAGGTAGACGCCGAAGACCAGCAACTCGACAGCGTCAACTACACGCTGGTTTCAATCACTCCCGAGTACGGCGGCCCCATGTGGTTGACGGGCAAGGCCAAACCGGACGACGGGCGGTTTGACGTGCTGACGGTGCATGAGCGTGTAACACCGTTGTCGCTGGTGAAGCTCGTCAGCTTCGCAATGATGCGCCGCATGGGGCGCGTCAACAGCACCAGGTTCTTTCGCACAAAGAAGGTGCGGGTAACCGCTGACGAAGAAGTCCCCATCCAGGTGGACGGGGACTTCGCTGGTTTCTTACCGATTGAAGCGGAAGTGCTGCCTAACGCCTTGAGCTACTTCAAGCGTTAGCTATCGCCCGGCCGGTATCTTGACCGTTCTGCCGGCAACGAGCTTTACGCCGGGGTTCGCATTCGCGATGTCATCGCTGGTCAGCTCACGATCCTTGAACCTGACGTAAGCAATCTTCCACCACGAATCACCGTCCTGTACGACGTACTCTGTTTCCGCCGATCCGCTTGACGAATTTGTTGACTCACGTCTCGATGTCGCCGGCGCACCTTGGCCAAGGGCTTCCTTGTTGGGTGGGATGCGCATGACTTCGCCCGGGCGCAGCACCTTGCCCTTGTTCGCCTTCTCAATGTCTGTTGAGGAAAGCCCGCGGTCTTTGAACTTTACGTGGGCAAGTTTCCACCAGGAATCGCCGTCCTGAACGACGTAATCTGTCCATTCACTCTCGGTGACCGGCGTGGAATCTTCTTCGGCGCCATTCCCCTCTGCGGGCGCCATATCCACCGGCTGGATCGTGAAATTCGGGCCGATGTCTTCCGGCACCTCAAGGCGTTCGATGTCGGGCGAACCCATTCGGGCATTGATGACCTCAGGCGCCAGTTCGTCCGTGCTGGTCTGTTCAACCATCACTCGCGCGTGGCTGAGTACCTGGTCCCAGATCAGACCCAACCCCAGGCTGAGAATGCTGGCCACGAAAATTGCGATCTTCACTCCACGGTCCATGTCTGCCTCCTTGATACCGACACTGCCGGCCTATCGTGTTTCGGCAGACGAGGCTCTGAACTTGAGTAAACGCGCCGCTTCGCGTCCGCGATCCATGGGCAGCCTCGAAAACTCTGCTAAAACCTGCGCCATGAAATACGCAAGCGAAGGCATTCCGCCCTGCCCGGGGCTGATCAAGTCAGCCAACGAAGATTTTCGGGTCTTCGAGATTCCGCTGTATGACTTCTCCGGCAGTGGAGACCACACACTGGTACACATTGAGAAGTCGGGCATCAGCACATTCGAGGCACAGCGGCGCATCTGCCGTGAGCTGAAGTTCAAAGAGCGCGATGTCGGCTACGCAGGTATGAAGGATGCTCGCGGCATAACGCGCCAATGGTTCAGTTTCGAACACACAAACCCCGAGAGCTTTCTGGCCCTGGACATCCCCAAGCTGAAGGTTCTCGAAGTCACCAAGCACAGCAACAAACTGAAGCGCGGACACCTCGCAGCCAATCGCTTTGAAGTCGTCCTGCGCGACGTTGAGCCCAGTGCTGTCCCCCACGCTCAGGCCACTCTTGAGCTACTGGCCAAACGAGGCGTACCTAATTGGTACGACACCCAGCGCTTCGGACGCCGCGGCGAGAACCCGAAGGCGGGGCTGGCACTGCTGCGCGGTGACCTCGAAGCCTACTTCCGCTGCGTGCTCGGAAATGCGGACGGCGAAACAGACAAGGAAGTTCACGCCGCACGCGAAGCCTACAACGCAGGGCGTCCAGAAGAAGCGATGCAACTCTGGCCATCACGGGCAAACCAGGAGCGCACCGCGTTGCGTGCCGTCATCAAAGACGGCCCGACCTGGAACGCACTGAAGAAACTGCCGCAGAAGCTGAAGCTGCTCCAGGTCTCCAGCGTGCAGTCGATGCTGTTCAACCAGGCACTGGATGCGCGTTTCGAAGACTTCGACAACGTCTGGGATGGCGACATCTGCAGGCTCGCCAATGGCGCTGATTTTGACGTAGAAGACGCAGATATTGAGCAACCACGGGCAAAGTCACTTGAGATATCGCCTACGGGGCCGATCTTCGGGCACAAGATGCGCTCGCCAAAAGGACGCGAATTCGAAATCGAACAGCAGGTTCTGGAAGCGTCCGGCATCACTCCCGAGATGTGGGACATCGGGCACGGGCTGAGCCAGAAAGGCGACCGCCGCCCATTCCGGTTCATCGCAAGCGACGTGGGCACCGAGTATGCTGAGGCTGACAAGTCACTGACCGTATGCTTCACGCTGCCGAAGGGCTGCTACGCGACGGTGCTGTTGAAGGAAATCACCAAGTCCGGCGAAGACCTTGCGTTTTCGTCGTAGTCACAGTGAGGTATAGGAATGAAAGCATTACTTCTGGTCTGTTGTCTTGCACTTCTTGTGCCTGTCGGGTGTGTGTCGCGCTCGACCAGCGAGACCAAAGAACCGAAAAAGGAATCCGCATTGGAAACGCTTCGCAAAGACATCGCTGAGGTCGCCGCACGCGACGAGCGCAAGGCTGACGAGATTCAGGTACAACACCTTCTGGTAGCGCACAAAGATGCCGGCATCGGCGGCGTCACCCGTACAAAGGAAGAGGCCGAACAACTCACGGCCGAGTTGTACGAGAAAATCCGCAACGGTGCTGATTTCGATGCGCTGGTAAAGGAAAGCACGGATGACGCGCATCCCGGCATCTACGGCATGACCATGGTTGGTGGCGGAGACCGCAGCCGCAACGTCTACGCACGCAAAGGCATGGTCGCGGCATTCGGCGACGTGGGTTGGCGGTTGGACGTCGGCGAAGTGGGCGTGGCTCCCTTTGACTCAGGCACGAGCCCTTACGGCTGGCACATCATCAAACGACTGAAATGAAGACAGCGAAACAGTACGGCATCTCGATCATCACCGCGTGCGGGGTTCTCCTCGCATGCGGTGTTTTGCTTTCGGGCTGCGGCAGCGGCATCAACCATGCACCGCCCCCGGTCTCGAACAGCACGGCGCACGAGTACTCAGACCTCGAAAGGCAATTCCTTGACGACGCCGTTGAGCTGCAACTGAGAGACGAACTGGACGTCGAAGTGGTGACGATCCAGTACGTGCTGATCGCGAACGGTATCGAGAGCACAGACCGAACGAAGCCTGAACTAAGCTTGGGTGAAGCGCTCACGAAGGCGGCCGACGTCTACAAGCGCGCAAAAGAAGGGGCTGATTTCGACAAGCTGGTGTAC
>JAGQRE010000240.1 GCA_020425695.1 Planctomycetota bacterium
CTTCATCGTGCGCGGCGACGACGAACTCTGGACCTCGACCGGCCTGTACAGCTTCAAGGGCATCACCCAGGCCAACGTCATCCGCGCCTGGCAGGCCGCCGGCGGCGTGGTGCGCGAATGCGACTTCACGCTGGCGCAGGTGTATTCGGCCAAGGAAGCCTTCGTCACCGGCACCCTGGGCGGCGTGACGCCGGTGACGAAGATCGACGGGCGCCTGATCGGCGACGGGAAACCGGGCCAGGCGACGGCACGGGCCGGGGCGTTGTACCAGCAGTATTGCCTGCAGGCGGGTTGATCGGCAGATCGGCGTTTGGTACAGGAGGCGCAAGAAAAGGAACGCGCCACGCCTGCGGACCATCCTGCTCCGCCCGCCCGCCCCCTCGTCGCGCTGACGGGTCCTTCAGCGTGGGAAACGTTGCGGACAAGCGACGCCATATATCTCGCGCCGTACCCGATTGACGGTCATTCGTACAGAATCGCGTTGCCGGGTTTGTCGAATTTTTTATGCTGCAAGAAAAGCAGACACTTCGCCCGGCAGTGAATGCAGAAGCCACGATCGGGAGGGAGTGATGACAGTTGTATTCCGAAGACGCCACGGTATCCGACAGGCAGTGAGACTTACATTGCGTTAACCATCATGCTCATTGAAGGACGCGAGTACAGAGTGGTGATCGCGACGGATGCAGGTCGGGACGCGATGCAGTGGGAGTGCTACCTTGTTGACGACAACAATGAAAAGCTGGTCTTCGAGATTGTTCGGTTCGATGGGAGGAAGGAGTGGTCATTCCTTCAACACGTTGAGGCCGTTCCACTGTCAGTGGTTGAGTACGCTGTCCAGCACGCTCGGGCGGACCTCGGTCCATTCTTCAATGGTTAACAGGTCTTTCCATCGGACCGCCTTCGGCGTCCGCTGAAATTCGGCGTTATGCCCTATGAACCAAGTTGCACAGCCAATGAAGATTCGTCGTCTTGGCGCTGATGACGCTGCGGCGTTTTCGGCCTTGCGGCGGGAAGTCACACGAGAAAACCCCGTGCCAATGGGCTTGACGTTTGAGGAAGAACTTAGTCGCACGTTGGATGGCTTTCGAGCGCAGCTCTCTTCGCCTCTTCCAAACGCTGTGTTCGGTAGCTTTGTCGAGGGCGAGCTTGCCGGAACCGCGGCCGTTAGCCGTGCAGGCCAGTTTCCGTCATCGCACCACAAAATGGTGATGTGGGGCGTTTTCACTTCACCTCGGTATCGTCGCCGAGGCCTAAGCCGGCAGGTTGTAGAAACCGCACTTCAACACGCCTTCGACAACGGTGTGCATCGCGTGAACTTGCAGGTGTACGTGCCAAACGAACCGGCAATCACGCTGTACACAGTAATGGGGTTTGTGGAGTACGGAATTGAGTCTGAAGCTGTGTGCCTTGATGGTAAGTATCACGACGGAGTTCATATGACGCTTGTGAAAAGCAGGCATAACAGGCCGCTGCATCCGACCTCCGTCGGCGTCAGCTGAGCGGCGGCGTTATACGTTGGCGACAACCTGGAAGTCATAACACTCCCTCGCAGTTTGTGGCAAGCTTCAGGTATCGCGCGAATTTGGAGGTCATATGTCCATACCACTCGACACGCTCGAGGCAGAAGTACTGAAATTGCCCGCAGGCGCACGTTCGCACCTGCTCGACCGCCTGATCGCGAGTTTGGGAACTGATGCTGAGATTGAAGAAGCGTGGGCGATCGAAGCCGAACGCCGTGATGCCGAGGTCGATGAAGGTAAAGTTGCCACCGTGCCAGGCGCGGAAGTTCTTGCCCGTCTGCGCGCAGAGCTTCGGTGACTTACTCCCTTCATCCCGAAGCGACGAAGGAGCTTGAGGAAGCACTTGCGTTCTATCGGGAGCAAGGCGGAGTCGGTCTAGCTCGTGCCTTTCTTGCGGAGTTTGAGCGTGTCGCTACTCTGCTGGCTTCGAATCATGGCTTCGGCACCCTCACTTCTGGACGTAGGCGCAGCTTTCCACTCAGGCGTTTCCCGTATTCGTTGATCTATAGCAGCACCGGCCAAGACATCCGCATACTTGTTGTTGGGCATCAACACCGCCGTCCCGGCTATTGGTCCGGCCGGAAGTAAGGAATGGTGAATGTGCCATGACGACGTATAACGGATCTCTCGACACGGACACGCAACATCAGACTCCCGCTTCACGGATCATGTTGCGTGCCGGTCA
>JAGQRE010000241.1 GCA_020425695.1 Planctomycetota bacterium
GCTCACGCATTCGCCAGACTTTGCCCCAAGCCGGAAATCAGGTTCTCAAATCTGCCCGAAGTACGTCACTTGGGCAAGAGCAATGTACATACGTCACGAAACTGTGCGAGGCGGCGTTTTACCGCCGCCTCGTTTGAATGAAATTTTCAATCGTCCGCTACTGCGCTTCTTCGCTGAAGATGCCGATTGCGCCGACAGCTTCGCCCGCTTCACGCCGCGCCTTCTGCTCGTTGTACTTCTTCGTCCACGCCTCCCAGCTTGCGCCGTCAGCAAAGTTGCGCCCGGTGAAGTCAACATCCTGGACGTCGCCCGAGGACAGCACCTGGACCTCAGCGCCCTTTGACGGAAAGAAGTCAACGCTCTCGCCCTCGATGTTGAACACGAAGCCTTCAAGACTCGTGCCGTCACGCAGCTTCACAGTCACGTCGCCGCGATAGTCTACCGCACGATGCAGTTTGCCGCTGATGTCTTCACCGGCCTTCGCCTCAGCCCCGGTCTCAATGCGGTGCCCGACCGCCGGCGGCGTGATGTTTTTGCCCTTGCGGCTGTCGATGCCGCCTAGTGTCGCCGCCACGGTTCGTGCAAAGCCCTTGAGGCTATTGAAGGTTTGGTGGACTGCCGTCGGCTCGTAGCCGCAGTGGACCATGCAGTTCTGGCACTTGCTGTTGCCGGATGCGCGCCCGTAGTTTTCCCACTGGGTGTCGTTGATCAGCTCTTCCCACGTGTCAGTGTAGCCTTCCTGCAACAGGTAACACGGCTTCTGCCAGCCAAACAGCGTGTAGCACGGGTTGCCCCAGGGTGTGCACTCAAGGTGCACCTTGCCCATCAGGAACTCCATGAACAGCGGCGACTGGTTGAACTGCCACTCCGGCTCCGGATCTTTCAGCAGGTCGCGAAACAGCGTGAATGTCTTTTCCCGGCTCAGGAAATTCTGCTGGTCCGGGGCCTTCTGGTAGCTGTAGCCGGGGCTCATGGTCAGCCCTTCAACCCCGAGTTCCATCATGCGGCTGAAGAACTTGCGCGTGCGTTCGGTGTCTACATGGCTGAAGAGTGTGGTGTTTGTGCAGACGCGGAAGCCGCGCTCAACCGCGAGCTTGATCGCCTCTTCAGCCTTATCGTACGTACCTTCACGGCAAACGGCGAAGTCGTGGGCTTCACGGTCGCCATCCATGTGGACGTTGAAAGTCAGATACTTGCTTGGCTTGAACACGCCTTCCTCAAGGCGTTGCTTCAGCAACAGTGCGTTGGTGCACAGGTAAATGTACTTCTTGCGCTTCACCAACTCTTTGACCAGCTCGCCAATCTTGCTGTACATCAAAGGCTCGCCGCCGGGGATGCTGATGATCGGTGCGCCGCACTCCTCGACTGCCTTGAGGGCGTCAGCGACTTCCATTTCCTTCTTGAGGATGTGCGCCGGGTACTGAATCTTGCCGCAGCCCGCACACGCCAGGTTGCAACGCAACAGCGGTTCAAGCATCAGCACAGTGGCATAGCGCTTCCGACGCAGGATCTTCTGCTTCAAAACGTAGCTTGCGACCGTCCACATCTGGGATACTGGTACTGCCATGTCTTGATCCTTTACGCCTCTACTTCGCCCGGTGACCGCCACGAGTGTAGTGGCAGTACATCACGAGTCAATCAGACTGCAAGCGCTCGGAGGGGGCAGCTCAGCCGCCCGAAGGTTCAGGGCCCATTGGCGTCCGTGCTCAGTTCGACGGCCTTGCGAGCATCTCTTTGATCAGCCGCAGCGGATCTTCAATCAGTGAAATGTGCCCCAACGCGTCTTCAAGCAGGTTGTCGACGTAGCCGGCCTCCTGCAGCTCATTCATACTGAGCTGGTTGCAAAGGTTCATCAGCAGGCCCTGGCTCATGATAAACCAGGCCGTCTGTTCGGCATCGACTGCCTTGTGAACTTCGCCTTGCTCTTGGGCAAGCTGAATCAAGCCCGAAAAGTAGCGGTTGTACGTGAGGTAGTTTTCTTTCAGCACCTGCTTCACACGCGGCAGATCAGAGTTCGCCAGCGCACGCAGGTGAAGACGGAAGTACGGCTCATTGTCGCGCATGATCGCGCCGTGACCGCGTACGACCGCAATAGCCTTCAGCAGCGGCGTCGGCAGACCGTTGGCGATCTTCTCGTAGTGTTCAATCGTCACTTCACGTGCGCGACGAAGTACGGCCACATACAGG
>JAGQRE010000242.1 GCA_020425695.1 Planctomycetota bacterium
TTGCCAAAAAGCCACCACCTCCCACAAACCTCCGTCTCAACCAAAAAGTGCTTTTTATCCGCTGCGTTCACGACTAGTATCCGAGTCATTCAGGAGGATGATGGGTATGAAAAAGTATTTCCTTGCCACTGCATTTGTGGCTCTCGCCAGCGTCAGCGCCCAAGCCGCCGATATCGTGACCGATGCAATGCATGACTGGTCCGGTCTCTATGCTGGTCTCAATGCTGGTTACGGCTTTGGTGGTGATGATGATGTCGGCGTCCTTCCGGGCGGCAACGTCGGCAAGCTGGAAGTGAACGGCATTTTCGGTGGTGGCCAGATCGGCTTCAACTACCAGATGGACCAGGTGGTAATCGGTCTCGAAGGTGACATTCAGCTGGCTGACATCAATGACAGCGATGCGAACTTCGGCTTCACGATGAACAGCGACGTGAATTACTTCGGCACCGTACGTGCCCGCGCTGGTTTTGCTGTCGACAACGCCTTGATCTACGCAACCGGTGGTCTGGCCTACGCCGGCATTGACTACAAGGTGCAGGGTGGGCCTCCCGGCATCAACATCAACGACAGCTACAGCAAGATGGGTTATGCCGTCGGCGGTGGTGTGGAATACGCCTTCGATGACAACTGGTCCGGCAAGGTCGAGTACCTGTACGTCGGGTTGGGTCACAAGGATCTGTCTGACATCGGCTTCACGACCCGCGCAACGCCGAGCTTCCACTCTGTACGCCTCGGCATCAACTACAAGTTCTGATACCGGTCCACAGCCGGAAATCATCGAGGGGCGCCCAGGTGGCGCCCCTCTTCTTTTGCCTGCGCCAACGCTGACACAGGCACTTCAGTCTTTCTTAAACTCTCAATAACGCAGCATTAACCCTAACAAGCGATGATCACCGTGAACTGCAACGTAACACCTGGTTCGGGGTATCATCATGAAAGCGTATCTTCTTCCTCTTGCACTCGCCGCCGCTGTGCTGGTCCCCGCGACCTCGGCGCTGGCGGCCGATCTCGAACCACCCCCGCCCATCGAGGATCTTCGTCCATCGACCTATGACTGGACCGGCGTGAGCATCGGCGTGTTCGGCGCCGCAAACGCCGTGCAGGGCCGGTACTGCTGTAACTTCATCGATCCGGAAATGAGCGGCATCGGTTATGGTTTCGGTGTCAGGGTCGGTGCCGACTACCAGTTCGACAGCATCGTCGTCGGTATCGCAGGCGACTGGATGTTCAGCGACTATCTGGCGGACAACGACGATCCGGTGGAAGCCACCTATCTGAACATGGCGAACTTCGGCACACTGCGTGGCCGCGTGGGCTGGGCCGACGACAGGACCCTGATCTATGCCACCGCCGGTCTGGCTGCCGCCGAAATGGAATTCGGCGCGCTCGTGGGCCCAAGCAGCGTCAACGACAGCGAAGTCCAGTGGGCCTACGGCTGGACGATCGGCGGCGGCTTCGAGCACGCCATCACCGATTCGCTCTCGGTCGGCCTCGAGTATCTTTATGTGTCGCTGCCGGACACCAATCACTTCCTGACGGACGGCATGGGCGTTTCGGGAACCGTCAACATGAAGTACGAGGACATGCACACGGTTCGCGCCAGCCTCAACTATCGCTTCAGTCTCTAATTTCAGTACTACAGCACTACAGCACCGCAGCAGCACCGTCAGGGGCCCCTTTCCGGGGCCCCTTTCCCATCTTCCTTCATGCGCCACACAGGGCCTTTGTAAACGTCCGGCACGGGATCGAAACCCGACTGGCCCCAAGGGTGGCACCGGCAGATCCGGGCGAAAGCCAAGGCAGACCCATGCGCCGCGCCATGCTTGCGTATGGCGTCGCTGGCGTACTCCGAACAGGTCGGTAAATAGCGGCAGCGGCGGCCCACAAAAGCCGATAATGTCAGCTGATAAAACCGGATGAGCGCGAGCAGAATATATTTCATGGGCGTGCCGTTCAGCATATAGGGCGTCAATGACCGACACCAAACCCAATATTCTCTTCGTCATGGCGGATCAGCTGGCCGCGCAGTTCCTCCCCTTCCACGGGCATCCGCTGGTGAAGACGCCGAACCTCTCGCGCCTTGCCGCCGAGGGCGTCGTGTTCGAGAACTGCTATTCCACCAGCCCGTTGTGCTCCCCGGCACGGGCCACGGTGATGAACGGGCTCCTGCCG
>JAGQRE010000243.1 GCA_020425695.1 Planctomycetota bacterium
TCACCGCGAATGCCCGTTCGGGTTCGAGTTCTCGGTCACAAAGAAGGCTGCTGCTTTTTTTCAAGAACGCACGGTCCATCCGTAGCTCGGCCACCTCAGGACGCAGCCGGTCCAGCTCGGCACGCTCATCGGCATCCAGCGCCTCGGAAGGGTCCTCCATCTTCGCCCGCTCAATCGCCGCCCAGCGGCCCAGCAGGGCCTCTCCAACCCCGATCTCCCGCGCGACCTCCGCGATCGAGCGCCCGATATCAGTTACCAGGAGCGCAGCCTCCGCACAGAACTTCGGGGTGCAACTCTTCCGCTTTGCACCCATAAGTGCATCCTCTCCTGCCGGGCATCGCCCAGCCGGTCAGGACGTCCACCAAACGGGGGGAACCCCAGCTCACTACACAGACTCGATGGCTAAGCACCCGGCGAAGGCCTCACCGACCCGCACACCTAGGCCATGGCCTCCAAATACAGCGAGTGTGGCTTGTACTCCCCACCGCTTTCGTCAAACTCAAGTCCGTAGTCAGTCCAATTTGGTATCCCGCTCTCACCAAAGCGATACCGGCGAACATTGGTGAAACCGGTACGACTCAACAACTCCGACAGACTCTTGGAGTCATACATCCATTGGTGAGTCTCGCCGCGCTTGCGTGCATCACCAAGAATAAGGTTCTCAAGAACGCGGCGCCATCGGGACTGGGTGCTTGTTCCCGCAGCCTCGCGCCGAACAGACTGCTCAAGCAACGCCCCGATGTACGGATCGTGGAGTTCGCTTCGGTCGTCGCTGTCGAGGTGCTCGATGTATCGACGCACTGAATATTCAAGGTCTGGCACAGCAATTCGATGAATTCCCCCGGGCCGGAGCACGCGTGCGACCTCTTGCATGAAATTTACGGCAACGTCGCGGTCGAGATGCTCAAGCATGTGTGAGTGATAGACCGCTTCGATACTATTGTCCGCTGCCGGTATTCCACGGGATAGGTCGTAGACCATTATGTTCGCACTGAGTTGCCGGAGTTTCTCTACGCGCCCCCGTCCGACGATAAACGGCGCCGCATTACGAAGTATCGGAGTTGTCGCAATACGCAGAAAAACGCCGAAGTCTATATTCACTACGCCTTCGGCATCAGTTGTTTTGTACCCACAGCCGAGGTTAAGAAGAGTTGCGCCTGAAGCATCGTTCTCCATGTAATCACCCTACAACGACCGGTCTTGCTGCACGGGAAAGCTACATCTGAGTTGGCCTGCCCCGCTGAGGTGGGCCGGCTGGAAGGGGCTCGCCGCGCCCAGGCCTTACCTCCGCGAGTTCGGTGACGATGTTGTCAGGGTCGCCCGAAACGTGTCCGTCAGATTAACGGTCTCAGTGGCATCTTCGGTTAGGTGTTCTCACTGGCCGGATGACGTGTTCACCGACGGGCAGATCGTCGACACTGTCACACCCGGCACGCCCGAAACAAGGTCAACGAGACCGCCCATCGCGCCGAGCCGGTCTGGAACCCCGAAACCGACACCGCAGCCTGGCGGGCCATCTGGGCCTACTCGGCCAAACGGGCACGCCGCGACCAGAAAACCCTCTACGCCCAGGAGACCCGCGCCCACGAGGTCATCAACGGCGAGCACACCGTCAAATCCACCCGCTTCGTCAAGACCCACGCCGGGAACCGCGTCCTCGACGAGGCCAGCCTGGCCCGCGCGCAATCCCTCGTCGGGCTCAAGGGCTACGTCACCAACCTGCCAGCCACCGTCATGCCCGCCGCCGAGGTCATCGCGTAAAACCACGACCTCTGGCAAGTCGAGAACTCCTTCCGGATGTCCAAATCCGACCTCTCAGCCCGCCCCATGTTCCACCGCATGCGCGAGGCCATCGAGGCACACCTGACCATCGTGTTCGCCGCCCTGGCCGTCTCCCACGCCATCCAGTCGCGCACCGACTCTTCGAGCTTAAGCGGGCAATGCCTGGTCAGGGTCTCGGCGTGTCGTTGAGGTGAGGCGCCCCTGGCTATCGGGCATCTGGCTGTTGCGAAGCACTCAGAATTCGAAGGAGAGCCAGGGA
The DNA here is from genome assembly GCA_020425695.1 of Planctomycetota bacterium. Classification (GTDB taxonomy): domain Bacteria; phylum Planctomycetota; class UBA8742; order UBA2392; family UBA2392; genus JACKID01. The sequence continues at coordinate 2,042 of JAGQRE010000243.1, forward strand.
CATGGTCGAGCCTACGTCGTTGTTGTTGGGGCTGGAAGGACTCGGGGTGCGTGGGGTGGTCC
>JAGQRE010000244.1 GCA_020425695.1 Planctomycetota bacterium
CGAGCCCTCGCTGCCGTCCGGTGATGCCACCAGCACCCACTGGCCGGGGCTCGTCTCGGGCAGTGACTTCTCTTCGTAGCCGGGCTCAATCCCTTTCTCACGCGGGAAGATCCAGATCTGGTAGAGGTGCGTCGTTTCGTCTGTCGGGTTCTGCTCGCTGTGCATCACACCGGTGCCGGCGCTCATGCGCTGGATCACTCCCGGTTTGATTACGCCGTGGTTGCCCATGCTGTCGCGATGCTCCAGCGCACCCTGCATAACATAGGTGACGATTTCCATGTCGCGGTGCGGATGCATGCCAAAGCCGTTGCCGCCGGCGATGAAGTCTTCGTTCATCACGCGCAGGCTTCGAAAATGGACGTTCTGCGGGTCGTGGTAATCGGCGAACGAAAATGTATGCGACGTCTTCAGCCAGCCGTGGTCGGCCTGGCCCCTGTCTTCTGCTTTGCGAATGCGGATCATTACTTCCCCCTTTCATCCGCCATAACAGTTCGACATAGAACTATATTCCGGCACGTCACGCCAGGCGCTTCGCCATGTCTACCACGGACTGCCCGAGCCCCTTCACAAGCCCGGCAACCTTTTCATCCCTGAGTTGCCCTTCGTCGTCAAACGCCTCGCCCGCGCCGGCAAGACCGTACATCCCCGGCAGTACATGCATCTGGATGTTCAAAAGCAGGTCGCGCAGGTGGGGCAACATGCGCATGGCGCCTTTGGCGCCGGGGCTCGCGCCCATGATCGCAACCGGCTTTCCTCGAAAGGCCTCAAGCGGCTTCTCACCTGGCTGAGGGCGGGAAACCCAGTCGATCAGGTTCTTGAGCACGCCGGAGTAATGACTGTTGTACTCCGGGCTCGCGATCAGCAGCGCGTTGTGTGACTTGAACAGTTCTTTGAGTTTCAGGGCATTGGCAGGCAAACCTTCGTTCGCCTCAATGTCGCCGTCATACAGGGGAAGCGGGAAATCCTTGATATCGATTAAGGTTACCTCGGCGCCGGCCTGGCGGGCACCTTCAGCGGCGGCCGCGACCAGTTTCTTGTTCCATGAGCTCTTTCGCAGGCTGCCGGCGAACGCTAGTACTTTGGTCATTATGTCTCCGTGTCGGTGTCGAGTTCCTTTGGAGCCTACAACAGACGTGACGGCAATTGCATTCCGGAGGCATTAAAGTCAGAGGGACCGACACCTGTTGGCATCGATCCCTCTTTTCGCGCCCCGGCCGGGGGCAACAGCCGGGGCATTTGTGAAACGCACGGCTCGGCCGGTGTAATCCGGGATTCGGGAAATGCCGTCGGAGTTTGGGTTAAACGGACACGGGTCGAAGCTTACGCTTCGACCCGTGTTATAACCCGGCACCAACCTACTTTCGCCTTGCGACTATCATCGGCCCTACAGGCTTAACTTCCGAGTTCGAGATGGGATCGGGTGTGTCCCTGCAGGTATGGGCACCGAGAAAACTGTACGCCCCGTCGGTACGAGGCAAAGTTGTCAAACGAGCATGGCTCGCTGACAACAGCATACTGGATAGACCGCCGCCAATGCAGTGCATTGGACGGCGCGCGTTCGCATTGCGAACAGCAACAAGACATCTTTGCGTGACGCTAACGACGTGTCTTGGAATCAACTACATGAATAACAACATGGTTGATGCTAAATCCCGGGTCTTAGAGACCCAAAGATTGTTGCGGTCAAGCCAATCGGATGATTAGTACCGGTTAGCTCATTCCTCTCGGAATTTACACACCCGGCCTATCGACGTGGTCGTCTTCCACGGTCCTGATGGGGAGTCCTTATCTTGCGAAGGGCTTCGCGCTTATATGCTTTCAGCGCTTATCCTTTCCGGACGTAGCTACCCTGCGCTGGGCCTGGCGGCCCAACAGGAACACCAGAGGTCCGTCCAACCCAATCCTCTCGTACTAAGGTTAGACTCGCTCAAGACTCCTCCGCCCACAGTAGGTAGGGACCAACCTGGCTCGCGCCGGTCTGAACCCAGCTCACGTACCGCTTTAATCGGCGAACAGCCGAACCCTTGGGACCGCCTTCAGCCCCAGGATGCGATGAGCCGACATCGA
>JAGQRE010000245.1 GCA_020425695.1 Planctomycetota bacterium
GTGTCGGCTTGCAGTAGCGCGAGAAAGGCCTGTTTCACCGGGAAGTCGCCCGCATCCCCAACCGCATAGATATCGTCCTGCCCAGCCAACTGGCGTGTTTCGTGGTTAGTCTTCAGGAAGCCGCGGTCGTCGTGGTCGAGTGCTTCGAACACCTGCGCGGCCGCGTACGGCGGGAAGGAAATCAGCAGGTCGAACCCAACCGACTCGCCGTTCTTGAAAATGGCCTTGCCCGGCTCAATCTTCTCGATGGGCCATTCCAGGTGCCCGGTGACGCCGCGTTCGCCGAACTCTTCGGTAACGTGTGCGTGCAGACGCTTGCCGAAAGCCTGGATGTATGAGTGTTCGAACGACGCCCAGGTGATCTCCACGTGATCGCGCACTTTCTGCTTGCGCAGATGCGAATCCAGCATGAACACCATTTCATACAGCGGCCCCGAGCACTTGTTCTTCGGCGGCACCAGATACAGGACGCGCTGCTTGTTGCCGGCCTTGGCCTGCGCGACAACGCGCTCAACGCCTGCGCGCACCTTAAGCATTTCGTCCGGATTCCAGATTGTCGCGGCGTTATCGGCCAGACCGGGCACTTCGTTCGGACGCATGGTCGCACCGGTAGCCAGTACCAGGTAATCGTACGGGATCTCGCCGTCGTCGGTGATGAGCGCCTTGGCCTTCGGGTCCACGTTGGTGGCGCTGGTCTGCCTGAATTCGATGTGCCGCTTCTCGCAGGCGTGCGCGAGTGGGTGATAGAAGCTCTCCGGCGCCTTGCCGAACGGGATGTAGATGGTGTTGGGCTTGAACAGGAAGTAGTCGTTCTCGGCCACCACTGTCAGGTCAACGCGCTTGCCCAGGCGCTGACGCAGGTAAAATGCCGCTTCCAGGCCGCCAAAACCACTGCCGACAACTACGACCTTTGGATTGTTCATGATTCGCCCCCTTCGGATTTGTCATTGCCCGTTTCGGGCTTTGTTCATTTACGACGCATGGCGCGCCCGCGCACATTCATTGTAGTGGTTCGCCTCAGGCGGAAACAGTTAACGGCAATATTGAAAACTCAGAACCGCGTCTGCACACCCGGAAACGGCTATGGGTGAAAGTATCCATCCCGTATCCGCCGATCCTTCGCGTCCTTGATGCAGTTCTTCGCACCTTCGCGTGAAGCCCTTCAGACCAACCTTTCCGCGTACATCCCGGCGATGTCGCACCGGGTTGTATGCTTCCTGAAGACAACCAAACACCTGAACAAAGGGGCGACAAATGCGAGACGATACTCAAAACTCACTCGAGGCCAGCAAGGCGTTTCTGCGCGATTGCGTAGAGGCCGCGCACCTGGTGCTGAAACGTAAAATCAAAGCGCTGCAATCCGGCGAAGGCGTGGTGTGGGAGGACCTGCAACAGGTCATGCGCGAAGGTGGTAAGGCCACGCGTCAACTGGCGCAGATCGCGTCGCTCGAAACCCGCGAACGCGCACAGACTCTGCGTGAGCAAGCGAAAGCTCCGCCCAAGGCACCAACGCCGACGGAACAAAAACCCGAAGAGTTGAGCGTGCGAAAGTACGTCATGCAGTTTTCAAACGGGATGCACGAATGGGCGGTGGCCTGCGACGAAACGCCTGACGGGGAAGTACCGCCAATCCCCGAGAAGCTGCTGGAACTGATGGACCTGTTGGGCATCGACCCAACAAAACCGGGCTGCGTAGAAGCGCTGCACGAAACCCTCGAAACCAGGCTGCAAAAAGAGCTAGCGGCCTGAATGGCAAGTATCTCGTGAGGGGGTCAGACCCTGTTTTCGCCCAGGGCGTTTTCTAGTGTCCGATTGCGCGCACACCGCGAAAACAGGGTCTGACCCCTTGGTGGCGCTTAACGGCAACCGCAGTTCGTCGCGCCCGTCGCGTGCCGCAGCTGGTTTCTTAGTGCCCAGCGCCCTCGACGGCGGCTACGAAATCCTGCGGGTCTTTGAACTCGCGATAGACGCTGGCGAACCGTACGTATGCGACTTTGTCGACTTGTTTCAAACGGTCCATGATCATTTCGCCGATCACGCGGG
>JAGQRE010000246.1 GCA_020425695.1 Planctomycetota bacterium
GAGTTGGTGAGCCCAACTAACTCGACGTGCTCGCGCTGCGCCCACGGTTGAATCCGTGCGTGCAGCAACCCGCCGCCGGCCGGGTAGAAGCCCAGACGCTCGGCCGACAGCGACGTCGTCGCGCCCATGCGTTCAAGCAACGGTGTGAACGTGTGTTGCAGGAAATCGAACGGCGGCGCCCAGGCCGCGTGCGTTCCGCCCTCGATCATCACGAAGCTCGGCGCATCGGCATGCAGCAGCGGGAGTAGCACAGTCTGGTAAACCAGTGCGGCGCTGCCCGCCGAGCCCACACTGAAGCGGTACTGCCCCGGGTAGATGCCGTCTGGTGTGAAGCTCAGCTCCATCGAATCCATGGCATCGCCGTGTACGTCGGCATTGCTGATCTGCTTCGCCGCGCGCACGCAGGCCAGATGCTGCTTCTTCAAACCCGGTGACTTCCGCCCCGCACGAATGTTGAACAAACGAAACGGCTTGCCGGTAACAACGGAAAGCGCGAGCGAGGTCCGAAGAACCTGCCCGCCGCCTTCACCATGGCTGCCATCGATTTCGATCATTGCTGAGGTGGTGGCTCGAAGTCGAGGGTCTCGGTAAGTAGCTTGCGCCAGACGATGTCTGAATGTCCTTGCTGCACGGCCTTGTTCCACCTTGGAACTCTGGAATTTTCGGACTCGCACTCCCACCAATCGGAAGTGTGCAAGATTGGCATGAGTGAGTAGGCCATAGCGTGATCGCGATCCGACAACTTGTAGTGTCCTGACTCGCTCAACAAGAACTTTAGCGCCAGTGGAAACACTTGCGCCGAGAAGTGCACATGTTCTTCCAGCGACCAGAGGTAGCACTGGCTACGCAAGTGACGTTCGTGATGCCAGTCGTTGCGAACTGCATACGCATCGATGTACCAGTTCCAGAGTAGAGTCTCATTGGAACAGCGAGGATCGTCTTCGCTACTCGATAGCTTGGCGATGCGTTGGGAAGCCGTAAGTGCCAGTTTGAGCGTGTCCTCGGCAAACAGTTCGTTCAGGCGATTGGCCGTAGTGTGCTTGGAGCCGCCGCCTAGCAAGATATTCAGTGCGATGATTTGCCCGACAAGCTCATCTTCAAGTTCAACACTCGGCGCATCGGTATGCGAACTGAGGAACAACGCGCACGCAGAAAGGATCCCCCTCGTGCGCTTGTCCGGCTCGCGCCCGCCAAAGGCAAAGCTTGATAGCGCGTCAAGTAGCGCCTTGTCTGGAGCGTGTGCCCAAATTCCGTGGCAGTGGAGCGGTTCAGGCTGCCTGACGCCGGCGGGCCAAAGGTGGCTTGCAGTGCCATACTTCCGCCTCGTGATATGTGCCACAGATGTGAGCAAGTCCACAGCGCTCTTTGCTCGTTGAAAGTGTGGCTGAAAGATCGAAGCGTTGACGTAATTTGCTCCCTGAAGGTAGGGCTGATTCTCGGCAATCGACGATATTGCTAGGACCCGGCACGCCAGCTGACATTGCTGACGCCAATAGTTGCTCCACGCGATGTCATTGCTGGGTTGAAAAGGGCCACCACATCTTTCAATGAGAGTCCACCCATCTCGCGGCTCTCCCTCAAACGAGTCATGACAAACTAGCGTCTGTCGGATCGGTGTGGGAAGGCTGGCAAATTGCGTGGATTCACGTCGAATTGGGCGGAATGCGAATGGACCAACTATGCAAGGCCTAGGAATGAGCGCCCACGGTAAATACGCAAACTCGATTGGTCCGGTATCCATCCCCTCACCCCTTCACACAGACGATCTGCTTCAGCGTATGAACGACCTCGACCAGTTCCTTCTGGGCTTCCATCACTGCGTCGATGTCCTTGTACGCCATCGGCGTTTCGTCGATTACGTCCTTGTCCTTGCGGCACTCAATGCCCTCGGTGGCCTTGCGGTGATCCTCCACCGTGAACTGCTTGCGTGCCTGGTTGCGGCTCATGACGCGCCCGGCGCCGTGGCTGCATGAGCAGAAGCTTTCCTCGTTACCCAGCCCGCGCACGATGTAGCTACGCGCGCCCATGCTGCCCGGG
>JAGQRE010000247.1 GCA_020425695.1 Planctomycetota bacterium
TGATCAGCTGCGTGGGTCTGTATGGCGTGGTCAGCTATCTGATCGCGCGTCGGACGCGTGAAATCGGCGTGCGCATCGCGCTGGGTGCACAGCCCGGCAGCGTGCTGCGTTTCGTGCTGGGCGGAGCGTTGCGCCAGGTGCTGATCGGCATGGCCATCGCCCTGCCGCTGTGCCTGCTGCTGTCCTTCGCCCTGTCACGACTGATGCCGACACTGTCGCTGTTCGGCTTCAACGCCTACCTGCTGACGCCGGCGATGTTGCTCGGCATCGCCTTGCTGGCCACGTTGCGACCAGCCTGGCGGGCCACGGCGATCAGCCCGATGCGTGCGCTGCGCGAGGAGTGATAAGAACGCGCCCTTTTGGGTGTCGTGTCAGGGAGAAGCTCTGTTGGCCATGGCACCGGATTCCCGCGGCGGTGAGGCTCCAGCTCGGCTGGTAAAACGACGACCTAGCGCAATGGCCGGTTTCTCGATCAGTCTCCACGAAAAAACAGCGCAAAGGAGAGCCATCGGCCATGCAAGTAGCGTGATCATGGAGGGTGCGGGGTCTGCCAGCCAGTAGATCACTACTTGCTGCATCGGAAAGCCCCAGAGATAGATGCCATAGGAAAAGTCGCCGAAACGGTTGTAAAAGCCCAGCGACGTCAAGCGATACGCGAATAGCAAGCACAGATAACAAAGCGCCAGCGCGAATAGATACACATAGCTCTGGTCACGGCTAAGCCTTGCAATGGCGGATGCGATAGTCAAGGCAATGCCAATCCACAGGTTTAGGGGCAGGCGTTCACGAAACGTCCACGTCAGGACTCCAAGTGCAAAGTAGCCAATCAACGGTTTCGCGATCTTCATATTCACGAGAGGAATCGGACTATCCCAGAGCAGCACTAACGTATAGCCAGCCCCCAGAAAGATTGCAGTTCGCCAGCGTCTTGAGAGCACTCCCGTGACTCCCAGTATGGCGAGGAGTGTGTAGGCGCGAACTTCAGCAGGCAACGTCCAGAGCGAGCCGTTCACAGACTCGCGGGGATGATCCAGGAAAACGCCAGGAAGGCCGGGCTGCAGTCTTTCAGTGAACGAGAGGTTGTGGAATATGTAGCTCCAAGTCTGCCCGTCACGAAAATACGTCGCGGCATCCAACTGGCTCACTGCGGGGCCAATCAGGAGCGCGCACCCAATCAGGCAAACGGCATATGCAGGCACGACGCGGAACAGACGAGCCGTTAGAAATGCGCGCAGGTCATGCCGGCGCTGCCAGCTGCCGGTGACCAGGAAGCCGCTGATGAAGAAGAAGACATAGACCGCAATGCTGCCTGCGTAGATGCCGAACAGATCGGTTACCAGATCGCGTCCGACTTTGATTGGCGATAAGGCATAGCTATGAGCGTAGATCACCAGTGACGCTGCCAGCATGCGTAGCAGCAGAAGATTGTCGCCACCCCTGCCCATAGTGTCCTGCAGACTACGATAGCGCGGTTTAGCCGACGAAGTGACCGGTGCCGGCGTCGCGATTGGTGTGCCGACACGACGGAATGACAGCCACGCGGCGACTGAGGCAAGTATCACGAAGGCAATCTGAAAGGCATCCATGCAGGCAGGCGAACCTGGGTGACAGTGGGGCAGGGCGAGGCGTCATCCTACCCGCAGTGGGTCCGGTGTTGCCTGAATTCACCTACAGTCGAGCGATGGCGCGTTCGATGGCTTCGCGGTCGGGTGCGCGGAGCAGGGTGGATGCCCGGCGGCGCAGGGCGTGGTGGTCGCTTTCGCGGATAATCTGTCGAACTTCCAGCATCGATCCGGGATGCAGGCTGAAGTCGGTGAGGCCCAGCGCCAGCAACAGGCGCGTCTGTGCCGGGTCGGCGGCCATCTCGCCGCAGACCAGGACGCGCTTGCCGTGCTTCTGGCCGAGCTTGATCACGTCGTGCAGCAGGCGCAGCACGGCCGGGTGCAGCGGCGAGTAGAGGTCGCCCAGCGCGTCGTTGTTGCGATCCACGGCCAGCAGGTACTGCACGAGGTCGTTGGTGCCGATCGAGAGGAAC
>JAGQRE010000248.1 GCA_020425695.1 Planctomycetota bacterium
GGTCCGACGCAAGTCTTCGCCGCACTGGCGATCTCTTCGGAAGCGACTACGCGCACGCTTTTCGTACTGGTCGTCGAATTGCGCGGCACGAGAACCCACTGCGGGAACAGCGTTTCGAAAGAAATCCAATGAACCAGCGCCGCCCAGTAGTGGCTTCCAGCCATCTTCGGTCAGGACGCGCTGAATGCACTCCCGCGTGGTGCTAACGAAGTCCATCGGGTTCTGGAAGCTCTCCGAACCGTGCGGCTGGATTCCCAGTTCATGGTGGCCCATCAGGGCCTGAATATAGAGGCCTGGACAGTCCACCTCCCTGAGGCGGGTAGCCAAACGGTGCCGACGGAAGTTGGCGGGGAGATTCCAGCCTTCGGGAAGGGTTCTGTCGAGATCCGCAGGTGCGAGCGGGCGGACACCTCCTGGCGTCGTCAGGAAGAACAGTGGACCACTTCCGTCGAGGGCCATTTTGGCGGACTTGCGGATAGCTCGTGGGAGCTTTCGCTCCGAAGAGATTTTTTCCAATAGCCAGCCGTATGCGCCCAAACTGTCGAGCAACGTCGGAGCCAATGGAACCAGCCGACCTTCGTGCCCATCATCGCTGACCTTATCTGTAATCACTGCCAAGCTTTCCCACCAGTCGATCATGGTTGCTCGCACGTCGCCGATGTGGAATGTGGGCCTGAAGCTGGTCGCCATCATCCACAAAGCACCAAGGGCGGGTACAAGACAGTCGTGCAGCTCAAGAAGCATCCGCCCCTCTGTGCGTTCTGTGCGAGGCCGATTGGTGATGCCCTTGCAGGCAGCCTTGACCATGGACGCATTGGCCTCTGCTGTCAGGATGAGCCGACTTCCGACTGGCAAAAGGTCGGTTGCATCGGCGGCTTCTCGCGGAGTGAAACCGTGGTTTTCAACCACTTGGTCAAATGTCTCCTGAATCTTGGAAGGTTGTGCCGCGTAGTACGCAAGCGGCGTCGTCGGTGTTCCAAGCGTCTGACCGCAAACTATCTGCGCCAAGGCCACGTCTTGGCACGTAGCTAGAATTCCGAGCTGGTGACCGCGGCATAGACGCGCCAGAGTGATTCGAGGCTCGTCTTTTCGCGATTCGGCGAAAATTCCTTCAAGGATCGATTCCAGCAAGTTCAGGTCAGACCGGAAGACGAAGCCATCAGCGTCTGGCTCGAGTGATTGGATGGCCTCAAAGGCCTCGTCGGGCAATGTGAGAACGCAGCGATTGGTGGCAGGCTGGAGAAGATCTCCTTGTTCTGGTGAAGGTTGATAGCGGTCCTGATCCCCCGGCAGCATCAGATGCAGAGCGCCGAGTCTCAGATCCAGCGCGTCACCGTCATGACTGGTCGCAGTTTCCGTTGATTGCAATGCATGAACCCTGTTTGAGGGTGAGCCGGAGCTGGCGCAGAGCAGGCCCAGAGCGATTGCCTCCCGTATCACCCATTCAGGGTGGCTGCTGTTGCTGAAGATATCCGTGCCGGTCAGCAACCGTTTGGCATGACGCATCTCGGCCGGGGTCAGGGCATCCCATTGAGTGCGCGCCCAGAAACCCTGGCGGACGTCGGATCGATGGCGAACCGACACTTCGTGTCGATGAACGCTTGATAGCGTCGCTGCCAACTCAAAGATTGCTGCATCGGCTTCCGCCGAATAGTCGTCCGCCGTTTCTGCGGCCTTGGCGATTTCGGCCGGGTTCTTCGGCGATTCGAGAATGCCAAATAGGTGGGTGGTTCTAGGCTGTCCGCTCGTTCCCTCGACATGTTCCGTGGCTGTCCAGCGGGTCGTAGCTCTGGTGTTGGGCCTGCTGATGCTGTTGGTGCGGTGGGGGTGGCGTTTGGGGCTTCCCGCGGCATCGTCCGCCGGCGATTTCGCAATGGGTGAGGTGGATAGGAGGGAGAAGGCTCTGGCGAGCGCATTGCTGGCCACCAGCAACTCGTCGAGCCGAGGGTGGAGCGCTTCCGGCACGTTGCCCTTGTTGCTGAGGGCTTCGCGCACCTCAGATGGCACAAAGGTCGATGGGAGGGACG
>JAGQRE010000249.1 GCA_020425695.1 Planctomycetota bacterium
TTGCCCAGAACCTCGGTGACGTTGAGCATCTGCCGACGCTCGGCCAGGTTCGCGGCCTGCCAGGTGCAGACGACTTCGGCATAGGGCTGACGCTCGACCTCGTAACTGTCCAGCAGCTGCGGCCCCGCCTGCCCCTTGAGAACGGCAGCCAGCTTCCACGCCAGATAATAGCCATCCTGCATCGCGGTGTTGCCGCCCTGCCCGCCGGTCGGGGGCATGACATGCGCCGCATCCCCGGCCAGGAACACCCGCCCCTCGCGGAACCGGTCGGCGATGCGATGCGCGTAGTCATAGGTCGTCGCGCCCAGGATTTCGAACTCCAGATCGGGAATCCCGACCATCGTGCGAATGATCCGGGCGGTTTCCGCCTCATCGCGCTCAGGATCGCCCGACATGTTCGCCACCCATTCGTTGGCATAGTCGGTGCTGACCAGAACCCCGGCCCCGTCGGGAATATCCGGGTTCTGGATATAGTGCACCACCATCGCGTTGTTGCCGGCGACCTGCGACAGATCCGCCTTGAACCGCACCGCCGTCACGGTCTTGAGGAAGCCATAGCCATGCGTGGTGATGCCCAGTTCCTTGGCGATGGCCCCGCGGATCCCGTCACAGGCCAGCAGATACTTCGCCCGGATCCGATACAGGGTGTCGTCATCGAGCGACCGCAGGGTCACGTCGACCCCTTCGGCGTCCTGCTTGAAATCCTCGCAGAAGGTCTTGAACCGGAGATCCGCGCCCAGTTCGACGGCACGGGCCGCGATGGCCTTCTCGGCCATCGCCTGACTCGCCATGCCCGGCCGTTGCGGCGAGAATTTGCTGAAATCGGGCCGGTGCGCGATGTGATCGTGAAAGACCTTGCCGGTCATGCTCTCGGACACCACCGAGGTGATCGCCGGGCGTCCCGGGGGAATGGCGGCGTGGATGGCACCGGTGATCCCCGCGGTTTCCAGGGCCTCCATTGTGATCGGGTTCTGCCCCCGCGCCTTGGGCAACACCGAGGTCGAGGCCCGGCGCTCGACCAGGACACATCGGATCCCCTGAAGACCCAGGAACATCGCGCAGGACAGGCCTGCAAGCCCCGCCCCTACGATAACGATATCGGCTTGTTCTCGTTTCATGACCTTACTCCTCACTCCAAAGTGCGGCGCCCGAGCGCCTACAGGCTTGCTGCGCGTTCCCAGAAAACGATGCGGTGGCGAAGGGCGACGATGATCCGGTCGCAGATCATGCCGATCACCCCCAAGACGAACACCACGGCCAGAGACGAGGCCGTGTCGAAATACGCGGCCGAGCGGGCAATCAGGTGGCCAAGCCCTTGCGAGTCTCCGATGAACTCGGTCACGGTCGTCACGATCAGCATGATCGGAACGGCGACCCGAAGCCCGGTCAGCATGGTGGGCAGGGCACTGGGCACCAGAATGTCGGAAAAGAACCGCCAGGGGCCCGCCCCCACGTTCCGCGCCAGCCATTCGGCCCGCTGGCTGACGGCCTTGGCGCCCGCATAGCTGTGGACGAACAGCGGAAAGAAGCATTCGAGCGCGACCTGTGCCGACCGCGACGGCCAGCCGATCCCCAGCAGCAGGATGATCAGGGGATAAAGGGCGAGTTTCGGCACCGGATAGAGCAGCGTCACCAGCGGGTGAATCGCGGCATCGACGACCCAGTTGCGCCCAGCCCCGACGCCCAGAACCGCTGCCACGACCAGCGCCAGGCACAGACCCGCCCCGCCGGTCGCCAGCGAGGACAGCGCATGATGGGCGATCGTCCCGTCGCGCAGCATATAGAGCAGCTCGGCAACGATGCGCTCGAGCCCGGGGATCAGCGGCGTGTCGCTGATGATCGCAAAGACCTGCCAGGCCGAAATGGCCAGGACCACCCCCAGAATATTCCGCATCGTGGTAGCATTCAGGATCCGGCTC